>NZ_CP114882.2:2750714-3101428 GCF_027474525.2 Flavobacterium lacustre
GAATCAAAAGGTTTATTAAGATAATCATCAGCTCCGGCTTTATATCCTTTTAACACATCTTCTTTCATAGATTTTGCTGTTAAAAAAATGATAGGCACTTCGTTGTTTTTCTCTCTTATTTCTTTTGCTAAAGTATATCCATCTTTATAAGGCATCATTACATCTAAAATACATAAGTCGTAGGAATCTTTTTTGAATTTTTCAAAACCTTCCATACCGTTTTTCGCCAAAACAACATCAAAATCGTTCAGCATTAAATAGTCTTTTAGTACAGCACCAAAATTAAGGTCATCTTCAACTAAAAGTATTTTTTTATTTACATTTTCCATATTTTAATTTATTAGTGGTATTTTTATTATGAAGGTACTTCCTTTTCCCTTTTCACTTTCTACATAAACTTGACCATTATGGTCTTCTACAATTCTTTTAACATAGGCTAAACCTAATCCATGTCCTTTTACGTTATGAATGTCGCCTGTATGTTCTCTGTAAAATTTTTCAAAAATTCTTTTCTGAGCCACCTTACTCATTCCCAAACCATTATCTTTTACTTTTATGAGAACCATATCTTTAATATTCTCCGTGTAAATATCAATCTTTGGAGTATTGGGTGAATACTTAATCGCATTTTCCAATATATTCACAATCACATTGGTAAAATGTACATCATTGATTAAAACTGAAGTTCTGGCAGCATCAAAATGTGTTGTTATAGAACCTTCTCTGTCTTCAAGAATCAAATTTACATGCTCGATAGCATCATAAATAATATCCTCAATATTGCTGGATTCTTTTTCAATATCCAATTCTTTTTTCTCTAATTTTGAAATGCGTAACACATTCTCAACTTGGGCATGCATTCTTTTATTCTCGTCCCTTATCATTTGCAGATATCGCAATACCTTCTCTTTATCATCAATTATTTTCGGGTTTCTTATTGCATCAAGAGCCAAATTGATAGTGGCAATTGGTGTTTTAAACTCATGGGTCATATTATTAATAAAATCATTTTTGATTTCAGAAATTTGACGTTGACGAATCAATTGACTTAACGCACTTGAATAAGCTATAATAATAATAAGCGTAAAAATGATAGACAATATTGTTATACTAACGAGTTCTGACAATAAAAATTTCTTTTTATGCGGAAATGTAACTAGTAATTTATATTTTTCATTCCCTTCATTATCTGTAAAAATAGGAATGGAATATGTTGCATTTTTATCGTATTTAAAATCACTAGATCGTATTTTAGTCTGAATACCATTGTTTAATATTCCAAACTCAAATTTAGTTTTCACACCATATTCTTCTAATTCTTTTTTTATCAGTTTTTGCAAAACATCTCTCGAAACACGTTCTTCTAAAGGCATTGCAGACAAAACATCTTTTGCTGAAATTTCAAAAAGCGCATTATCCAAAATGTCCAGATTCCCTGATTTTTCAACCCTTACGTCTGGTATTAAACTTTGACTGGTTCCGGAATTATCAACTATATTATTATTGTTATAAACTTCAGTTACACGTTTAGAACTAAAACTTTTAAATTTTTCACTATCAAATTTTTTATCAAAGAACGAAGGCGATATATTGTAATCTTCAGAAATAATACTGTTAGAATAAATAATTGTTTTATTCGTTCTTGGATTTTTTTGAACATAATAAAATTCCAATAAATCATCTTTTTTTGGAACTTTTCCCGTACTGTCTTTATAATGATTTATCTTATCATAAAAACTGTAAGCTTCTTGTTTTTGAAGTTTGTCGGCGACATTACCAATAACCTGTTTTACATGAAATTTAAACTGTTCGTCATTATTTTTAAACGAGGTATTAAACCAATATACTTGGACAAGAATTATCCCTATTAAGGACAGACTCATCAATAAAACTAACAATCTAAAAAAAAGTTTATTCATCGAAACAAAATTAGTATTTTAACAATATATTAAATAATAGATTAACCAAATATTAACATCTAACCTTCATTTTGTTGAATATTTAAAATTTTAAGAATTTCTTCTGCTTTCAGTTTTGCAGTTTCAATATTTCTATTATCAATTATAAAGTTACTTTTTGAAATGCGTTGTTCATCATTCCATTGTGCGTTTATTCTTTTTAAAACCTGTTCTCGGTTTGTTTTATCTCTTTCAATAACTCTTTGAATTCTAGACTCTAAAGGTGCCGTTACTGTTATTATATAATCGCAGTTTTTATAATTGCCACTTTCAAATAAAATTGCAGCTTCATAAATAACAAACGGAGAGGCTTTATGGTTTAGCAACCATTTTTCAAAATGATTTCGTACTGCCGGATGAACAATCGCGTTGAGTTGATCTAATTTCTCTGAATCTGCAAAAACAATCTCCGCTAGTTTTGCCCTGTTCAAAATAGTATTGTCAAAAATACTTTCTCCAAATTTTTCTTTAATTGAATCTTTGACCTCCGAGGATTCCATCAGCTTTTTTGCCTCATCATCGGCTATATATACTGGGATTCCCAAAGTTGAAAAATAATTGGCAATCGTAGTTTTACCACTTCCAATACCACCTGTCAACCCAATTATTTTTGTCATATTAAATTTTGAAAAATAATTCCGGAAAAGCTTCTTGAGGTTTTTGTTTCATAATAATTACTTTGATATACGATTTCAAAAAACCCAAACCATAACCATAAAACTGTTTCCAAACTGCAATTAGAGATAAATATCCTATTTTTAGACTTTTATTTTGATAAGTAGACACCAAAAACAATACCAAAAAATATAGAATATACAATTGAAGTAAAGTATCCTGATTAAAAAGAAGCAATACTATTGAAAGAAAAAATCCAATTATAAATACCGTAGGAAAGAAAAAAGTCAGTTTATTATATTGTGGATACCAACTGTTTAAAATAGGTCTTGCTTTACCAAATTTATTCACTTGAACCGAAAATTTATCCCAATCAATTCTTCTTTTGTGATAAACGAATGCTTTTGTAAAAAGTTTGGTTTCGAAACCTAAATTCCACAACCGTATTGATAAATCAGGATCTTCTCCGGGATGAATATTTCCAAAACCTTTTGATGCTTCAAAAGCTTTTCTGGACATTCCCATATTAAAACTTCTAGGTTGGAATTTGTCAATTTTCTCAGAACCACCACGAATTCCTCCTGTTGTCAAAAAAGAAGTCATAGCAAAATTAATCGCTTTCTGTATATCCGAAAAACTATCTAATGCCTTATCCGGCCCACCAAAACAATCGACATAATTTTGTTTTAAAGCTTTATCAACTTCGGATAAATAGTGATTTGGAATTATACAATCAGAATCAAAAATGATGAAATAATCTCCATTTGCTTTTTTCATTCCATAATTCCTTGAATCTCCCGGACCTGAATTTTCTTTATAACAATATGACAAATGCAATTTACCCGCATACTTGCGCACCACATCATCACACCGCAACGAAGAACCGTCTTCAACTATTACAACTTCAAAATTTTTGGTATAATCTTGTTGTGACAAACTTTCTAATAGTTCATCAACTTCATCTGGACGATTGTAAACAGGTATAATTAGAGAAAAAAGCATAATTATTAATACGTATTATGGTGTGTATTTTGTGATTTTAAATTTTAACAAATATACTCTTTATCCATAAAAAAACCATCAATTATTCATTGATGGTTTAGTATGATATGAGGATAAATTAATTAAGCTATACTTGAAATTCTTACTACTTCATTTGTATCTGCTAAATAATCTACTCCTTCGAATCCAAATCCAAAAAGATTAAGAAAATCTTGTTTGTATCCAGCTAAATCTCCTAATTGTGGTAAAGTTTCTGTAGTTGCTTCTAACCATAATTTTGCTACCTTAGCCTGTACATCTTCTCTCATCTCCCAATCGTCAATACGGATTCTTCCATTTTCATCAACTGGAATTTCATTTCCAGAATACAATCTGTCTTGATACAAACGCTGAATTTGCTCAATACATCCTTCATGAATTCCCTCTTCTTTCATTATTTTATATAACAATGAAATATACAATGGAATTACAGGAATTGCAGAACTTGCTTGTGTTACCAAAGCTTTATTTACAGAAACAAAAGCTTTTCCTTTAATGTCTTTCAAACTGTCCGAAATAGAAAATGCAGTAGCTTCAAGATGATCTTTGGCACGACCAATTGTTCCTTTTCTATACACCGCCTCCGTTAATGATGGCCCAATATAAGAATAAGCAACAGTCGTAGCTCCTGGAGCTAATAGATTTTCTGATTTTAAAGCATCAATCCACATTGCCCAATCTTCACCACCCATTACAGCAACAGTATTTGCAATATCTTCTTCATTACATGGCTCTATCGAAATTTCAGAAACAATTCCAGTATGAAAATCAACTGTTTTGTTAGTAAAAGTAGATCCAATCGGTTTCAAAACAGAACGGTGCAAAACACCTGTAACCGGATGAATACGAACTGGCGAAGCTAGACTGTAAATGATTAAATCTATTTGACCTAAATCAGCTTTGATTAAGTCTAAAGTTTGTTTTTTTATTTCATTAGAAAAAGCATCTCCATTGATACTTTTTGCATACAATCCTGCTTTATGAGCTTCTTTTTCAAAAGCTGCAGAATTATACCAACCTGGAGATCCCGGTTTTCCTTCCAAAGGAGGTTTTTCAAAAAACACGCCAATTGTAGCGGCATCAGATCCAAAAGCACTTGTAATCCTCGAAGCCAGACCAAAACCGGTTGAAGCTCCAATTACCAATACTTTTTTAGCACCATCGATTGGTCCTTTAGATTGTACATATGCAATTTGATTTTTAACATTTTGTTCGCATCCTTCTGGGTGAGATGTCAAACAAATAAATCCTCTCATTCTAGGTTCTATAATCATATCAGGCTATTCGTTAATTTATTTTGTTAATCGGAGCTCTTTAAATCCGAAAATATTTTTTAATTTTTAACTAAATTTTATTGAATTTGAATGGCAAATATAGCTCATTTTTTTAGTTCAGCAAGGCTTTAGCATGATTTAAGGCTGAATCCGAAACAACAGTTCCAGATAACATTTGTGCTATTTCCACAACCCTTTCATCAGTATTCAACAACTTTAATTCGGATTGAGTATCATCGCCAACCGTAGACTTATAGACCTTGAAATGTGCGGTTCCTTTAGCTGCGATTTGTGGTAAATGTGTGATAGCAAAAATCTGCATTGAAGTACTCATTTCTTTCATGATTTCACCCATTCGAATAGCAATTTCTCCAGAAACTCCCGTATCAATTTCATCAAAAATTAAAGTTGGTAATTTTGAATATTGCGCTAAAATTGCCTTAACAGCCAGCATAATCCTTGACATTTCTCCGCCCGAAGCCACTTTTTTCAACAATCCAAAATCAGTTCCTTTGTTCGCCGAAAACAAAAATTGAATTTCATCTTTTCCATTTGCATAATAGTTTGGAGTAGCATTAATATCAATGTTAAAGCGCACATTAGGCATTCCTAATGTTTCTAAAATCGCAATTAATTTTTGAGATAAAACAGGAATTGATCCTACTCTATTTTCATGAATTACGGTAGATAAAGCATCTAATGCAATGGTTTTTTCTTGAATAGTATGCGATAGTTCTGAAATTTCCTCTTCTAAATTTCCAATCTCTAAAATAGAATTTTCTAATTTAGTTTGGATTTCCAATAACTCATCTACTGTAGTAACCTGATGCTTCTTTTGCAAATTAAAAATCAACTGTAACTTCTGACTGATTAATTCTAATTGTTCCGGATCATTTATTAATTTCTCTGAACATCGGTTTAGTTCATCTGAAATATCATCAAATTCTATCGTAATACTTGTTATTCTTTTTAATAAGGAATGATAATCCGGTGAAAAAGAAGCAATTTTTTGTAAAGAAACTTTAATTTCTTTCAAATGATCCAAAACCCCAATTTGTTCTTCATTGGCAATAGCCAAGGATTTATCAATTGATTCTTTTATTATTTCGACATTATTGAGTTTCTCAAAATCTGCTTCAAGCACTTCTTGTTCTCCTGATTTCAGTTGTGCCGATACCAATTCTTCTAATAAAAAGGTATTGTATTCTTGTTCTTTTATCGAATCGCCTTGTCTTTTGAGCAATATATTTAAATGCGATTTATCCGCTTTATAACTTTTTAAAAGAGTTTGATACTGCAAAATATCGTGTTGATTATTCGCAATAGCGTCAATAATTTTAAATTGAACATTTTCATCCGAAAGTTCCTGAGTTTGTTGTTGCGAATGAATGTCAATCAAATACAAACTTAATTCCTGCAATTCCTGAAGGTTTACAGGACTGTCATTTATAAATGCTCTTGATTTTCCCGAAGGCAAGATTTCACGTCGAATAATTGTATCCTCTTCATAATCTAAATCATTTGCCTCAAAAAATGGAAGTAAGTTATATTTTGAAATCTCAAAGTGCGCTTCAATAATACACTTTTCTTCTTTGTTTTTCAATGAAGTTAAATCGGCTCTTTTTCCTAAAACGAGTCCTAAAGCTCCTAATATTATCGATTTACCGGCACCTGTTTCTCCTGTAATAATTGAAAAACCTTTAGAAAAATCAATAGATAATTTTTCTATTAAGGCATAGTTTTTTATCGATAGTGATGTAATCATTTATATATATTTTGTAATGAAAAACTAGGTTTTGTACTGATAAAAGAAAACAACTAATACTTAATTGATGCCCATTTACTGGAATTCAAAGGGGAAATTTTATTCAAATTCTCAACTAAGTCTGTTATAGAAATACTTGGGCCACCAGAAAAAACAGAAACAATTTCGTCGTATTTAGCATCAAAAAATACACGGGTCAAAAATGCATTTGGTCGTAATACGTTTACTTTATTAAGATTAAGTACCGCTGTTTTTATCTTTTCTTTAGCTGATTTTAAATCTTGGTGCATTATATCCAATCCAGCATGATAATTTAAAGAAGTCTGTCTAATCTCTACAAAAGTTGGAGATAGCATATCATTTATTAAAAAATACCTGTTTTGATTTCCATCCGATTGACTCCAACCTTTATAACCGCCTTGTTGTGCTACATTAGCAATATTTTGGGCAGAATCAAAATAAGGATTACCCGCTAGTGGCAAAAAAGTATCAGCATCCATACCTAAAATCATATAACTGTAAAAAGATACTACAGAAACCAAATTAGATTCGAAAACCGAAGGATTATAAAGTAAATTTTCAAACTCTGTGTAGGTAAAACTAAAGTCTTTATCATTAAAATTTAAAACCGGTGAAGAATAAGACGAATTAAAAATTAGCCTTGAAGACTGCACTTGGATAGTTCCTGTAAATTGGTCTGAATTATTTGATGACAACGTAATGTACATCGAACAGTTTATTTTTTCGTTTTGCTTCAGGGCTTGCCCCGTCCAATCTGTTTTATTTACAAACTCAGTTAATGAAGATTGCAAGGTTTTAAAAACTTGTTGATTAGCATTAGAAAGCCTTTGTGCATTAACGGTAACCGTACAATTCAACTGTTGTGCTTGTGATAGTGAACAAACAAAAAAGAAGAAAAAAGCAATTATTTTATTCATAAAAAAAGGCTATTACTTTGTTTAGTATATCATCCGCAACTGCTTCTTTCGATTTTAATTCCATAGGTTCAATATGGAAAGATTTATCGATAAAAGTAATTTTATTTGTGTCTTTTCCAAAACCTGCCCCTTTATCCTGCAAAGAATTTAAGACTATCAAATCTAAGTTTTTTTTCTGAATTTTTAACTTCGCATTTTCAATTTCATTTTCGGTTTCCAAAGCAAATCCAATCAAAAACTGATTTTTTTTATTTGCTCCAAAAGAAGCCAGTATATCTTTTGTTCTTTCGAGTTCAATTGTAAACTCGTCAGCCGCTTTTTTTATTTTTTGGGTGGCAACATTCTTTGGCTTATAATCAGCAACTGCAGCTGCTGCAATCGCAACATCTACATCTGCGTAATGCTCATGACAGGCATCGTACATTTCCTGAGCCGAAACAACGGGAATAACTTCTATCAAAGAATTATGAACTTTGCAATTTGTAGGACCGGAAACTAGTATTACCGAAGCTCCTAAATTTGCTGCGCTCAATGCAATATCAAATCCCATTTTTCCCGAAGAATGATTCCCTATAAAACGCACAGGATCTATTGCTTCGTATGTAGGCCCCGCAGTTATCAGTATTTTTTTTCCTTTAAGTGGTAGTTTGCTTTCTAAATCGGCTTCCAAAAAGGCAATTATATTTTCCGGTTCCGCCATTCTTCCCTCTCCTGATAAACCACTGGCTAACTCGCCGTTTTCAGCAGGAATCAATGTATTCCCAAATTGAGTTAAAGCACTAAAATTAGCAATTGTAGTAGGATGTTTGTACATATCCAAGTCCATTGCCGGGGCAAAATAAACAGGACATTTTGCAGATAAATACACTGCCATCAGAAGATTATCACAAGTGCCGTTAGCCATTTTTGATAATGTATTGGCAGTTGCAGGAGCAATAAGCATCAAATCAGCCCAAAGTGCTAATTCGACATGATTATTCCAAGTTCCGTTGTTTTCTTCTTCTTGATTGTAAAAAGTGGAATGTACAGGATTTTTTGATAACGTAGATAACGTTAGAGGAGTTATAAAATCCTTAGAAGCAGGTGTCATGATCACTTGGACATGTGCACCTGCTTTTATGAAAAGGCGTACCAATGAAGCTGTTTTATAGGCAGCAATTCCACCAGAAATACCTAGTAAAATTTTCTTACCGTTTAAAACTGACATTGTTGTAGCTTATTTATTTGAATCTCTGTGGTAAATTTTACCGTCTAACCATTCTTGAACGGCTAAAGCATGTGGCTTAGGCAATTTTTCGTAAAACTTTGAAACCTCAATTTGCTCTTTGTTTTCAAAAACTTCTTCAAGACTGTCATTATATGTAGCAAATTCTTCCAATTTCTCAGTCAATTCTTTTTTGATTTCAGAATTGATTTGGTTTGCTCTTTTAGCCATAATGGTTATCGCTTCATACACATTACCAGTAGGTTCTTCAATAACAGTTTTGTTGTATGTTATTGTATTTACTGGAGCATTCGTCTTTTTTAAATCCATGACTTTTTTTATTTAGTAAATTTTTGTAAATCTTTTTCTATTCGGGCAAACATGTCACCCGCTTTTTCTTTGTATTGAGTTTCAGCATTAAATTTTATCAAGTTAGAATACGCTGTTTTAGCTACATTCAATCGATCTTCCATTTTTGCAGGAACGCTGTTGATTGCTAATTGATACGCTGAATCTAATTTGTAAAACAAAGCATCTTCTTTAAAAGGTGTTCCAGGATAATCTGCTATAAAATTATCAAAAGCAACTAAGGCTGATTTATAATCGGAAATCGTATTATATCCTTTTGCATTTTCATAAACCTTTTTCTCTATTTTTTCATTTAATACTTTTACAATTGCATTGGCTTCTGCTAAATATTCTGAATTTGGATAATTATCAATAAATGACTGTAATTTATCAATTGCTTTTATCGTATCAACTTGATCTAAACTGTAAACTGGAGACAACATCGAGTAGCTTTTGGCCCCTAAAAAGGAAGCTTCTTGTAACTTTTCGCTTTTTGGATAACTTGAAACAAAGCTTTCGAATTGGTAACCGGCTAAATAATATTGTTTGGTCTTAAAATAGGATTGTGAAAACATGTAGAACAATTTTTCCGCCTGAGGTTTCCCTCTGTAAGCAGGCGCAATTTGTTCAAAAATACGAATGGCTTTTGAATACTTTCCAGCATCATATAATTTACTGGCCATATCGAATTTAACAGCAACATCTTCGGATTTTAATGCTTTTTGGTATTCGTTACAAGAACCCAAAAAAAGAACAACAAGCAATAAAGATACTATTTTTTTCATTTTTTTACTTTTATTATGATTTTTCAATCGAATTCAACCTATAAAAAATCATACCGAAGTTTCGGTGGCAAATTTAGGTATTAATTTAGCTACTACAAAATATTTTTTTGCTTAAAAAAAAGCGGTATTTATTGGGCTTATTTATCGATATTCTTGATAAACTGGTTGATTCGATTCGCTAATGATTCGTCAACTGTAACCAATGGTAAACGAACGGTATTCTCCGCTATTCCCAATGACAGAAACACTTGTTTGATTCCTGCAGGATTTCCTTGCTCAAAAATCATGTCGATACATTCATCTAAAAGGTACTGCGATTTGAATGCTTCATCTACTTTTCGGTTAAGTCCTAATCGAATCATTTCTGAAAACTCTTTTGGGAAACCTTGTCCAATTACGGATATAACGCCAGATCCTCCTGCTAAAACCATAGGTAAAGCAATCATATCATCTCCGGAAATAACCATAAAATCGTTAGGTTTATTCTTCAACAATTGCATCGCTTGAACTAAATCTCCTGCTGCTTCTTTGATAGCAACTACATTTTTAAAATCATTCGCTAATCTCAGAACGGTTGCCGGTAACATATTACTCCCGGTTCTTCCAGGTACATTGTACAAAATTACAGGTATTGGAGAAGCTTCGGCAACTGCTTTAAAATGCTGATATATTCCTTCTTGAGTTGGTTTATTATAATATGGAGAAACAGAAAGTATCGCTGTAAATGCTGAAAAGTCTCTCGTTTTTAATTCTTCAACAACTTTTAAAGTATTATTCCCTCCTACTCCAAGGACTAAAGGCAATCTGCCATTATTAGCCTCAATTACGGAATCAATAACTAATTCTTTTTCTTCTTGTGATAAAGTTGCATTTTCGGCTGTGGTGCCCAATACCACAAGATATTCAATTCCGCCGTCAATAGAAAAATTTACAATTCTTTTTAATGCTTCTGTATCAATTGAAAAATCTTGTTTGAAAGGAGTTACTAGAGCAACACCAGTTCCTATTAATGATTGCATATTAGATTATATTTTGTTTAATATTTTTAAATATCTGAATAATTCATGCACAAAAACTTTGTAATTTTCGGCATTGGTATTAATCATCAAATGATTCAGTCGCTTGTCTATTGAGGAAAATCCAACTTTGAATTGGGCTTTTGAATTATGGGTGATAAACAACAAAGTTGCTTTTTCGACATCATAATAACTAATCAACAAATCGAACTTTTCCTTAATAAAATCATTTATTACAGGATCCGAAACAGTTCCGTTCCAATTAAGGTGTTTTGCACCAAAAGTAGGTTGAATGTACTGCTCATTCTTTTTAATTTTATCCCTGTAAACTATAATTTTGATGTTTTTCTCTTCAATTCCATTGGTAACTAATTCTTTTACCAAGTCTTCTTTATCCGAAAAATAACTCTCATCTACAAGTAAACCAACTGTTTGTATACCATCAGAAGCAGCATTTGTTTTTACATTATGCAACCTGTTTTTTAATGTTTTTTTTACAATAAAATCCTTTATATAATTTAAAAACATACTACTTTTACTTGTTTACAAAATTAATTAATTAAGTCACATTTAAAATGGTAAATCTAAAAAAGTATAACGGTGTTTTAAAACTTTTTGTTATATTCTTAACACTTTTTTTTGTTATTTCCTGCAGCAAGCAACCCTATTATGTTTCTAAAATAGAGGGGAAACGAATTCCGATTACCGAAAAGCAAAATCAAGTCCCTGAAATTGAAAACTTTATTAAACCGTATCGAGAACATATCAACAAAGATTTAGACAGTGTTTTAGCGTATTGCCCGGAAACATTAGATAAAAGTTCTGGAGAATGGCAAACTACAATTGGTAATTTGATGGCTGATGTTACTTTACAGAGAGGAAATCTTGTATTTAATGCCAGAGAAAAAAAGAATATCGATATCTGCTTACTCAACAACGGCGGGATTCGTTCAATTCTTCCAAAGGGGAATGTAACTTCCAGAACCGCTTTTGAAATCATGCCATTTGAAAACAGCCTTGTTGTTATTGCATTGAAAGGAGAACAAATTTTAGAATTGGTTGACTATTTTATAGTAACTAAAAAAGCCCATCCATTAGCTGGAATGTCATTTACTATTGACAAAAATAATCAACCAAAAAACGTACTTGTGCACGGAAAAACGGTTGAAAAAGAAGCTATTTATTATGTGGCAACAAATGATTATTTATCTAATGGCGGAGATAATATGAACTTCTTCAAAAAAGGGATTCAGAAATTTGATTTAGATTATAAGCTAAGAAACATTCTGATTGATTATTTCAAAGAAGTGGATACTATTCCTGTTACAAAAGATGTCCGAATTACTGTTGAGTAAAATTTTAATGTCCCGCTAAAAAAAATAGTCCTGAAAAAATAGAATGCCTAGCCCCGATTGCAGAGAAAATCCCACGCTTTTTTGCGTGGATTGAAACGGAAAGCTGGATTAAGCTCCAAAAAATAAAAAAATGAAAAGAAGAGATTTTATAGAAAAAACAGCTGCAGGTACAGCATTGCTTGGTTTAGGTGTTTCGATGAGCAGTTTTAAATCTGTTGATATAAAACACTTAACGATTTTGCATACTAATGATGTTCACAGTTATATCGATCCTTTTCCGGCGGATCATCCCAGAAATCCGAATATGGGTGGCGTGGTTCGCAGAGCGGCTTTGATTGAAACGATTCGAAAAGAAAACCCCAATCTTTTACTGCTTGATGCTGGTGATATTTTTCAAGGAACTCCTTATTTTAACTATTATGGTGGTGAATTGGAATTTAAATTGATGAGCATGATGCAATATGATTTGTCAACCATTGGGAATCATGATTTTGATAACGCTGTAGAAGGTTTGCGCGCTCAAATGCCTCACGCCACTTTTGAATTTGTTTCTGCGAATTATGATTTTAAAAATACCGCAATGGATGGTTTTGTTAAACCGTATAAAATCTTCCATAAAAACGGAATAAAAGTAGGTGTTTTTGGTCTTGGAATTGAACTTGAAGGTTTGGTCGATAAGAGAATGTACAAAGAAACGGTTTGGAATAATCCTGTTGAGACAGCGCAAGACATGGTTCGTATTTTAAAGAAAGAACAAAAATGTGATTTAGTAATTTGTTTGTCACATTTGGGATACAAATACAAAGAGGAGCCAACAAAAATTTGTGATTTGAAATTAGCGGAATTAACTCAGGATATTGATTTGATAATTGGTGGTCATACTCATACTTTCCTGGATAAACCAACGATTGTGAAAAACAGTGTTGGGAGAGAGGTTTTAGTGAATCAAGTTGGTTGTTACGGTATCAATCTGGGTAGAATTGATTTTTACTTAGACAATGACAAAGCTAAATCTCATGAAGCAAAATCTATTATTGTATAATTTTATTTGGGTCTAAAGCAAAATTAGAATTTTCAACATCGATTACATATTTATAAAAAATGTAATAGACCGCAATATTTAAAGTCATAGCCAATGGTCTAAAAATAGTTGGCGCTAATGATGAAAGATAATATTTTTCAATAAAAACTATAAAATATTGAGTAACCGATACTAATCCAAAAATCAATAGTAGCGGACTTTTTTTGACATCATTCATCACATAATTAGATACGGCAATTCCTCCGATAATAGAAATTAATATATTTTGAATTATCAAAATAAAATAACTTTTTGAAGTGATTCCCGTAGAAATAGATAATAAATAAAAAAAGAGAAAAATAAACGGAAGAACTGCTATACATAAAGGAATGTAATCTCTTAATTTAATTAATTTTACAATATAATAAATCATCAAGATTCGATGTACAAAAAAGAAAAGCAATCCTATAAATAGCATTTTCTCAGTATTAGGAATAAAGAATGCATTCGTAATTAATGAAAATAGTATTGCAACAAAAAAAAGCGGATTTTTTTGGGCTGAAGTGTTCCAATACAGAATCATCAATAGTATTGAAATTAGTGGTTTAAAAACAAATAGCAGTGGTTTGTTAGCCAATGATTCAACTGTAACCTCAATGGCTGCTACAGCAAAAAACAAAATTGTAAGCCATTTTTCAGTGCTGTTTTTATCTTTAGAAACTAACATATACGGTATTTATTTTTAATTTATTAAATCCATAAATTCATTTTCAGAGATTATAGGAATATTGAGTTTATTCGCTTTTTCTAATTTTGCAGGTCCCATATTATCTCCCGCAACAACATAATCTGTTTTTGCAGAAATAGAACTTCCTACTTTGCCACCGTTATCTTCAATGGCTTTTTTCAAATCATCTCTCGAGAATTTTTCGAAAACACCAGAAACAACGAATGTTTTGCCGATGAGTTTAGTAGTTGCGTTTGGGTTTACTTTTTCAACAACTTCAAATTGTATTCCGTATTTTTTCAGTCGGTCAATGATTTTTCTGTTTTCTTGATTTTCAAAGAAATCAAGTACACTTTGAGCAATTCTATCCCCAATTTCATCTACTAAAATTAAGTCCATCAAACTGGCTTGACTCAGAGCATCAATACTTTTATAATGCTTCGCTAATTTTTTAGCCACTGTCTCACCAACAAATCGAATGCCTAAAGCAAATAACACACGCTCAAAAGGAACCTCTTTTGAATGTGCTACTCCTTTCACTAAATTCTCTGCCGATTTTTGAGCCATTCGTTCCAAAGGTAATATCTGCTCAACAGTTAACTCATATAAATCTGCATAATTGTGTACTAACCCATTATTGAACAATAAGGCTACTGTTTCTCCACCAAGTCCTTCAATATCCATCGCTTTTCTGGAAATATAATGCTGAATTCGACCTATAATCTGTGGTGGACAACCATAAAAATTAGGACAATAATGATTTGCTTCTCCTTCACCTCGTATTAATTCTGTATTGCATTCAGGACAATGAGTGATATATTCGGTAACACTTGCATTTTCGGGACGCTGACTTAAATCAACAGCAATTATTTTAGGGATTATCTCTCCTCCTTTTTCCACAAAAACGGTATCTCCTACTCGAATATCTAATTTTTCTATTTGATCAGCATTATGCAAAGAAGCACGTTTTACAATTGTTCCTGCCAATTGTACAGGTTCTAAATTAGCAACAGGAGTAATCGCTCCTGTTCGTCCCACTTGGTAAGAAATGGATTTTAATTTAGTGGAAACTTGTTCTGATTTGAATTTATAAGCAATTGCCCAACGTGGCGATTTGGCCGTAAAGCCCAATTCATCTTGATGCTGGAAACTATTTACTTTTATTACCACGCCATCCGTTTCATAGGGAAGATTATGTCTATGCGTATCCCAATAATCAATGTATTGAAAAACTTCTTCCATATTATGAGCTAACTTGGCTTCTTTTGGAGCTTTGAAACCCCAACTTCTTGCAGTTTCTAAACCTTCAAATTGCGTATTGAAAGGTAAATTATTCCCTATCAAAAAGTATAACAAACAATCTAAAGGACGTTTAGCCACTTCGGTACTGTCTTGCAATTTTAAACTTCCTGAAGCAGTATTTCTAGGATTTGAATACGGTGTTTCACCAATTTCAATCAATTCCTGATTCATTTTTTCAAATCCGGCAAAAGGTAAAATAATCTCTCCTCGCACAGCAAATTTTTCGGGATAGTTCCCTTTTAATTGCAATGGTATTGATTTTATAGTTTTAATATTATTGGTCACATCATCTCCTTGAAAACCATCGCCTCGGGTAACAGCGCGTTTAAGTTTTCCGTTTTCATACGTAATACTTATGGAAGCACCATCATATTTAAGTTCGCAGGTATATTCTAATGGCACATTGCCTAATACTTTTTGGATACGGATTTCCCAGTCAATTAAATCTTCTTTAGAATAAGAATTATCTAAGGAATACATACGATATTCGTGTGGTACAGTCTGAAAGTTCTTTGTAATGGCACCACCGATGCGTTGTGTTGGTGAATTTTCATCAAAAAATTCTGGATATTTATTTTCTAAATCTTGAAGCTGTTTTAACTTCAAATCAAATTCAAAGTCAGAAATCGTTGGTTTATCTAACACATAGTAATTATAATTGTGTTGATTTAATTCGGCTCTTAAGGTTTGAATTGTATTTTGAATGTCCATAGAAAATAAAAAAATTGGCTATTATAATGCTTTAAATAATGCACTAAAATAACCAAATTAAAAGAAATAACGATAAAATTACGATTCAATAATCGAATTTATTTGTTGATATAATTGTCCGTCACTTAAGAAAGCACCTTGTTGTATCAATCCAAAAATGGACACATTGCGTTCGTCAGTAAATTCTTTTTTACCTACTTTCATTTCAATAGTATCCGTAAACATATTATCACTAAGCCATTGTAAGCCTTCACGGGTCAAAAAATCAGTTTCAGGAACTAATGATTTCAAAACAATAGACTTCACATAAGTATCAAAACAATGAAAAAGAAAAATATGATTTTTAGAAAAATGCTCTAAATACACAGCTTTTGTCAGAACGCCTTCCCAAATTAAATCTGAAAACACATCTAATTCCTGCTCTGCTATTTCCGGTTTTTCGGTTTTAATCACATCCCATTCGGCTTGATCAATTGCCTGAGTAGCCAGAAAAGTACTGAATTCCTGATTCAATTCTTCAAATTGCTCTTTTGTTAATCTTGAGTATTTCATTTCTACTGAATTTATCTCAGCACCTTTTTAAATAAGGAGCTCAATGTGTTATAATTTAGGATTAAATAATCTGAAATGAGTTCAGATTAAACAAAAAAAATCCCGATTTACATCGGGATTTAGTAGTATGAATTAAGAAATTATGCTTTTTCAGCAACAATTTCGTAAGCTAATTCTACGATTACATCTCTGTGTAAACGAACGCTTGCAGCGTATTTACCAGTACGTTTAACGATACCGCTAGTGATGAATTTTCTGTCAATTACTTGACCTCCTTTAGCTAAAGCTTCAGCGATATCAATATTCGTGATTGAACCGAATAATTTTTCACCACCTGCTTTTGCAAAGATTTTAATTTCGATAGCTTTCAAAGCTTCAGCTAATGCTTTTGCATCTGCTACAACTTTAGCTTCTTTGTGCGCTCTTTGTTTTAGGTTTTCAGCTAATACTTTCTTTGCAGAAGGAGTTGCTAATTGTGCGTGACCTTGTGGAATCAAAAAGTTACGACCGTAACCATTTTTCACAGTTACTACATCATCTTTAAATCCTAAATTTTGAACGTCTTTCTTTAAAATAAGTTCCATGTTGTTGTCCTTTATTATAGAAGTTAGGTTTCATGTTTCAGAAAACCAACAACTGAGTTAAATATTATTTTAGTAAATCAGCCACATATGGCATTAAAGCTAAGTGACGAGCTCTTTTTACAGCTACAGACACTTTTCTTTGGTATTTTAATGAAGTTCCAGTTAAACGACGTGGAAGAATTTTCCCTTGTTCGTTTACGAATTTCAATAAGAAATCAGCATCTTTATAATCAATATATTTGATACCTGATTTTTTGAAACGACAATACTTTTTAGTTTTGTTAGTTTCTATGTTCAAAGGCGTAAGATATCTGATATCTCCGTCTTTTTTTCCTGAAGCAGATTGTTGTAATGTTGCCATGATAATTAAGCTTTTTGAGATTTAAGTTTTGCTCTTCTTCTTTCAGCCCAAGAGATAGCATGTTTGTCAAGACTTACAGTTAAGAAACGCATAACTCTTTCGTCACGTCTGAATTCAGTTTCAAAAGCAATAAGAACTTCTCCTGATACTTTAAATTCGAACAAATGGTAAAAACCACTTTTCTTGTTTTGGATTTCGTAAGCCATCTTTTTAAGACCCCAGTCTTCTTTAGATACCATTTCAGCTCCTCTACTAGTAAGAAAATCTTCAAATTTGCTTACTGTTTCCTTTACCTGAACTTCAGATAAAACGGGATTTAAAATGAAAACAGTTTCATAATGATTCATAAATAATGTATTTATTTGTTAATTTGGGTGCAAAAGTAATGATAATTTTTTAATGCACAAAGAAATTTTGGCTTTATTCGTTGTACTACGAAAAAAACCGATAAAAATTAGTTTTTCTAATTATTTCGTGGTATATTTACTTTATATTATTAATAAATATACTATTATGAAACTAAATTGTGTTGTTGTAGATGATAGCTCCATACAAAGGATGATCATTGCAAAGTTAGTGAATAATCACCCAAATTTACATTTAATTGGTGATTTTTCTAATGCAATTGAAGCAAGAAGTTGTATGTCTATTCACACCGTGGATTTAATATTTTTAGATGTTGAAATGCCGGTAATAAGCGGATTTGACTTTTTGGATGGTTTGAAAATAAAACCTCAAATTGTTTTTATCACTTCTAAGGCCGAATATGCAATGAAAGCCTTTGATTATGATGCCACAGACTATCTCCAAAAACCAATTGCCATAGATCGATTTAATGCTTCTGTAAAAAGAGTAATGGATTTGTATATGCTTAAAAAAGAGAATAAAGAAGACGAAGGCGAACATATTTTTATCAAAAGTAATTTGAAAAAATTAAAAATTTTCACTTCCAAAATAAAATGGATTGAAGCTTTTGGTGATTATGTAAGAGTCGTAACCGAAGAAGACAGCAATCTGGTTCTTTCTACTATGAAATCTTTCGAAAATGATTTGTCCAAAGAGAAGTTTATACGCGTACACAAATCATATATTATCAATATTGATAAAGTAGAACGTTTCAACAGTAAATTTGCCGAAATCGGTCTGACAAAAATTCCATTAAGCAGAAACAAAAAAGAAGATTTAGTAAAAGCACTAACTTTTGCATAAGCAATATTAGTACTTTAATAAAAATCGACGTTTAACGTAACTTTAATTGCTCTGTAAAGCGCAACAGCCTCAAAACTATTCAATATTTTTTGAATAGTTTTTTTTGTGCTTCCTATCGGCGTATTTTGCGGTATCTTAATCAATATTGTTCGAATATATTCATTTCTGATTCGGCTGATGGCGGGTTCTTCCGGCCCCAAAACCGGCATATTCAGATTTTGACTCATTACTTGATACAACCACATCGCTCCTTCTTTTAATTTATCAAAATCACGGTGTTTGAGCGTCACTTTTATAATTCTGAAATAAGGCGGATATTTATAAATTTGTCGGTCGTACAATTGCTCCTTGTACATACCAAAATAATCATTATTTGTAACCTGCTGAATTGTATTATGATTGGGATTATAAGTCTGAATAATCACTTTTCCTTGCTTCTCTGAACGACCTGCACGACCTGCAACCTGCGTCATCATTTGAAAACTTCGTTCGAAAGCTCTAAAATCAGGATGATACAACATCGTATCGGCATTCATTATTCCTACTAAACTCACGTTGTCAAAATCTAATCCTTTTGCAAGCATTTGAGTGCCCACCAAAATATCTACTTCCCTATTTTTGAAACTGTCGATAATTTTCTCGAAACCAAATTTCCCTCGCGTTGTGTCCTGATCCATTCGACCAGTTTTTGCCAATGGAAAAATAGAAATCAATTCTTGCTCGATTTGTTCGGTTCCAAAACCCTTAGTCGTCAAATCAATACTGGAACACGAATGACAGTTTGTAGGTTTTGCCATCGAGTAGCCACAATAATGACAACGCAATTGATTCTTATGCTTGTGATAGGTCAAACTAACATCACATTGCTGGCATTGTGGCACGTGTCCGCAAGTCATGCATTCTATAATAGGAGAATATCCTCTCCTGTTTTGAAATAAAATTACTTGTTCTCCCAATGACAAAGCCAAAGTAATATCGTCTATCAAAGTATCACTAAAATGTCCCGTCATTCGTTTACGGAAGTATTTATCTTTCAAATCAACCAATTCAATTAGGGGCATTTGTACGTTCCCAAAGCGTTCTGAAATTTCGACTAAACCATATTTTTCTGATTGTGCATTAAAATAGGTTTCTAAACTAGGTGTTGCCGAACCCAAAAGTACTTTTGCCTGATGCGAATGTGCCAAAACAATCGCTGCATCACGCGCATGATAACGTGGCGCAGGATCTACCTGCTTAAAGGTCTGCTCGTGCTCTTCATCGACGATGATAAAACCAAGCTGATAAAAAGGCAAAAATAAGGCCGACCTCGCTCCTATTACGATTTGAGCTTTTGGCGAATTCTCTAGAACCTGTTTCCAGACTTCAACTCGCTCGTTGTTGTTGTATTTAGAATGAAATACGGCTACTTTATCTCCAAAATAAGCTCGCAAACGACCTACTAATTGTGTCGTCAAAGCGATTTCGGGTAACAAATACAAAACTTGTTTGCCTGTAACCAAGTATTCTTCAATAAGCTTGATATATATTTCTGTTTTTCCACTGGAAGTTACGCCGTGTAACAAACAAACTTCTTTTTGAGTGAAACTGTCTTTTATTCCGTTAAAAGCCGTTTGCTGTGCCTGACTCAATAACAAGGCTTTTTCTTGTGCCTTTCCGGCAAAATTTACTCGGTCTTCCTGAATAAAATATTCCTCGAATATTTCTTTTTCAATTAATGCTTTAACTACCGCCGAGGAAGAATTAGCAACTTCTATTAATTTTTTTACAGTAATGGGTTTAGCTTCGCCTCGGGTCTTTTCGGAAGCGCTGAGTTGAAAATAACTCATCACAATTTCCCTTTGCTTATTAGCATTTTTCAAGGTTTCAATCAATTCGCTTAAACCGGTATTCGATTCGTATTTAGAGTGCAAACGCACATAACGAACCAGTTTGGGTTTATAACTTTCTTGAATTTCTTCTTCGAGTACCAATATATTTTTGTCTATCAATTTTTGAAGAACAGGAACTATATTTTTCTTGTTTAAAATGGAAATGATATCATGTACTTTCAACGAACTCTGCTGTTGCAACGCCTGATATACCAAAAATTCATCATCCGAAAGCTGACTTTCATCTACAAACACATCCTGTTTATGAGTAATAACCGTTTCACTTTCTAATAGCAAAGCACTGGGCATGGCACCACGATATACATCACCGATAGCACACATATAATAGGTCGAAATCCATTGCCAATGTGCAATTTGTATTTCGGTTACAATGGGTTTTTCATCCAGAATTTGATGAATTTCTTTGGCTTCGTATAAAGTGGGTTGGTTTTGATGTGTTGCTATAACCAGAGCCGTGTACATTTTGCTTTTACCAAATGGCACTGCCACGCGCATTCCTTTTTTGATATAATGGAATTCGGTTTCCGAAATACGGTACGTAAAGGTTTTGGCTAGAGAAAGTGGTAAAATTACTTCGACAAAATACATGGAAAGAGATTCAGGTTACAGGACAAATTTACGATTCTATTTTAATTTTTTACCCGATACCAATATTGGGTTCTTCCAAACAATGAAACCCCAATATAACCGCGCACTTTGAGTTTATCTTTGGATTCTAAAGTGATGTAGCATTTATAAAGCTTTCCGTTTTTGGGGTCCAGGATTTTACCTGAGCTATATTCGGATCCTTCTTTGGTTAATCCTTTGATGATAATCATACCAAGAATGGGTTTGTTTCTATCTTCACCTGAACAATTTAAACAAACTTTGTCGCGGTGTTCGGCTTCTAAAATCGCCGCTACTTTGCCATAGATTTTTCCTGATTTCTCGTAAATTTCTACAATTGATTTGGCTTTTCCGGTTTCATCATCGATGGTTTTCCATTTTCCGATGACGGTAGGTTGTTGCGCATGAAAAAGTATTGTAAAAAATAAAGTCGAAAGGTAAACAATCCATTTGTTCATAATTGAGTGGTGTTTTAGCCCAGATAGTAGTGAAAATCCTTGTGTGCCGGCGTTCGGCACATAAGATTGTAACGTATAGCTGGATTAGCTTCTGAAAAATTAAACGGTATTTTTCTTTTTTAATTTGTTGATGGTAGCATTCAATTCGAAGCCCAAAAGCAGAATCATGCAGTTAATCCAAATGTAAAACATCAGGATAAGCAGGGTTCCGATGGAGCCGTAAAGTTCGTTGTATTTAGAGAATTTCACTACCCAAATTCCGAAGAAATAGGAAGAAATAATAATCAGAATGGTTGTAAAAACAGAACCAATACTGATGAATTTTGGTCGATGAACTTGCTTCGTTCCAAAGCGCAACAAAACCGAAGAAGTCACCAAAATCATCAAAATAACAAATGCATATCGCCCGAGAATAATCAACGGAATACGGTCGCTTAATACATCCTGAATGATGGTTCTCTGGATGAAAACCTCAAAGACTACAATGATTGCCACGGTAACCAAGAGTATAAAAGACAGGACTAATGACATGCCTAAAGCAACTAAATATTGATGAAAAAAACCACGTTTGATTAATACATGTTTTGAGGATTCGAAACCGCCGAGTATGCCCGATAATCCGTTGGCCATTAAAAAAATGGACAAGATAAATCCGGACGATAATAAGCCGGAATGACTGTTGTTCAGGATATCGCTGATGATTTTATAAATCGCATCATAGGTATTGGGCGGAACTCCTTCCTTGACAAATTCGAGAAAATCATCCTGAAAACCTACTATTGGTATGTATGGAATAAGATTTAAAATAAAAAGCGCAAAGGGAAACAACGCCATAAAAAAACTGAAGGCAACGGCGCTGGCATGGTACGAAAAAGCCCCTTCGATAATGCCCAAAATATACAATTCAAGCAAATCATAAAGGGATAATCCTTGCAGCCATGGCAGTTTTATCTTCTTGAGTACGTTTGCGATGTTGCGTACTATGGGGATTTTTTGGAGCTTTACTTCTATTTCCGCTGACATGATTTATATCGCTTTTAGACTTAAATCCATATTAGAAACAGAGTGTGTTAAAGCCCCTGAGGATATGTAATTTACACCACATTCAGCATACAATCGTATCGTGTCCTCATTGATGTTACCGGAGGATTCTGTTTGGCATTTGTCCCCTATTAAAGCTACGGCGGTACGAGTATCTTCGTAGTTAAAATTGTCTATTAGGATTCGGTGAATGCCTTCGCTTTGCAGGATTTCTTTGATTTCGTCGAGGTTTCTGGCTTCGACTATGATTTTTAAATCTAGATTATTTTCTTGTAAAAAAGCTTTGGTTTTGGCTATTGCCAAAGTGATGCCGCCAGCAAAATCATTATGATTGTCCTTGAGCATAATCATGTCATAGAGGGCAAAACGGTGGTTTTCGCCTCCTCCTATTTTCACTGCCCATTTTTCGGCAGCACGGAAACCGGGTGTGGTTTTACGGGTATCTAATATTTGGGTTTGGGTTCCTTCGAGTAGCTTAACGTATTCCTGAGTTTTTGTAGCAATAGCAGACATGCGTTGCATGGAGTTTAATACTACGCGTTCCGATTTTAAAATAGATTGTGAACTTCCCGAAACGTGAAAAACTACATCACCATATTGTACGGCAGTTCCGTCGTTGATAAAAGTCTCTATTTGCAAACTTGGATCGACATATTCGAATATCATTTTGGCCAAAGCGACACCGGCAATGATACCGTTTTCTTTGACTAACAATTTGGCTTTTCCGTTAGCAGTAGCAGGAATACATGCCAATGAGCTGTAATCTCCAGGACCTACATCTTCGCGGATGGCATTAGCAATTAAGATTTGTAATTCGTTTTGAAACTGGGATTCGCTAATCATTTGGTTGCTTTTTTTAGAACTGCTAAAGTAAGATTTATTTTGCGGACTTGAAAATTTGAAGGTTTGATAATTTAGGTGCGT
Source organism: Flavobacterium lacustre (assembly GCF_027474525.2). NCBI lineage: Bacteria > Pseudomonadati > Bacteroidota > Flavobacteriia > Flavobacteriales > Flavobacteriaceae > Flavobacterium > Flavobacterium lacustre. Next base: position 2,774,402 of record NZ_CP114882.2, read on the forward strand.
TTGAAATTATAATGAAATAATATAGCCGTTGTGTGTAATTCATTTTAACACATAGAAACAGAGTAAAAAAGGCATTCCATGTAAAATAAAATGCATAGTGCCATTTGAAAAAGATATTTTGAAAAAGTAATTAAACATAAATGTATGCTTTTCGTTCCATTCTATTTTTTATTATTTGAGGCTCTAAAATAAGTAGCTAAACGTAAACCTTTACCCTTTTGACCTAAAATTTTACGTACAGTAGCGTAAAATTTTACGCTGTACCACCTAAAATTTTACCTTGCCAACCTAAAATTTTAGGTTCAAGACGTAAAATTTTACGTAGGGATACGTAAAAACTTAGATTCTTGACGCAAAATTTTAGGTTATTTTTGAGTTTTTATTGAAAAAATCAACACTTGTTTTTACAACTTATAAATGAAATACTACTAATTCTTTTTTATACCTAATTTTTGAAAATAGCACAAATTATTATTGGAAAATAATCACCCTTTCAGGAATTTATTAACACTACAACGTTTTCCTAAAAACAAAAAAATAGGACACTCTCGTTTTAAAAAGTGTTTTACCTACATTTAACCAACTACAATAATTAATTTCTAAATAAATGAAAAAAATACTTTTTTATGTACCGCTTTTGGTGACTTTCTTTGCTTCGGCTCAAAAGGATTTCACACCCAATTGGAGTAAAGGCGTGGTTTGGTACCAAATTTTCCCAGAGCGTTTCAGCAATGGTGATTTTACAAATGACCCTAAAGGCAGTGATCAGGAAGGTGCTTATCCGTTTGACAGCACTTCGGAATTCCAAGTACATCCTTGGTCAAGTGACTGGTATGAATTACAGCCGTATGAACAAAAAAACGGGAAAGACATTTGGCATAATATTCAACGTCGTCGTTATGGTGGCGATATTCAAGGTATTATTAACAAACTCGATTATCTGAAATCTTTGGGGATAACCTCTCTTTATTTGTGTCCGGTTTTCTGGTCGCCATCTTCACATAAATACGATGCGTTGACGTACCATCATATCGACCCTGCCTTTGGGCCTGACCCAGAAGGAGATAAAAAACTAATTGCTGCGGAAGATCCGTTAAATCCAGAAAAATGGGTTTGGACCAAAGCAGATCTTTTAGCTGTAAAACTGATTGAAGAAGTCCACAAACGCGATATGCACATTATTTTTGACGGAGTTTTTAACCATTTAGGAATTAATAGTTTTGCCTTTAAAGATGTGATTAAAAATCAGGAAGCTTCGGCTTACAAAGACTGGTTTATGGTCGACAGCTGGGACAATGCGGCCAAAAAAACCAAGTTTGAGTACAAAGGTTGGTTTGGCGTAACCACATTACCCGAATTAAAGGAAGATGCCAACGGAATTGTGGAAGGTCCTAAAAACTATATTTTCAATGCTACAAAACGATGGATGAATCCAATGAATAAAGGCAGTCAATACGGTATTGACGGTTGGCGATTAGATGTGGCGTATTGCGTGGCGCATCCGTTCTGGAAAGACTGGAGAAAATGGGTGAAAAGCATTAACAGCGAAGCGTATTTAACCGCAGAATTAGTAGATCCTATTGCTAAAACCCTGCCTTACTTGAGCGGAGATGAATTTGATGCTTCTATGAATTATAATTTTGCTTTTATTACGCACGACTTTTTTGTACAAGATACAACAGGCAGTTCGGTAACCGAATTTGACCAAAAACTGAAAGAATTACGAGATGGTTTTGGCGAAGGTGTTGCACAAAACATGCAAAATTTAGTAGGCAGTCACGATGCAACACGTATTAGTAGTGCGGTGGCCAATCCTGACGGAAAGAAATTTGGAGATTGGGGCGCGTATTTTAATTGGAGTCAAAAGAGCGGTAACAAAACATACAATACTCAAAAACCAACGCCTGTACAACTACAAAAACAAAAATTGATTGCGGCATTCCAAATTTTGTATTTGGGTTCACCAATGATTTATTATGGAGACGAAGCTGGAATGTGGGGAAGTAACGATCCTGATTGTCGCAAGCCTATGGTTTGGGACGACATTAAGTATGACCCGGAAACTACTAATCCGGATCAAAGTAAACATGAGCCAGACCTTGTAGGTTTTAATACCGAACTGTTTCAATGGTACCAAAAATTCTTAGCGGTACGCAATCAATACGATGCGGTTAAAAAAGGAAATTACACCACCATCTTGACAAATGATGCTGAAAAAGTGTATGGTTTCAGTCGTAAATATGAAAATCAGGAAGTATTAGTGTTCATCAATCGAGGTGCTACAACTGCAACGATTACGTTGCCAATCCTCAATAAAGGAAAATACAAAGACGTATTTACCCAAAAGCGCGTAAAGAAACTTTCTGTCTCACCAATGGATATTGTGGTTTTAACTGGAATTTAAACCGTAAAAATCAAATCGAAAAAGGGCAACATTTCAATTGGAATGTTGCCCTTTTTTTATTGTACATGATTTTCAATTCAGGCTAAAATATATTGAAAATTATTTCGTTTTGTAAAATCAACAATAAACAACGCATACCACTGATTATTAATAAATTATCAATATATTTAATACCTGTAAAAGTCCCCGATATTTTAACTGAAAATCATTTTAAATTCGTTAAAAAAACAAAATAAACCTACCAAAAGAAGCTTTTAGAAGATCATTCATAAACGCAAAAAATGGTATGCAACCCACATCTACAGATAACTTTTGGCAGTTTGACACTGACTATTGGTTTAAAAAGCTAAAGAGTTCCAGACAAGGAATAACAAAATTAGAAGCGGAAAAAATCTTACTTCATGCAGGACTGCATCCCAAAAGTAAATCGATACTAAAAAAAGATTTTTTACTTTTTATCCGTCAATTTAAAAGTCCAATTATGTTATTGTTGATAGGAGCAATATTTCTTTCTGCATTTCTAGGCGACACCTCTGATATGTTTATTATTATATTTATTGTGACATCATCGGGACTGCTTAGTTTTTTTCAGGAAAGAAACGCCAGCAGAATTGTAACGCAATTGCAATCGATGATTTCTATAAAAAGTAGCGTGTTGCGCGATGGAATTGTAACAGAAATTATTTCGAAACATATTGTGGCCGGCGACGTACTACTTTTGAATGCCGGTGATTTGTTACCCGCAGATTGCAGAATCATCGAAGCCACTGAACTCTATGCGAATGAATCCAGTTTAACCGGAGAATCGTTTCCGGTGAGAAAAGAAGTTGGAATTCTGGAAGAGTTGACAGAACTTTCCCAAAGAAAAAATTGCCTTTGGGAAGGAACTAATATTGTTAGTGGCAATGCCAAAGCTTTAGTGATACAAACTGGAGACCAAACTGTTTTTGGTTCTATTGCCCAAAGCGTAACTAATGTAGTGGAAACCTCTTTTGAAAAAGGAATTAAGGACTTTGGTTTTTTTTTATTAAAAATAACATTGCTACTCGCCGTTTTTATTTTGGTAGTTAATTTATTAAATCATAAAAACCCAATTGAATCTGCATTATTTGCATTAGCGTTAGCTGTTGGTATGGCTCCTGAACTACTTCCTGCTATTTCAACTATTGCCATGAGTGCCGGTGCAAGACGAATGCTGGATAAAAAAGTAATTGTAAAAAAATTATCTTCAATTCAAAACCTTGGAGAAGTAAACTTATTATGTACTGATAAAACGGGTACTATAACGGAAGGTAACATCAAAATATCAGGTTTAATTGATGGTTTTGGACAAGAAAGTGATTTTGTACAACAACTAGCGTATTGGAATGCCACTTTTGAAACTGGCTACTCTAATGCTATTGATGACGCCTTACGACAATTGAAATTAAAAACCGGAGAAAATGCACAAAAAATTGGAGAAGTTCCTTATGATTTCATCAGAAAACGATTAAGCATTGCCATAATAACCAACTCCCAAAAGCTATTAATCAGTAAAGGTGCTTTTCTACCTATTCTCAGCATTTGTACCAAAATAAAATTAGGAGATGGAACTCATGATGATATTGCTCTGTACAAAGAGGAATTAGAAAATAAATTTGAACACTTTGGTTCCGATGGTTTTCGTGCCATTGGAATTTGTTACAAAGAGATATCATCCGAAAATATTTCTAAAGAAATGGAAACCGAAATGGTTTTTGCCGGTTTTATTCTGTTAAATGATCCCGTAAAAGCTGATATAATTGCAACCATTATCGAATTACATAAACTGAATGTAGGTTTAAAAATTATAACCGGAGACAATAAAAATGTAGCGAAATCAATTGCACAACATATTGGTATAAAAAATCCTGTAGTGCTGACTGGAAAAGAACTTTTCAACATTAATCCGGAAGGCCTAAAACAGCTCGTAAAGAAAACACATATTTTTGCCGAAGTAGAACCGCAACAAAAAGAACGCATCATTTTAGCTTTACGAAAAACCTACACAGTTGCTTATATGGGTGATGGAATCAATGATGTTTCGGCAATTACAGCAGCCGATGTGGGAATATCTGTAGAAAATGCTGTTGATGTGACCAGAGAAGCCGCAGATTTTGTATTAATGGAAAAAAATTTAATGGTTATCGTTGACGGAATCAAAGAAGGAAGAAAGACCTTTGCGAATACGCTCAAATATTTATATATCAGCACCGGTTCTACCTTTGGAAACATGTGCAGTGTTGCTGCAGCTTCCTTAATATTGCCTTTTTTACCCATGCTCCCAAAACAGATACTATTAACTAATTTTCTAACCGATTTTCCTTTTCTCACCGTAACATCAGACAATGTGGATGCGGAACAAATAGTAAGACCCGGAAAATGGAACCTAAATTTAATTCGTAATTATATGGTTATTTTTGGAATTCATAGTGCGCTGTTTGACGTTATTACTTTTATCACTCTTTTGTTTGTCTTAAAAGTTAAAGAATCCGAATTTCAAACTGGCTGGTTCATAGAATCTGTATTATCTGAACTCTTTATTCTTTTCATCATTAGAACCCATAAAAGCTTTTTCAGAAGCAAACCCGGAACATATCTTTTTATATTGAGCAGTATTGCCTTATTAACAACAATTGGACTACCCTATTTACCTATTGCTAAAGAAATTGGCCTAAGTCCTTTACCTCTAATCAATCTTTTTGCTATGCTGCTTATTGTAATACTTTATATCATTACGGCAGATATTTTGAAAGTTTGGTTTTTCAAAAAATACCATCGTGCCTGAAGTAATATAAGTGAATCTATTTATAAAAAAGGGCAACATTTCAATTGGAATGTTGCCCTTTTTTATGATCTAAAAGTAGTTTTTAAGAGTTGCTTTGTCTTGCTACTTCTCCGTGATGTAAAATATCTAATCCTACCGTTTGATCCTCTTCGTTGATGCGAACCGGAATAAATCGGTTGATAATTTTAAATAATAACACCGTAAAGAAAAAAGCATAACTGGTAGCAAACAAAATTGCTATACATTCTTTGAACAGTAACATTCCGTCACCACCGTAGAATAAACCATTTGGAATTGCTTCATTAATTGTGCTGTTCGCAAAGAAACCCATACAAATTGTTCCAATGATACCTCCCATCCCGTGAACGCCCCATACATCAAGCGCATCATCCCAACCTTTGTGTTCTTTGAATTTAACCGCTGCAAAACATCCAAAAGCAGCGATAATACCAATAATAGCCGATGAATAAATATCGACATAACCGGCAGCTGGAGTAATTGTTGCTAATCCGGCTACTGCACCAGTCATTAAACCAATAAACGTTGGTTTCTTTTTACCGGTATTCCATTCGATTAGTAACCAAGTCACAGCGGCAAATGAAGCGGCAGTATCGGTGTTAAGAAAGGACGAAATAGTAATTGAATTCACAGCCAATTCACTTCCCGCGTTAAAACCGTACCAACCAAACCAAAGCAAGGCGGTTCCAATTGCCACCAACGGAATATTATTAGGTTCGTGTTTCGTTTGTCTTTTCCCTACAAAATATACAGATGCCAAAGCAGCAAAACCTGCAGTAGCATGAACGGTAATTCCACCTGCGAAATCAAAAACACCCCATTCAGCAAGCAATCCGCCACCCCAAACCATATGAACGAATGGATAATAAACGAATATTTGCCACAAAATAAGGAAAACAACATATGATTTAAACGAAACTCTATTGATAAAAGCACCTGTAATTAAGGCTGGCGTAATGATGGCAAACATCATTTGGTATGCAATAAATATATATTCCGGAAAACGTTTGTCAGCAGAATATAAAGTAGAAGGTGTAATTCCGTGATAAAAGGCTTTATCAAAATTCCCTATGATTCCAAAAAAATCAGTTCCGGAGTCCACATTTCCACTAAAACAAAGCGAGTAACCGAAAGCAAACCAAAGTACTGTTCCTATTCCCATAGAAACAAAGCTTTGCATCATAATACTCAAAATATTTTTATTACAACCCAATCCGCCATAAAAAAAAGCAAGACCAGGTGTCATCAACATTACCAAACTAGTGGCAAGAATCATAAAGGTGGTTAATCCAACATCTAACATAATATTTTTTTTAGTTTTGCGCAAAATTATACAAATCCGCTAATATTTTTACGCCATTTTTATATCATTTTTTATAAAAATTGTTAATTTTATATAAAACGAGGTGGTACAGACTGCTATTTTACATTATTAAAGATTATTACCCCCTAAAAATTAGCAGTGTATAATTAAAATAAATGAATTATTTTAATTTTTTCAGGATTTGACTTCATTTTTTTAAGTCTACCAAATCATTTATATTTACACCCGATTTAGTCTCTTATGAAGCCCTTATTTTATGGTGACTAATGCTTTTTAGACCTAAAATAACTCCTATGAAATTACACTATACTCTTATTTTTTCAATAGTTATGCAGCTTGGTTTTGCGCAATCTGCCAGCCTTTATTTTGACAAAATAAGAACCAATGAAGCCGCTTTGACCGCATTCTTTTCTCAAATGCCCAAAGGAGGCGATTTACACCACCACTATTCCGGTTCTATATATGCGGAACCCGTTTTAAACTATGCCATTACCGAAAATTTTTATTTAAATACCGAAACAATGGTCGTTGCCAGAGAAAAGCCGACCAAAGGAAATTGGGTTCTTTTTTCGGATTTAAAAAATGAAAATCAATTAGACCGTTACAAACAACAGATTATGCAAAAATGGTCTGTCAAGGATTACAATCACGTGGATTATCCATCGGATAAATTATTTTTTGAGTCTTTTGAAAAGTTCATGCCCGCTGCAGACGAAATGTTTAAATCAGGTTTATTAGAATTGAAAAACAGAGCTATAAAAGAAAATTTGAGCTACATAGAAACCCAATTGTCTACCATTCCGGCGCCAATAAATCTGGAGAATTGGACAAAATTTAATGTCCAATTGCGGGAAATGGCAGCCAAAAAAGACGAAAAAGCAATTTTGGCTTTATTAGACAAACTGTATATTGCTTTGCAGGAAAAGAATGTTTCAGGCTACGCCAAAGATTTTAATACCAATTTTGTCGCAAAATTACATACTGATTTAAAGATTGACGATGAACGTTTCACGATGCGTTACCAGAATTTTGTATTGCGTTTTATGGAACCGACTGAGTTATTCAAGAATTTGGTTGTGGCTTTTATATCAGCTGATACGAGCCCTTTAATGGCGGGTGTAAACATTGTTTCTCCCGAAGATGGGGAAACTTCAATGAAAGATTATTGGTTGCATATGCTGATGTTTAAATATTGCCATTCTCGTTTTCCAAATGTAAAATATACATTGCATGCGGGCGAATTGACTTTAGGATTGGTTCAACCGGAAGAATTAACTTGGCATATAAACTCCGCAGTTTATGATGCAGGTGCCAATAGAATTGGCCATGGAGTTGACATGGCGTATGAAGCAAAATCATATGAGTTGTTGCAATACATGGCTAAAAACAAAATTGTTATCGAAATTAATTTGGTTAGCAATGAGTTTATTTTGAAAGTAAAAGAAAACCGTCATCCTATAAGTTTGTACAAAGAATTTGGTGTTCCCATTGTTATCAGTACGGACGATGCGGGGATTTTAAGAACAAATATGACTGAACAATACGTTTTATTGGCCAAGCGCTATACAGACATTTCATACTCAGACATCAAAGAATTTGTATACAACAGCATCAATTACAGCTTTATCAAAGACGCATCGGTAAAGAAAGAATTATTGCGAAATCTGGATGCCCGATTCAAAACTTTTGAGAAAAATTTTGAAAAGAAGTAATTCTTTTTTCTAATTATTTTATTTCAATTCTAAATTTCCACCTTTGAAATTATAATCAAATGAACATTAAACTCATCGCAATTGGCAAAACGGATAATAAAGCATTACAATCTTTAATTGATGATTATACCAAGCGTTTATCTTTTTATATCAAATTTGAACTGGATATTATTCCTGATATTAAGAATGTGAAAAATCTGTCTGAAGATCAGCAAAAAGAAAAAGAAGGCGAATTGATTTTGGCAAAAATAACTCCGACGGACCAACTTATTTTATTAGATGAAAACGGAAAAAACTTCTCCAGCGTAGGTTTTTCAGCCGAATTACAGAAGAAAATGAATTCAGGTGTAAAAACATTGGTTTTTGTAATTGGTGGTCCTTACGGTTTTTCGGATGCCGTTTATGCTAAAGCGCAAGGAAAAATTTCACTCTCACTTATGACATTTTCTCATCAAATGGTTCGTTTGTTTTTTATAGAGCAAGTATATCGTGGCTTTACAATTTTGAAAAACGAACCGTATCATCATCAGTAAATTTCAGTTGGCAGATGATGAGATTTAGTAAATGAATTCTTCAATACTATCCGATTGTTTTTCTAAGGATTCCATCAGAATTTTATTTTGAATGTACATTCCGTAACTCATATTGGCATCAAAAGCAAAACGGATTGTGTCCGAATTGATTTTTACATTTTTGAAAAATGCATTAAAATAAGCTCTTTTTACAGCTAAATCATTTACCCAAATTTCATTATTTTTATTAAAAAAGACAATAGTTCCAGATTTTGGTTTCCCCATTTTATAATATACTTCCGTGAAAGGAATAAAAGCCATGTTTTTACCAATACTGTCTGCGTAGGAATAATAATTCAGTGCTGCTTCGTTCTTATGTGCTTTTTCTTCCCGCTTTTTTTGTTGCAATTTCATGACTTCTAGAATTACTAATCGCAAAGGCAAACGCTTGTCGATATTCAAAATCCAATTAGTCGTAATAATGCTGTTTTTTCGGTTTACATCGGCTACCGTATCTTTACCATTTATTTTAAAAAAAATGTAAATCGGCGAATGATCCTGAATATCTTTTACCAGAGTTACATTTGATTTTGGCAACAAAATATCTTTTTTATTTCCACAGGAAAAGAAAATAAAAAGAAAAATCAGCATGGAGTATTTCATAATTTTAGTAGATTTTATTGAATAAAGTCACACATTCCATCGCTTCTTTCACATCATGAACCCGAAGGATTTTTGCGCCTTTTGTCAATGCAATTGTATTTAAAACAGTAGTTCCGTTTAAAGCTTCTTCTGCATTAGAATTCAGTGTTTTATAAATCATTGATTTTCTGGAAACACCGATCAACAAGGGTAATTCTAACAAGTTGAATAAATCTAGTTTTTGAAACACTTCGTAATTTTGCTCTACTGTTTTTGCAAAGCCAAATCCAGGATCTGTAATCAAATCATTAATGCCAAAACTTCGTGCTTTTGCAATTCGTTCCGAAAAATAAAAAAGCATTTCTTTCACAATATCGTCATACTGAGTCAATGTTTGCATCGTTTGTGGCGTTCCTTTCATGTGCATCATAATATACGGAACGCTGTATTTTGCAACTGTTTCCAACATTTTTTCGTCAAGATGCCCGGCAGAAATATCGTTGATAATTGCAGCGCCACTTTCGATACTGGCTTTGGCTACTTCGGCACGAAAGGTATCAATAGAAAGAATGGTTTCCGGAAAATGTTTAAGTATCAAATTCACCACAGGGATGATTCTCGAAATTTCTTCTTGTTCTGATACAAACTCGGCGCTTGGCTTGCTGGAATATGCACCAACATCAATAAACGTGGCACCTTCTGAACTCATTCTTTCAACTCTGGAAAGGATTTCACTTTCGTTTTTATATTTTCCACCATCAAAAAAAGAATTCGGGGTAACATTCAAAATCCCCATTATTTTGGGAATGGTCAAATCGATGAGTTGTCCTTTACAATTTATTGTCATTCGTTTTCGGTATTCTGTTAAAAAAATTGTGGCACTCAAAATTCGAAAATCTTCAATCTTGAATTTCAATCAAAAAATAATCCTTATTTTTGAGCAAATTTACACAAATAAACAGCATTAAATGAAGAATACTTCACAAGAATATGATAGCGTAATTGCGATTTGCCGCACTTTATTTATCAACAAAATGAAAGATTACGGTAGTGCTTGGCGCATCTTAAGACTACCTTCTTTAACGGATCAAATTTTCATAAAAGCACAACGGATCAGAAGTTTACAAGAAAACGAAATTCGAAAAGTTGATGAAGATGAAACCGGAGAATTCATTGGAATCATCAATTATTCAATCATGGCTTTAATTCAATTGGAATTAGGCGTTGTAGATCAACCTGATTTAGACGTAGAAAAAGCAACAGCATTATACGATTCAAAAATCAAACTTACCAAAGATTTAATGGAAGCTAAAAACCATGATTATGGTGAAGCTTGGCGCGAAATGCGAGTAAGTTCTTTGACTGATTTGATTCTGCAAAAACTCCTTCGCGTAAAACAAATTGAAGACAATAAAGGAAAAACTTTAGTCTCTGAAGGAATTGATGCTAATTATCAGGATATGATTAATTATTCTGTTTTTGCCTTGATTTTGATGGGAGAAAACAAATAACTCCTTTTTTGATTTAGTAATTACACTTTCAAAATAAATCCTAAAAATACAAATCAAATAATATGATTTCTCTAAAAAATGCCCTCACTCAATTCTCACGAATTTTCGTTGGAATTTTATTTATCATTTCTGGTTTAATTAAACTAAATGACCCGCTTGGATTCTCTTATAAACTGGCCGAATATTTTAGTGAACCCGTTTTTAATCTGCCGGTTTTTATTCCGTTTGCTTTGGCTATAGCCTTATTCTTAGTTATTCTTGAAGTGATTTTAGGTGTTATGTTGCTTATTGGTTACCAATCAAAATTGACGATTTGTAGCCTGTTGTTACTCATTATCATGTTCACATTTCTCACTTTTTATTCCGCTTATTTTGATGTGGTTAAAGATTGTGGCTGTTTTGGTGATGCGTTACATTTAACACCTTGGCAATCGTTTACAAAAGACATTATACTATTGTTTTTTATTCTGATTTTGTTTTTTAATCAAAAATTGGTTAAGCCTTTATTTAGCAATCGTGTCCAAAATAGTTTAGCGATTATAAGTTTTATTTTGTGTGCTTTTATGGGCTATTGGGTCATAAATCATTTGCCTTTAAAGGATTTTCGTCCGTTTCAAGTGGGAAATAACATCCAGAAAGGAATGCGAATTCCGGATAATGCGCCAAAAAGCATAGTCGAAATGGTTTTCATTTATAAAGTAAATGGCGTGGATAAAGAGTTTACAGAGAAAGATTTAATGTCAATTCCGGAAGGCGCGACCTTTGTAGACCGAAAAGATAAAGTAATCGTAGAAGGATACGTTCCTCCTATTCATGATTTCGGTATGGAAAAAGATGGTTCTGATTATAAAGAAGAATTCTTGGACAAGCCAAAACTAATGCTTTTTGTAGCCTATGATTTAACGCTTTCAGATAAAAAAGGAATGTCAGAATTAGAGAAATTAAAACAAACTGCTTCCGCAAAAGGGTATACCGTTATTGGAATGACAGGATCATCACCGGAAGAAATTGCCAAAACTAAAAAACAATTTGGTTTTACCTTTGATTTTTATTTCTGTGACGCTATTGCTTTAAAAACTATCGAAAGAGCCAATCCAAGTGTTGTAATTCTTGAAAAAGGAACTGTGAAACAGAAAGTGCATTACAATGATATTGAAGATTTGAAATTGTAAAACACAAAGAGTAAAACCTTAAGTGTTAGTATTAATTTTTTATTAACTATATCGATATTGCTTGTTATTTTTAGGATTCTGCTCTCAAAATTCTTAAAACTACCAACTGCTTTCCATTTCTTTGATTAACTTTGTGAAAATTATAAATAAATGAAAAAAATAATTATTTTACTAATCGCTTTTGCCACTTTTTCTTGTTCCAATGCTCAAAAAACTTCCTTTTCAAAAGAAGCTTTATCAGAAACTTTATTGGCAACTGACGGAAGTCAGGTAGCTTTTCAAGATATCTTAAAAAAATATGAAGGTAAAACTTTAGTAATTGAAATTTGGGCTTCTTGGTGTGGTGATTGTGTAAAAGCAATGCCAAAAATTAAAGAACTGCAAGCCAATAATCCAGAAGTGGCTTATCTGTTTATTTCGATGGATAAAACTGCCGACAAATGGAAAACTGGAATTGAAAAACACGAATTGAAAGGCGATCACTTTATGGCCAATGACCAAATGAAAGGTGTTTTTGCCAAAGCAATGGATGTAAATTGGATTCCAAGATATATCATAGTTGACAAAACGGGTAAAATTGCTCTTTATAAAGCCATCGAAACTGATTTTGATATCATAAATGAAACGTTGAAAAAGTTGAAATAATCACTTTTTACATAAAAACAAAAACACGAATACCTTAATATAAATACAATTAAAATGAGAAAGAAGATTGTTGCAGGAAACTGGAAAATGCATAAAAATGCAGAACAAACTGAAGATTTATTAAACGAATTAATAGCACAAATCCCAACCGAAACAACTGCACAAGTAATTGTAGCACCTACATTTGTTAACTTGGCATCTGCTGTTGATCATTTAGAATTCACAAATATTGCTGTTGCAGCACAAAACGTACATCAAGCAGAAAGCGGAGCTTTTACAGGTGAGATTTCAGCTGATATGCTTAAAAGTGTTGGTGTAAATACTGTAATTCTTGGACATTCAGAGCGTAGAGCCATTTTCCATGAAACAGATGCATTAATTGCGAGTAAAGTAAATACTGCTTTGAAACATGAAATGACTGTTATTTTCTGTTTTGGAGAAGAATTAAAAGACCGTCAATCTGCTAATCATTTTAACATTGTTGAAAACCAATTGAAAGATGGTTTATTCCATATCGAAGCAAAAGCTTGGGAAAACATTGTTTTGGCTTACGAGCCAGTTTGGGCAATTGGAACCGGAGAAACAGCTTCACCGGAACAAGCACAAGAAATGCACGAATTCATCAGAGAAACTGTTCGTAAAGCATTTGGAAGTGACGTTGCCGAAGATGTTTCTATCCTTTACGGTGGAAGTGTAAAACCAGATAACGCAAAAGAAATTTTCTCTAAACCAGATGTAGACGGAGGTCTTATTGGTGGAGCAGCACTTAACGCAAAAGATTTTGTTGCGATTATTAACGCAGCAGTTTAAAATTTTATACACAAATCAAAAAGCGGTAATTCCAGAATTACCGCTTTTTTTTGTTTTTAATTCTTCTGTAAAAAGATAATGTTACCTTTGCAAAAAAAATTAAACATGTCAAACATTTATATCGGATATCATTTTACCATTGAACCTAAAGAACTGGGTTCAGAAATATTAATTGCAGAGTTAGGCGAAAAAGCATTCGAAAGTTTTACCGAGACGGAAACGGGCATTTCTGCTTATGTTCAAAAAGATTTATGGGACGAAATGATTTTAGAAGATATTCACATTTTACAATCAGAGGAATTCGAAATTGATTATACTTTTGAAGAAATCGAACAAGTAAATTGGAATGAAGAATGGGAAAAGAATTTTGAACCTATCGACGTCGATGGGAATTGTCATGTTCGCGCCCCATTTCATCCCCAAACAAATGCCGAGTTTGACATTGTAATTGAACCAAAAATGAGTTTCGGAACCGGTCATCATGAAACAACTCACATGATGATTCAGCATTTATTAGAAATAGATGTAAACGGATTAAAAACACTTGATATGGGCTGCGGAACAGCTATTTTGGCAATTCTTGCCGAAATGAAAGGGGCTCAACCAATCGATGCTATTGATATTGACAATTGGTGTTACCTCAATTCCATCGAAAATGCAGAACGCAACAATTGCAAGCAAATAACAGTTTACGAAGGTGATGCGAGTTTATTGAAAGATAAAAAATACGATTTAATCATCGCTAATATCAATAGAAATATTTTGTTAAACGACATGCAAAGTTATGTTGATTGTCTAAATCCAAAAGGGACATTACTATTGAGTGGTTTTTATGAAGAAGACATCCCTTACATTGATGCTTCTTGCACAGAGAAGGGCTTAACTTATGTTAAAAAATTTCAAAGAAACAATTGGGTTTCTTTAAAATACGTAAATTAGTATTATTTTTTATTAATTACGAAAGTACAAAAACCTACCAAATGAGTACTAAAGAAAAAGTAAGAGAAAGAGTAAGTGTCAAAGAAATTACAAGTCTGGATAATGAAATTGTAGTTTATAATGACGACGTAAATACATTTGACCATGTAATTGACACCTTAATCCGTGTTTGTAGTCATACCGCGGAACAGGCCGAACAATGTTCGCTAATTGTTCATTATAATGGAAAATGTACCGTAAAAACGGGTCCTTATGACAAATTAAAACCCCAATGCACCCAATTACTCGAAGCTGGCCTGAGTGCCGAAATAGTTTAATATAGAAATTGGCTTTACATCACTAAATTAATTATTGTTAATAATTCAAAAAATAAGTGCTTTTATTTTATATTTGAATAAAAATACTTGCTTTATGGAACAATACGGTAAAATTTTAGTTTTTGTAATGCCAATTTTTTTAATATTAATTCTATTAGAAAAAGCATACGGTCATTACAAAGGGGAAGATACTGCCCCAAATATGGATTCAGTGGCAAGTGTGAGTTCCGGAATGGTCAATTCTGTAAAAGATGTTCTTGGACTTAGCATCACCCTAATTTCTTACGATTGGATTGTTTCCAAAATAGCAATTTATAATTTGGAAGCTTCTGTTACAGCCTATATAATTGGTTTTATAGTAATCGATTTTTACGGATATTGGTCTCACCGTTTGTCTCATCAAATCAATTTTTTATGGAACAAACATGCCATTCATCACAGTAGTGAGGAATTTAATTTGGCTTGTGCTTTGCGGCAACCCGTTTCCAGTTTTGTAAACTTATTTACATTTTTATTAATTCCTGCGGCTTTTTTGGGAGTGCCCGCCAAAGTGATTGCGGTTACACTTCCTATTCATTTATTTTTACAATTCTGGTACCACACCAAACACATTAAGAAAATTGGTTTCTTAGAAAAAATTCTGGTTTCTCCTTCCCATCATCGCGTACATCATGCGATTAATCCGGAGTATATGGACAAGAATCATTCGCAAATATTCATTTTTTGGGATAAGCTGTTTGGCACATTTCAGGAAGAATTAGAAACAGTACCTCCTGTTTTTGGCATAACAAGACCCGCAAATACCTGGAATCCGATTCGGATTAATTTTCAACATCTTTGGTTACTGATTACTGATGCTTGGCGAGCCGAAAACTGGAAAGATAAATGTACTATCTGGTTCAAACCAACCGGTTGGCGCCCAGAAAATTTTGAAGAAAAATATCCGGTTTATAAGATTACAAACGTATATGATTTTAAGAAATATGGTACCCAACATTCAAATAAATTAATGTATTGGTCTCTATTTCAAGCAATCATTACGTTGTTGTTTATCAGCTATTTGTACAGCTCTATTGCAATTATTGGCATTCCTAATGTGTTTCTGTTTGGAGCCTTTATATTCATTACCGTTTACAGCTACACAGAATTAATGGACACCCGAAAATTTTCTTTACTGTGGGAAAGCATCCGCTTTTTATTTGGCATCACTTTAATCCTTTATTTTGGTGATTGGTTTGGAATGAGTCAATGGTTTCCTTTTGCTAATTATATCATTATTGGGTACTTAATACTTTCGCTTTTGGTCAATATTTACTTTGTAAGTATCAATTTTGAAAAAGAAAAAATAGCTTTAGCTTAACTTAAAATCACTTCATGAAAGACAAATTATTATTGAAAAGTTATATTGGTTTCAGTGCACTCTATCTTTTGATTATTCTTATGGACCGGGACGATTTAGCGTGGTTTATGAAACCTTTTTTGCTTCCTTTTTTAGGATTAGCCGTTTTGTTTTCTGAAGGATTTTCGACAAAAAAAGTGTTGTTATCGGCCTTGATATTTTCATGGATTGGCGATATTATTTTAATGTTTGCTGACAAAGGGGAATTGTATTTCATCTTTGGATTAGTAGCATTCCTGATTTCCCATATTATTTATATTACATTGTTTTACAAACAGAAAAATACCAGGACAAACGAAAAAACAGCTCTTTATTGGACGGGCATTTTTGTAATTCTTGTGTATTTTGCAATGATGATATTTTTGTTATTTCCTAAATTAGGTCCTTTAAAAATTCCCGTTTTAGTTTATGCAACTGTCATTACAACCATGCTTTATTTTGCTTTTAAAGGCAGTTTAATATGGGAAAAATCAGCTGCTAATGCTGTTTTATCGGGAGCGATATTCTTTGTGAGTTCGGATAGCATATTAGCGTTCAACAAGTTTTATGCTCCTGTCCCACTCGCTTCGTTTTTAATAATGATTACGTATCTGGTAGCACAATATTTAATTACAGTAGGGATTTTAAAATTAAACCAAAAAAAATAGCATCTTCTTTTTTTAAGAAAATGCTATATTATATTTTTGATTTTTTTTAAAATTTAATGAGGTAGTTTATCTTTCAATAATCCGTAGATAAAAGTACCTACCAAGGCGCCAAAAAGGACCAAAATCACAGGAAAAAAACCTGCACCTAATAGAATAAATATAGGTCCCGGACAAGAGCCAACCAATGCCCAGCCCAATCCGAAAAATAATCCGCCAATCCAATAACGGGTGGATCCTTTCTCTTTATCCAATATTTCAATGGGAAGTCCCTTGATGTCTTTTATATTTTTTCTTTTTATAATTTGAATCCCAATTACACCAGTTATAATGGCAACGCCAATGATTCCATACATATGAAACGATTGAAATTGAAACATTTCATAAATTCGATACCAGGAAACAGCTTCCGATTTTGTGAGTACAATTCCAAAAACTAATCCGACCAAAAAATATTTTAATACATTCATCTGCTAAAAAATTAAGGGTAATAAATAATGAGACATAATCAATCCGCCTACAAAAAATCCGATAACGGCTTTTAATGAAGGAAGTTGTAAATTACTCAAACCTGATATGGCGTGTCCCGAAGTACAACCACCAGCGTATCGTGTTCCGAAACCTATTAAAATTCCACCAATAATTAAAATGAGAATCATTTTTGGTGATTCAAAAACTTGATTGCCAAAAAGCATATCCGGAACTAATTTTCCGTTTGGAGCATCAATACCCAATTGAGCTAATTGTTCGATTGTTTTTGGGTTAATGGCTACATTAGAAGGATCGTTCATAAAATTAGCGGCAATAAAACCGCCTGCCATCGCGCCTAATACCACAACTAAATTCCAGCGTTGTGATTTCCAATCGGTATCAAAGAAAGGAACTCTTTTACCAATTCCGGTCATCGAACACAGTGTTTGTAAATTAGATGACATTCCGAAAACTTTTCCAAAATAAATAAGACAAAGCATAATCATGCCAATCAAAAAACCGGAAACATACCAAGGCCAAGTTTGAAAAATAATATTCATGCAGTAATTTTTTTTGACAAAAATAGGAATTATGTTTTTTAAATTTATCACAATAAAGGCATAATTATTGTTTAAAGTAAGCTTCCGTTTAAAGTTCTATTTATATTTGTATCACTAAAAAGATTCTTTCTTTGGAACAGATTTTAATCAAAATAGACTTTTTTTGGAACTGAAATAAAAAAATAAAAGAAACCGCTATGAAAAAAACAGTGCTTTTTGTCGCTTTACTAATTGTTACTGCTTCTTGTGTGAGCACTAAATCAACTTTGAAAAACGTAGATAATAATGCTCCAATTCCAGTGTTAAGCAAAGACAATACTTTTGTAATTACACAATTCAGCACTGATAAAAGATACGGTTACAACAAGGATTATCCTATCAATATTTTTTTTAGAACCAGTAAAGACGAAAGCATTAATCAGCAACGCTATTTGAATGCATTAGCCGGACCAAAAGGTGAAAAATTAACGTACACAAAATTAGAAAGTTGTTGCCCGTTTCCTTCAACCAAAAGTGATATGGGAGCCGGTTTTCTTGACGTTTACGAAGTAAAATGGGAAGGTCAAAAAAAACCTGTTCTACTCTATTTAAACATTTATGAAAAAGGAGTTTTAATGGTTCCCGTAGGTTTCAGCCTGAAGAAAAAATAGACAATCCATTTGATACTACCTCATTTATCAGTATCTTTAATACTGTTTATGACTGTAGAAACGCTCCATATTATCTTTAAACTTGCTGCAGGCATAGGCTTGTTCCTTTTTGCTATGCATTTGCTTGAGGAATCCTTAAAAAATCTTTCGGGAAGAAATTTTAAGCTTTTTCTGCAACGCATTACTAAAAATAATATTGGCGCTGTAGCCGGAGGAATTATAGTTACTGTTGTGCTTCAAAGCAGTTCTATGGTTTCATTGATGGTTTTAGCTTTTGTAGGTGCCGGAGTATTTAGCATGAAAAATGCAATGGCAATTATTCTCGGAGCAAATTTAGGCACTACTCTGGCGAGTTGGTTAGTGGCTACTTTAGGTTTTAAAGTGAATATCGAAATTGTTGCTTACCCAGCCATTTGTATTGCCGGATTATTGCTCATTCTTTTTGGCAATCGCAAAACGATAAAATATATCTCTTATTTTCTATTTGGATTTGGTTTATTGTTCATCGGACTTTCCTTCATGAAAACGGCAATGGAGAATCAGGTACAAAACTTTGATTTTTCTCCATATGCACAAATGCCGTTGATTGTTTTTTTACTTTTAGGATTTGTTTTTACTGTCTTAATACAATCCAGCTCAGTAACAATGGCGCTCACACTAAGTGCGCTGTATGTAGGGGCAATCAATTTTCCTATTGCTGCAACAATTGTGCTCGGGGCAGAAACAGGAACTATAATCAAAGTATTGTTGAGTGCAATAGGCGGTAATGCATCAAAAAAACGAGTGGCGCTTGGAAATTTACTTTTTAATATTTTCATTACCGCTTTTACTTTTGCTTTACTCAATCCCATTTTGCGGCTTATAACAGATGTTTTTATTATCAAAGATCCGCTGATTGGTTTAGTTGCTTTTTCTAGTTTCATTAATCTGTTAGCTATTCTTATTTTTCTGCCGATTCTAAATTTCTATTCTCGATTTTTAGAACATTTCTTTAAAGAAACGGATGCTTCTGCAGCTGCTTTTATTGGACATGCTTCAGTTGCTGAGCCAGAAACAGCTTTGGATTTATTTCGAAGAGAAACAAAATATTTCATTCACAACTCCATGCTTTTCAATTTAGAACTTTTTAAAATTGACACACAATCCCTTCGAAAACAAAGTGATTTTAAAGGAATAAACGAAAAATGGGATTATTTTTCAAAAACTAAAGAGGAAAAATATGAGTTCCTCAAACAGTTGCAAGGCGAGTTGCAAGCTTTTTATTTAGCATTGAGAACAAAATTGCAACCCGAGCAGGTTTCGGAACTCAATCAGTTGATTGCTGCCGTACGAAGTGCTATGCATGCGGTGAAAAGTGTTAAGGATATAGGAAGTAATATCACAAATCTTCGAAGTTCATCAAAGGATATTAAGTACAATTTTTTTCTGTATCACAAAAAAGAAACCGAAAAACTGTATCAGGAATTAAATGCATTCATCACCAAAGAAAAAGAAGCCAGTTTTGAAAATCTACAAGCTGTTTATGATACCATTCAAAATAATTATACTGCCGTTCTCAACGATTTTTATACCAATGCTCAAAATACGGCGATTGAAAATATTGATATAACGACTATTATTAATTTTAACCGCGAACTTTTCACCTCTAATAAAGCGATACTGATGGCGGTAAAAGATAGTTTATTAGACGAAAAACAGGCTGCTGAATTTAATGAAATACCGGTATATCGTACCTAAATCCATGAGAATCTAAAAAGAGTAAACTTCCAGCCATATACTGTTTGCGCGATTTTATAGTATTTAATACAATAATTTTATAATTATAATTTAAAATTCTATAAAAAATACTGATTTCGAATTTTGATCTTTGTGATTAAATCCATTTTGATATAAAATTGCTATTCCGCTATAATTTGGCTAATTTTATACCTAAATCCCAAATCACTTGAAAAAGCACCTAAAGAAAATACTTACTATTTTTCTACGAATAGTAGCAACATTTTTAGTGTTGTTTCTTATGTTAGTACTTGCAATTCAGATTCCATCAGTACAAAATTCAATTAAAAATCAAGCGGTTACTTACCTTGAAGGAAAAATTAAAACTAAAATACAGATTGAAAAATTAGAAATTGCTTTTCCACAAAAAGTAATTCTAGCAGGAGTTTATTTTGAAGATCAAAAAAAAGATACTCTTTTGTCTGGTGAAAAAATAATAGCCGACATTAGTGTATTGCAAATAATCAATAACAAGATACAAGTTAATGCTATTGAATTAGAAGGAATTACTACTCATTTGAACAAAGATAAAAAAGGTATTTTTAATTTTGATTATATTATCAAAGCCTTTGCAACTCCCGATAAACCAAAAGAAGATGATACTACACCGATGCAATTTTCGCTGGAAGAAATAAATCTGAATCGAATACGCATAAAATATTCGGATGCTACTTCAAAAAACAACACTTCAATCGACCTAAAACACCTTAATACGCACATAAAAACATTTGATTTAAAAGGAATGAACTTTGAAATTCCTAAAGTGACTGTTAACGGATTACAACTGAAATTAAAACAAGAATTAGTTAAAACAACCAATATTGCTAAAGAAACTTCAGGTCAAACGAAGTTGAAATTAAATATAGGAGAAATTGATTTAAAGAAATTTGCGGTTGATTATGACAATGAAAATGACAAACTGAAAACTACAGTTTCCTTCAAAAAACTATTTGTAAAATTCAATAAAATTGATCTTAATAAACAATTTATACTTGTAGAAAGTATTGATTTATCGAATGCTAAAGGAATTCTTGCTTTGGCAAAAAAAGATAAAATTATTCCAAAAAAAGTTGCAATTGCTAATGAAACGAACGATTGGGAAATTAAAATCAGTGAAACAAATTTTGACAAAGTCAACTTTCGTTATGACAATAATGATGTTGTTGCGGTAAAAAAAGGAATCGATTACAATCATTTAAATCTGAGTAATTTAAACCTGAATATTGAAAACATCAATTACAATCCTGAAAATATTTCGGGGAATATTAACTCTTTAACCGTTAAAGAGCAAAGTGGTTTAGCTATTGAATCCTTTAAAACTGACTTTTTCTACGGCAAAAAAAATGCGTATCTAAAAAATTTATACCTTAAAACACCTCAAACCCTTTTGAAGGATGAACTCGTTATTGGCTATCCCAGCATCGAATCTATAACTGAAAATCTAGGTGAATTATCGATAAAAGCTTCTTTAAAAAATAGCAAATTAGGATTTAAAGACATTTTGCTTTTTGTGCCTAAATTGTCCGAAACCAATCCTTTTAAGAATAACCCAAATGCTATTTTACGCATCAACAGTACCGTTTCCGGGAAATTAAAAAACATTGAAATTCCAAATTTAGAAATCAGCGGTATCGGAACAACGAAAATTGTCGCCAGTGGAAGAATTATGGGATTACCCGACATGAAAAAAGCGAATTTTGATATTGTGATTAAGGATTTCAAATCAAGTTCAAAAGACCTTAATCAGTTTGTGCCAAGGGGAACTATTCCTAACTCGATTGCATTGCCGGCACAATTTGGAGCCAAAGGGATTTTTAAAGGAACAATCGCTAATTTTAATACGAATATGAATGTGCAAAGTAGTTTTGGTAACGCCAAAATCAAAGCAACTTTTGATCAACGAATAAAGAATAAAGAGAAATATAATGCCGAAACCGAATTAGAAAATTTTGATTTAGGAAAATTTATAAAAAATGATTCTATTGGAAAAATAACTGCAAAAGCTACTGTAAAAGGAACAGGATTTAATCCAAAAACTGCAAATGCAACAGGTAGCGGAACGATTCTGAAGGTGAATTTTAACAAATATACGTATAAAAATTTAGCTATAAAAGGCAAAATCAATAACGGAAGTTTTAATGTTACAGCGCAGGCAAAAGACCCAAATCTAACTTTTGATTTGATTAGCAGTGGTGGATTTAAAGATAAATATCCAACCGGAAAATTAAAACTGAATGTCGATATTGCTGATTTAGAAAAATTGAATTTACACGCCGGGCCATTAAAATTAAGAGGCGTTGTAGAAGCTGATATTCAATCTGTTGATTTAGATTATCTAAACGGAAAAATGACAGCACATACTCTTTTTATAACGAATGAAAAAGGAGAATTTGCGGTTGATTCCATTACAATTAGAGCAACTACAACTGCCGAAAAAAGTGCTCTTGTATTAGAATCTCCTTTTTTGGACGCAACCGTAAATGGAAAATACAAACTTTCGCAACTGCCAACCGCTTTGTCGAATTCTCTTTCAAAATATTATAATTGGAATCCAACTTCCAAAAAAAGTAAAGCAACAAACAACTATTTTGATTTTAAACTTAATGTTAAAGACAATCCTGTCGTAACACAATTAATTACTGATTTAAAAATTTTGGCGCCTATCCTTATAACTGGCCGATATAATGCTGAGAATGATTCCATTGTTTTAAACGGTGCTGTTCACAAGCTAATTTATGGCGATAATACCGTAACTAATGCCGTTTTTACTATTGATACTCAAGACAAAGCATTAGTGTACAATTTGATCGTAGATGACATTCAAAATACTCAAATTCAATTGCCTTATACCTCAATTTCAGGAAAAGTGCAAAACAATACGGTAGAATATGCTTTACAGCTTAAAGATTTAAAAGATAAAGAACGGTACTTTATAGCAGGAACTATGAATGCTGCCAATGGAAATTCGGAAATTAATCTGGATTCGGAAAAACTGATGTTGAATTACGAATCTTGGAATATATCGCCTGAAAATTTAATTCGTTTTGGAAAAAAAGGAATATATGCTTCTGATTTTGAATTAAAAAAAGAAGAAAACAGCATTAAAATACAATCCCAATCAGAAAAACCCAACGCGCCAATTGAAGTTGATTTTAAGAATTTTGAAATCGAAACCATTACCAGTATGGTCGAAAAAAGCGACTTGAAAATGAGTGGAAAAATCAATGGAACCGCTTTGTTAAAAAACGTAGATAAAAATCTGTTATTCACATCTGATTTAGTAATTGAAGATTTCACTTTCAAAAAAGATACTGTAGGAACAATTGCCGTGCAAGTCAATAACGAAATTGCGAATCAATATGATGCGCATATAAAGTTAACAGGGCAGGAAAACCAAGTTAATCTTGATGGTGTGTACCGTTCAAATGACAGTAGTTTTGATATGACATTGCTAATTGACAGGTTGAATATGAAAAGTATTCAAGGGTTTTCGATGAATCATTTAACAGAAAGTACCGGATTTTTTACAGGGAATTTCACTCTAACGGGAACTACAAAACAACCCGAATTAATTGGAACATTAAAGTTTAATGATATCAGTTTTAAAGCTACAGAACTCAACGCCAGATTCCAATCGATGAATGATTCAATAGCCTTTACAACTAATGCTGTTTTATTTGATAATTTCATTATAAAAGATGAAAAAGGAAATGACCTTTCTATAAACGGAAAAATTGACAGTCATAATTTTAGCAATTTTGGTTTTGATTTGGCTATTGATGCAGAGAATTTTAAAGCCATCAATTCTAAAGCAAAAGACAATGATTTGTTTTATGGAGAATTATATTTAGACAATCATCTGAAAATAAAAGGTACGCTTAATAATCCGATTGTTGACGGTAATATCAAGGTAAATAAAGACACTAAATTTACGGTTGTATTGCCGCAATCCGATCCTTCTATTGCAGATCGGGAAGGAATTGTAGAGTTTATTGACCAAGATCATCCGCAAATTGTGACTACGGTAAAAGCGGAAGAAATTTTAAATCAATCAGAAATTAAAGGTATTAATGCTTCGGTAAATATTGAAATTGATAAAGAAGCAGAATTCAGCATTATCATAGATAAATCTAATGGTGATTATTTAAAATTAAAAGGAGAAGCTAATTTATACGGAGGCATCGATGCTTCGGGCAAAACGACATTAACAGGGAAATATGAGTTTACCGAAGGAACGTATGAAATGACTTTTAGTGCTTTGAAAAGAAAATTTGATATCAAAAAAGGAAGTTATATCCTTTGGAACGGAGAACCTACAACCGCCGATGTCAACATTACTGCCGTTTATAAAATAAATACAGCGCCCTTAGACTTACTAAGTGGTCAACTGGGAGCGGTTTCCGAAGAAATACGAAATACTTATAAAGAAAAAGTGGCGTTTGAAACCCTGTTAATAATGAAAGGGGAATTAATGAAACCCGACATTACGTTTGATATCATTTTACCCGAAGGAATTAACAGCGTCTCTCCTGATGTTCTTTCGACAACGCAAACTAAGTTAACGCAATTAAGACAAGATCCGAGTGAATTGAATAAACAAGTATTTGCGTTGTTATTGTTAAATCATTTCATTGGTGAAAACCCGTTTTCGAGCGAATCCGGAAGTGGTTCCGTTTCTTCGTTGGCAAGAGTTAGCGCCAGTAAAATTTTGTCGGAACAATTGAATAATCTCGCAGGTGATTTGATAAAAGGAATCGATATTGATTTCAACCTGCAATCAACCGAAGATTACACATCCGGACAACGACAAGATAAAACCGACTTGAATATTGGTATTTCAAAAAAATTATTGAATGACCGACTCAAAGTTACCGTTGGAAGCAGTTTTGGTTTAGAAGGAACGCAGCAAGCCAACCAACAATCGAACAATATTGCCGGAGATGTTTCTATAGATTATCAATTGTCTAAAGATGGACGCTATAAAATTCGTGGATATCGAATCAACAAATACCAAGTCGCACTTCAAGGCGAAGTAGTCGAAACCGGAATATCGTTTATCATTACATTAGATTACAATAAATTTAAAGAATTGTTCCAAAAAAGTAAAGTAAAAACAGCAACAGCGAAAAAGGAAAAAACCTTAAAAAAGAAATCCGATGAATAAAAATACAGTCATATTTTTTCTTTTTTTAGCATTATTCATAAGCTCCTGCAGCAATACAAAATATTTGGCAGAAGGCGAAATGCTTTATACTGGTGCCAAAATTAAAGTAGAAGGCGAAACACCAAAGAAAGAGCGTAAAGTTCTAAAAACAGAAATGGAAGAACTCGTTCGCCCAAAACCCAATGCTACGCTGCTGGGATTACGACCTAAATTATTCATTTATAATTTGGCAGGAACTACAAAAAAAGAAAAAGGCTGGCGCTACTGGTTAAAAAATAAAGTGGGTGAAGCACCTGTTTTAGCCAGTCAAGTAGATTTAGAATACAACAAAAGCATTTTGCAAAACTATAGCGAAAATAAAGGCTATTTTAATACCAGAACTACAGCTGACAGTACTCAAAATGGAAAAAGAGTATCTGCTGTTTATACTGTGAATCCGGCACTTCAATATAAAATCAGGAATATTAAATTTCCCGATGATTCCTCTGCAATTGCAACCGCAGTGCGCAATACCAGCAGACGAAGTTTATTAAAAAAAGAAGAAGGATACAGCTTGGATGTGATAAAAGAAGAACGAATTCGAATTGACAACCGACTCAAAGAAAAAGGATATTATTATTTTGGACCTGATTATTTGAAAATTCAAGTCGACAGTACCGTTGCCAATCATCAAGTAGATCTTATTGTAAAAGTAAAAGACGAAGCACCTCGAATTTCAAAAGAGCAATTCAAAATCAATAAAATCATTATTTATCCCAATTATTCTATTGAATCTGACCCTGTAAAAACAAACACAGAAATCGTTACAAAATATAAGGATTTTACCATTATTGATAACGAAAACACATTTAAACCTCAAATTTTTGACCGCACTTTATATTTTAAAAAAGATGATTTATATAACCGTACCAATCATAATTTATCCCTGAATCGATTGGTAAACTTGGGTACTTTTAAGTTTGTGAAAAACGAATTTAAAACTGCTGATACCATCGGAAATTACTTAGACGCATATTATTATCTGTCGCCTTTAACCAAAAAATCAATTCGATTAGAACTGCTTGCCAAAACTAATTCGGCAAATTATAACGGAACTGAATTAAACTTGAATTGGAGTAATCGAAATGCTTTTAAAGGAGCGGAACTACTTACGGTTTCCGTTTTTGGCGGATATGAAGTACAAGTTTCGGGACAAAATAATGGTTATAATGTATTCCGTTTAGGCTCAGAAGTTAATTTAGTTTGGCCCAGAATTATAGCGCCTTTTACATTCAAAGTATCTAGTGGTTTTGTGCCAAAAACAAAAGCAACAATAGGATATGAATTTCAAAACCGGACACAATTGTATTCATTGAGTACTTTCAAGGGATTATTTGGGTATTCCTGGAAAGCCAGTGAACGCAAAGAACACAATTTAAGTGTTACCGAAATAACTTATGCCAAACCACAAAATGTAACCGATTTATACCAACAACAAATTCTTGCAAACCCTTCTTTGGGAAAAGTAATTGAAAAACAATTGATTTTTGGCCCCAGTTATTCCTACATCTACACAAATACAATGCAGAAAAGGAAAAAGAATACCTTCTATTACAAAGGATCAATTGATCTTTCGGCAACGCTTACCGGATTATTATCCGGCGCAAATATTGACAAAAAAGATACGCTTAAAGTCTTTGGAGTTCCGTTCAGTCAATTTGTAAAAATAGAAAACGAATTCAGGCATTATTATAAATTGGGTCAAAATTCCCAATTGGCCAGCAGAATTTTGGTTGGCGCAGGATTTGCTTATGGAAATTCAAAAGAAATGCCTTTTATCAAACAGTTTTTTATTGGAGGAACCAATAGTTTAAGAGCATTTCGCGCACGTTCTATAGGACCCGGAAGTTTCTTGGATCCGGCAACCAATACCAATTCCTTTTTGGCAGACCAATCCGGAGATTTAAAAATTGAATTCAATACTGAATACCGTGCAAAAATTTACGGAATCGTAAAAGGTGCTATTTTTCTTGATGCAGGAAATATCTGGTTGTTGAATGATAATCCGGATAAACCCGGTTCAAAGTTTACTAAAAATTTTATGAATGAAATGGCATTGGGAACAGGAGTTGGATTGCGATTTGATTTATCGTT
The DNA here is from genome assembly GCF_027474525.2 of Flavobacterium lacustre. Classification (NCBI taxonomy): domain Bacteria; kingdom Pseudomonadati; phylum Bacteroidota; class Flavobacteriia; order Flavobacteriales; family Flavobacteriaceae; genus Flavobacterium; species Flavobacterium lacustre. Next base: position 2,802,011 of record NZ_CP114882.2, read on the forward strand.
TCTCGTCTTGCGTACAGATTTTGCTTTCCCTATCCGAAAACCTTATTTACCCGAGGGTCAACGCTGGGTAATTGATGCTATTAATATTGGTAGCAGTTCATGGAGAAAAGAAAATCTAATTTTTAATTTAGCGATTGGCTACCCGTTTTAAACAAAAAAAGAGCGCGATTAGCTATCGCGCTCTTTCTGATTTCAAATTTTATTTTAGGCTAGTTTACCAGAAATAAAGCATTACTGAACAACAAGATTCCATTTTCCCAAAATCCTCTGAACAACGGATTATCAATCATATAAATTACTTCTCCATCTCCTTTTTTCTCTACAGCATAACTAACCGTTTCATTTAGTTTTTTGCTGATTCCATTCCCTATAAACCCATAGCTTTTATAATCTTTAGGAATGTAAGCCACATTAGAAGCTTTTTTCAAAAGTGAATAATGTCTGTCGTCTGTTTTTAAACTGAAATAATTATCTCCTAAACCAAAAGCCATCGGATGTGATTTGTCAAGAACATTCTCAATAACAGCTCCTGGAATTGAAGTTGAAATAGCGCGTCGTTCTCCATTTCCAAAATCAAAAATTCTTGCTTTTAATTCTAAATCATCCGCTTCTTTCTCGGATTTTACTTTGTCTTCATCACTGGCAAATGGACTTAATGCATACCCTTCTTTTCCTTCAAAAAGAGATAAAGCACCATTCATTGCAATTACTTTTCCGCCATTTTTTATCCACTCTCCTATTTGTTTTTGCTGTTCTTCAGAAAAATCATAATATCCGTCGGCTAAAATCAAAGTATTGTATTCATACAACTTAATTCTTCTGAATTTGTCAACATCCACAATACTTACAGGATATCCAATCGTTTGATCTAAATAATACCAAACGGCTCCAAACTCTGTAGATCCTACTCCATTTCCTGACAGTAAAACGATTTTTGGTGCTTTCAATAAAACAAAATTCTCTCCTCCTAAATCTTTAGAATTAGTTGAAAAACCTGTTTTTATAAAATTATAATCGGTCTTCGTTTTAACAATCTCGTTAACCGTTTTGGTAAAATCAGTTACTTTAGGATTATCAGCTTTACTCACAATTAAACTTCCCGCTTTAACCGTAATGTCTCCAAAAATAGCTTCTCTCATGGCAGATCTTACCTTAATTCCATTTTGATGCAACAAAGCCAACACTTGAGCTGAAGTTCTGTTATTCCAAGGAATATGAAAAGCATAAACACTTTCAGGAACTGTTTTTTCAGCAATAGCAATAGTCGCTTTCGTTTTGATTCCTAAGCTGTTTTTTACTGCATATCCTTCTACTCCGTAAGCTAATGGTAAAGCCCAAGCAGTAATGTCATACGATAAACTGTCATTTAATTTTTGATTGGGTTCAAAAAGCACTTGAGTCATAACCGCTCTGGGTTGATCTACTTTTATAATTAAATCATTAGGCTCTATAGTAAAACTTTTCTCTTTTTTAGTTTGATAATTATAACCGGAAGCACTTTGTTTGGCATCCGCAAACGAAAACTGAATATCATTCTTTTTAAGCAATTCGGTTAATTGTATTAGTTTTGGATTGCTTTTCAATACATAAGTAGCATATTTACCTTTGATTGTTTTTCTGGAATGCGTCATGAAACCTCTAAATCCTTTTATCAATTTATCCGATTGTGAAACTGCTGATTCTACAACTGTTAACACTGCTTTCGCATGATGCGTCAAACGATCTTTAATAGTCAGACTTGCACCGTTTTCCATAGTAATTTCACGACCTGCTCCAATTCCGCCTTGTTCCATTGTCATTCCAACCGCACCATTATAAATCGGATACGTATCGCCATAACTTGGATAAAATAAATCGAAACGTTCTCGTGTATTATACATCCAATTTTCCTGATCAAATTTTGCAGAAATATTTTTACCTAAAAGATTGTGAAAGTCTTTTTGATACGGTTCTATAAACTCATGCAAAGGTTCCGCTGCAGGAGGAAAGAAATACGGTGAATCATACCCCATTTCATGCACATCCGTATGCACTTGTGGCATCCATTGATTATACAATGCAATGCGCTGTTGGGTTTCGGTTTGTGTCTGCCAAGCCCAATCTCTGTTTAAATCAAAAATATAATGACTGTATCGACCTCCCGGCCATTCTTCCATATGCTCTCTGTCCGTTAAACCCGGATGCGTTTTTGTTCCGGAAATTTCTCTTAACCAATTCCCATATCTTGAAAATCCATCTGGATTTAAACAAGGATCTAAAATAACAATGGTGTTTTTTAACCATTCTTTGGTCGTTGCATTGGATGGATTTACTAATTCATAAGCCACAGTCAAAGCGCTTTCGGCACCGGCAAACTCGTTTCCATGAACATTAAAACTCAACCAGACAATTAATTTATCACCAATTGTTTCTGTTTTTTTATCTGACATTCCGATGGCTGCCAAATTATTATTTCTGATTTGCTCTAAATTAGCTAAGTTTTCCGGAGTTGAGATAAAATAAACATTCATGTCTCTTTGCTCTGGAGTCAGCCCGTATTTTTGATGTTTAATATAGCTAGATTGCTCCGTCAAGTGCTTAAAATAAGCTTCAATTTGATGATAATACGTGATTTGTTTACCATAATTAGTCAAAAATTCTGATGGACTTTTTACCTGCGAATGAACGGTAAACAGGAAATTGAAAATAAAAAATAAAGAAAGAATTGTTTTTTTCATCGGGTTATGGGATTAGTATCTTTTTTGAAAATTTTAAACTAAAAGAAACAAATATATTATAAATTGTTATAAATCTATCAGTAATGCATTCATTACTATGAAAAAAAGAATGCTTTTGCATTTAGCCTAAATAAGATCTGTATTAAATGACATCTGTCAAAAAAAAGGCAGTATTAATTATTAATTCATGAGGAATTCATTAAATTTGATAGTAGAGTAAGGTGTTTTTTATACTTTTTCTGAACGGATTACTAACCAATATGTCGAGAAACATGAAAAAATCGAAGTCCCCCGATAATACAAATCCAAAAATTATAAAATCAACTTCAAATCTCAAAAATTTTAAAAACCTGAGTCGGAAAGAGCGCATGGAGCGTACCAAAAAATTTTCGGAACAATACCGCATCACCGAAGGAAATTCATTTGAACTGAAAAAATACAATACCGATATCTCTTTCGATACAGATGCAGAGGATAAATCATTGGTTGCCGAAACCCTGCAATTAGGTGTTGAAGCTTTAGCAACTATGCAGGATATTTTATATGCTCAGGATAAATGGTCAGTATTACTCATTTTTCAAGCTATGGATGCTGCGGGCAAAGACGGCGCTATAAAACATGTTATGTCCGGTGTAAATCCTCAAGGTTGTCAGGTTTCTTCTTTTAAAGCGCCAAGTTCAGAAGAATTAGATCATGATTTTTTATGGCGTTGCCAAAAGCATTTACCGGAACGAGGGCGAATAGGTATTTTTAACCGTTCCTATTATGAAGAAGTTTTGGTGGTACGGGTTCACGAGCAATTATTACAATCTCAAAAACTAGCCGAAAAATTAATTACAAAAAACATCTGGCAAGAACGGTTTGAAGACATTCGAAATTTTGAAAAATACTTGCATCGCAATGGAACGGTTGTAATTAAGTTTTTCCTGAACGTATCGAAAGAAGAGCAAAAAAAGCGATTTATAGAACGAATTGAAGATGCTGATAAAAACTGGAAATTCAGCACTACCGATATAAAAGAGCGAGGTCACTGGGAAGAATACATGAACGCTTATGAAGACTTAATTCAAAATACAGCAACCAAAGATTCCCCTTGGTATGTTGTTCCAGCCGATAACAAATCGTATGCCCGAATTGTAATTGCTTCGGCTATAATTAATGCGTTGGACGACATGGATTTAGAATATCCAAAAGTAAGTGACGAAAAAATAGCAGAATTAAACGAGGTAAAAAAAGCGCTTCTCAATGAAAAATAATCATAATTTATTCTGATTTAAAAAGAATATTTCAACAGATACTGATTTCACACCCTAAATATTACATTTTTTGCATTCATTAATTTATATTTGCTTAAAGAATATAGCACACTTAACATGGAAGAATGTATCTCAGTTTTTGATATGCTTAAAATTGGTGTAGGACCATCGAGTTCACATACACTTGGGCCTTGGCGTGCAGCCGAACGTTTTCTTTCGGAACTGCGAGCGGAAAAAATAGTACCAAAAGTCACCCGAATACAAGTCGATTTATACGGTTCACTTTCTTTAACAGGAAAAGGACATGCCACAGATTTAGCCATTATGCTCGGTTTAAGCGGACAAGATCCAGAATATATTCCGGTTCAAAATATTGCCGGAATTGTAGAAACTATAAAAAGTAAAAAAGAAATTATTCTTGGTAACGAAATCAATATCCCTTTTGATTTTCTAAATGACATTATTTTCAATAAAAACTTTCTTCCTTTTCATGCCAATGGATTGACTTTTATCGCTTTTTTAGAGAATTCGAAAGAATATGTTGCTACCTTCTACTCCATAGGCGGCGGATTTGTTGTTAAAGAAGAACGCATCAATGCCAAAAAGAAAATTGCCATAAAATGTGCCTTTCCTTATCCTATAAATAACGCTGCAGAATTATTAAATTACGCTGTTCGTGAAAATAAAAAAATATCTGAAATCGTTTTTGAAAACGAAAAATCAATGCGTTCCGAAACAGAAATTCATCACGAGTTAATGCGAATTTGGAATACCATGCTCGAAAGCATGTACATTGGTTGTCATTCCGAAGGCATACTTCCCGGCGGATTAAATGTACGCAGAAGAGCCTTTGATATGCATCAAAATCTAATTGGTTTAGCCCATTATGACAGTCCGAAAACCTGGCTGGAAGAAATCAGAAAAACGGAAGTTAAATTTCGTCAAATCCTAAAATGGGTTTCTTGTTTTGCCCTTGCGGTAAATGAGGTAAATGCAGCATTAGGCAGAGTTGTTACCGCCCCAACTAACGGTAGTGCCGGTGTAATTCCCGCTGTTTTAATGTATTATGCTGTAATTGAAAATCACGAAGCCGGACAAAAAGAAATCAAACAATTCCTCATGGTTGCCAGCGAAATTGGCAGTGTTTTCAAAAAAGGATCTACTATTTCTGCAGCAATGGGAGGTTGTCAAGCCGAAATTGGCGTTTCGTCTGCAATGGCTGCTGCTGCCTTGTGTGAATTGATGGGAGGTACTCCTGCCCAAGTTTTAATGGCTGCCGAAATTGCTATGGAACATCATTTAGGTTTAACTTGTGATCCTATTGGCGGTTTAGTCCAAATTCCGTGTATCGAAAGAAACACAATGGGCGCTATAAAAGCCATTAATGCCGCCGAATTAGCCTTAGAAACCAATCCAAAAAACGCAAAAGTTCCTTTAGACAAAGTCGTAGATACGATGTGGCAAACGGCAAAAGACATGAATAATAAATACAAAGAAACCTCCGAAGGTGGACTGGCAATTGCCGTAAATATGGCCGATTGTTAGTCTTTAATTGAATATAAAATAGAGTCCGCTTAACAAATGTCATAGTAAAAAACTCAAAAAATGAAATTCAGAACCGAAAAAGATACGATGGGTGAAGTGTTAGTTCCTGCAGATAAATATTGGGGCGCACAAACAGAACGTTCGAGAAACAATTTCAAAATTGGTCCTACGGCTTCCATGCCATTGGCAATTATCAGAGGTTTTGCTTATTTAAAAAAAGCGGCTGCCTACGCCAATTGTGATTTAGGTGTTCTATCAATCGAAAAAAGAGATGCTATTGCGCAAGTTTGCGAAGAAATACTCGAAGGGACTTTAGACGATCAATTTCCACTTGTGATTTGGCAAACGGGTTCGGGAACACAAAGCAATATGAATGTCAATGAAGTCATTGCCAATCGGGCACAGGTTTTAAAAGGACTTACTATTGGCGAAAGCGAGCCTTTTATAAAGGCGAATGATGATGTAAATAAATCGCAATCGTCAAATGATACTTTTCCAACAGCGATGCATATTGCAGGGTATAAAATAGTTGCAGAAAGCACTATTCCAGCTGTAGAAAAACTAAGAGACACTCTATTAGAAAAAGCAACCGCGTTTAAAAGTGTGGTAAAAATTGGTCGCACACATCTCATGGATGCTACTCCCCTTACATTAGGGCAAGAAATATCAGGTTATGCGGCACAATTAACTTTTGGCTTAAAAGCCGTCAAAAACACCTTAGCCCATTTATCCGAAATCGCATTAGGCGGAACTGCTGTAGGCACAGGATTGAATACGCCGGAAGGATATGATGTTAAAGTAGCCCAATATATTGCTGAATTTACTGGACATCCTTTTATAACTGCCGAGAATAAATTTGAAGCATTGGCAGCACACGATGCTATTGTTGAAACACATGGTGCGCTAAAACAATTGGCCGTTTCTTTAAATAAAATTGCAAATGACATTCGGATGCTGGCTTCTGGTCCGCGTTCCGGTATTGGAGAAATCCTGATTCCTGAAAATGAACCCGGCTCTTCGATTATGCCCGGAAAAGTAAATCCTACACAATGTGAAGCACTGACAATGGTTTGTGCGCAAGTAATAGGAAACGATGTGGCAATTGCTGTTGGCGGAATGCAAGGACATTATGAATTGAATGTTTTTAAACCCTTAATGGCGGTAAACTTTCTACAATCGGCGCAATTATTAGGAGATGCCTGTATATCTTTTAACGAACATTGTGTACAAGGAATTGAGCCAAACTATACCCGAATTGAAGAACTGGTTAACAATTCACTGATGCTTGTAACTGCTTTGAATACAAAAATTGGCTATTACAAATCTGCAGAAATTGCTCAGACTGCCCATAAAAACGGAACAACATTAAGAGAAGAAGCGATCCGTTTAGGCTATGTAACTCCCGAAGATTTTGATTCTTGGGTTAAACCAGAAGACATGGTGTAGTTAATTAAAAAACTCATTATAAACATTTTAAGATAAAAAAAAAAAAAAAACTGCAATATGATATTGCAGTTTTTTTTTAAAACAATCATTGACCTATTTCATGTCATCAATAACTTCTTTCATTAATTGTATGCTTTTCAATTTTTCCTGATGATCAAAAATAGGACTCGTAATCATCAACTCATCTATACGGGTATACTTTATAAACTGTTTCAACTCCGTTTCTAATTTCTTTTTACTGCCAACAAACGAACAGGAAGTCATTTGGTTAACATGAAAATGTTCTTCTTCACTCATCAATCCGTCCAAAGAATCTAAAGGCGGTTGCAGTGGTTTTCTGTCATTGCGAATTAAATTCAAAAACATTTGTGTCAAACTGGTGGATAATCTTTCCGCTTGTGCATCAGTATCTGCAGCAATTGCATTTACACACGCCATTATTTTAGGTTGATCTAAAAATTCGGACGGTTGAAAATTATTTCGATAAAATTCAAAAGCTTGTACCATTTGTTTTGGTGCAAAATGTCCCGCAAAAGCATACGGCAATCCTTTGGCTGCAGCCAAGGCTGCACTATCCATACTGGAGCCTAAAATCCAAATGGGAACTTTTATCCCCTCTGCAGGAAAAGCCCGTACTTTTGCACCAGCATTCTCCACCGAAAAAAATTCCTGAAGTGCTGCTACATTTTGTGGAAATCGTTGGGATTGCTCAAAAAAATCTTTTCTGATGGCTTGTGCTGTTAAACCATCTGTTCCCGGAGCCCTTCCTAAACCTAAATCAATCCGATTGGGATATAATGTTTCTAAAGTTCCAAACTGCTCCGCAATAATTAGCGGTGCATGATTGGGTAACATTATTCCACCGGAGCCTACACGAATATGTTCGGTTTTACTGGCAATATATCCTATGAGAACAACCGTTGCAGAACTCGCTACGTGAGGCATATTATGATGTTCGGCTAACCAAAACCGGTTGTATCCTAATGAATCAGCAAGTTGAGCAATTGCTGTTGTTTTTTGTAATGTTCCGCTGGCATCGCTGTCTTGGGTAATTATTGCTAATTCTAATATAGAAATTGGAATGTTTGGTGTCATTATAAATTTGGAATTTTGAACAAAAATAATCATTTCCAAAGCCTCCTTAAATTCTTCTGTGTTAATTGATTTATAATGTTTAGAATAATGAGGTTGCCAAATCTCAAGTTAAAACAAACAATTACTACCATAAAAAAAACCTGTAATATTGAATTACAGGCCTTTAAATTATAAAAAATATCAGATTTATTTTCCGTCTACGTAATCTTGTAAGTAACTAAATCTTGGCGTTAATTTTCCTTTTTCGGTGATTTTGGCTCTTTGTAAAATACCGTCTTTATCACCATTAAAAAATGCTGGAATCACATGCTCCATAAACATCTCACCAAAACCTTCGCTGGCATCCTTTGGTAATTCACAAGGTAAATTATCAACTGCCATAACTACAATTGCGGCCGGATGAAAAACATCTACTTCTTTATTTTCGGTGGGCAAATATCCGTACAAAGGCTCTGAAATTGTTGAAGATTTCAAGGTGCAAGCAATAGGTCCGTCAACATCACAAGAGATATCTGCTACAACTTTTATTTTGCAATCTTTAGACTGTAACATTTCTCGGGTCAATATGGCAGGTGCTGCATTAGCATGAAAATGCCCCGTAATATAAATATCCGAAACTTTGGTAAACCGTTCAAAATTCGATTTATATTCCTGTGGATTATTATAAAAATCATTAAAATCTAATACTTGACCGTCAATTCTTTGGTTGTATTCTAATACATCAATCTGTGTGTAAACTGGTTGCGTATAGTTTTTTGTCAAGTAATTTTCAACCGAAACTTCTTTGATTTTCATGGCATCCAAAATTTCTTTTGCCCCATTCCCTACTTTTCCGGTTCCGGTAACCACAATCTTCAACGGAGGAAGAATTAATCGTTTCAAATGCGCGACCAAAGCTTCTTTGCCCGAAAGTGTTTCTGCTTTTGGCAATTTAAATAATTCGAATTTTATTCCAAATGCCCGTATAGCATTATATGTCCCTACAATTCCGGCATATTTTCCAAAACCAATTAATCGGCGATTGTGCGCATCAACAATGTTTTCATGATCGTATAAATCAATATTTTTTTCGAGGATGGCCTGCAATAATTTTCTGTTATGAGGCTGCTTTTTGATAGTATGTGAAAAAAAGAAATACGATTTCTCAGGTATCAAATTCTCAATGGGAACTTCTTTGACACCAAATAAAAAATCACAATCCGAAACAGTATCGGTAACTTCAATACCTAAACTTTTGTATTGTAAATCTGTGAAAATTCGAACATCAGAACTTTCCACTTTTACAGTAATAGAAGGATGAAGCTGTTTCAAGCGAGCCAATTCATTTGGAGAAAACACAACTCTTCGGTCCGGTGGATTTTTCCTTTCTTTTAAAATTCCGAATTTCATTTTTTATAATTTTTAATATAACTAAATTGACTTATTTTGTTACAAATATAACATTTTTAACGAATCTGATTTGATTTTTAATAATTTTTTAGCGGAATAAAAACAGTAGCTCCTGATGACCAAATGAATATCAAAAAATCAAAAAAAAGTCCTGCAAAAATTAGGAAACAATTTAGAGAAAAATAACAGCGCAAAAAGGATTGATTCTATATATTTGCTTTCCAGAAAAACTAAAATGAATTTATTAAAAAAAGCAAATATACTACAAATAGTACTCCTTACCTTGGTTTTGAGTTCTTGTACAAAAGAGAAAAAAAAGGTAGAACTAAGTGATGCACAACTTCCAAAAAGCATCTTGCCCAGTATGAAGCCGTTAAGGAACGAGTCTCCAAAACTCACTGCCGAATATATCAAGACTACAAAAGAAGCAATTGATTCATTTTATAAAAAAAATTGGCCCGGAAATAGTGCAAACGGTGGTTTTTTGGTGGCTAAAAACGGCCAAATTATTTATGAAAAATACGAAGGATATACCAATTTCAGAACTAAAGATTCCATTACAAGTTCAACACCGCTACACATTGCATCCGTTAGTAAAGTGCTTACCGCAACTGCTATTTTAAAATTAGTAAATGCAAAAAGAATCGAGTTAGATCAAAAAGTAAATACAATTTTGAAAGAATTTCCGTTTCCGGATGTAACTATCAGAACCTTGCTGAATCACAGAAGCGGAATGCGTAATTATGCCTATTTTACAGATCGTGATAAAAACATTTGGGACCGACATAACATATTGACTAATCAAGATATTTTGACGATCATGGCGACAAAAAACATTGGATTAGAATCAAAAACCGACACCCGATTTGCCTATTGCAATACTAATTATGCCATGCTGGCTTTAATCATAGAAAAAGTCACAAAGCGCTCGTATAAAGACGCTATGAATACAATTATATTTAAGCCATTAGGAATGAAAAACACATTTGTGTTTGATTATGAAAAAGACAAAGACAAAATTGTTCCTTCATATAAAGCGAATCGAGTTGAAATAGGAAAAGACTATTTGGATGCTGTTTATGGTGATAAAAACATCTATTCTACACCAAGAGATTTATTAAAATTTGACCGAGCCAGAAATAGCCGTACTTTTTTAGAACCTAAATTATTAAACCAGGTTTACAAAGGCTACAGCAACGAACGTGAGGGCAAGAAAAATTATGGTCTTGGCATTCGAATGATAAATTGGGAAACCGGACAGAATTTTTATTTTCATAATGGTTGGTGGCATGGCAATACATCAGCGTATGTGACACTACAAAAAGAGCAGGTTACCATGATTGCTTTATCAAATAAGTTCACCAGACAAACCTATAATATTCGAAAATTATCTAAATTATTTGGTGATTATCCTTTTGAAACTGATGATGAATAACAAAAACCTCCACAATTGACCCGTAAATTTCAGGTTTTAGATAGTGGCATTCTGCTAAAAAGGATTAGATTTGCAAACTCAATTTTGGAATAGTTTTTGATAATTGAAAAATAAAATGGGGTCGACTGGTTTTGACAGCAAGTCGAATTGAGAAGTAAGCACGTCGAGCATTGAGACCTTGCTCGTAAATATAAGATCTTACACTTTTACACGGCGAAAATAACTACGCTTTAGCTGCATAATCCGAATTATAGTACGATTAAGCCACGTTCCTATCAGATAGGAAAGCTGGATTCTCCTTGAAAGCCTTGGTTTGTGGCGGTCAATATAGGGGAACCGTAAAAATAAACCTAGATTTCCATGAGCTTCGGGTGGATTTCGAAATTAAGAAGATAAGTTTTGTGCGACTGTTTCTGGTCAAACACAAAATCGAAAATTCAATCAGAAAATAAACGTGTAGAAAGCCTTTTAGTTGCTTGTTTGGACCCGAGTTCGATTCTCGGCGACTCCACAAAAAAACCTGTAATATATTGATTTACAGGCTTTTTTATTTTTAGTTGACAATTCAGTTGATGTTATTAATGTTGATAAATTATTTAATCAATAAACTTTTTCTTTAATCAATTATTTCAATTCTAAAAATTTAATTTGTTCTTTAATTAAATCACTTTAAAACCAGCTTTATTTAGTTCAATTTAGGATAACATTTCCCCAAGTTTAATTGTAATAATTGGAACATCAATTAGAAAAATTATACCAATATATATTTTAATTATTCTTCATTTGATTCATAAATCATTAAACTATTGATTTAAAAGTATATCTTTTTCATTACTAAATTGAATCTGGATAGATTCAGATTTGCTCTTTAACTCAACTTTATTTGTATTGTTATTTATTAAATCTTCTCTATTAACTATAATAGCATCTACAACAATTTGACTTAGATAACCTATTTCAAAATCCAAACCATGTAAAAAATAGATCGACTTAATATTCTCTGATATCATAAAAACTCCTTTGTCTTTACATGTCTCTAATAAATAATTTATTTCCTCTCTATTTTCATTCTTGAAAGTAAATCCATTGAATTTAACTTTAAGAGATCGTTTTTCTATATACGCCATTACTTTCTCAACAATGTTTTCATTTATTTGATCAAGATCTATATTATTAAATTTAACATTAAAGTATTGTTCAATTTTTTTTAATTTTTGAAAATAATCTAAAAGGAATTTAGCATCAAAAGGATCTCCTTCAAATTGGATTTTATTTCTGTAGTTATAAAAAAGTTCATCATTTTTAAAAAGTTTAAAAGTTTTATTATTAGTTATTCTTGAAACTATGTTATAAAAATTCAAACCTGATTTTACTAATAAAATTGGCGTGTTTGGATATACTTGAATATTGTATTTTGTATTATTTCTTAAACTATTAAATAATATTTCTATTTTAACAGTAAAATCAGCAACATCTAATTTAATATGATATTGATTTTTGTGTGGTTTAATAATGAAAACTTCCATTTTGTAATTGTCCAATTCGAAACCATCATCGAATACTATTTCAAAATTACCATGAATATTAGGAACTTTTTTTAGCCAGAATTTTTTTATATTGTCTCCGTTTGAAATCCGAATATCGTTGAAATAATGACTAAACTCTTTAATGATTTCCGCATCTAATATAACATCATCAAAACTTTTGCCGTTTAAAGCATCTAATATTCCTTCTCTTTTGTCATCAGGCAATTCAAGATTAAATTTTATTTGAGTTTTACCAAAGCCTTTTAAAGAAGTAACATTTTGTACATTAATGTTGCCATTATTCTTACTAAGTTGTAAACTAATCTGATTAGAAATTGCAAAATTTAAAGCAGTATCTGCATTTCCGTTTCCCTTACTAAGTTCAGGCAAGTAATTAAATTTCAAGTCATCAAAGATTTTCTTTATTAAATCTTCTCCTGTAGATTCAATAAATTCAATTCCTTTTCGGTCTAAAAATTTCTTTTTAGTTTGACTAATTGATGGAGCTACAAAAAACAACTCTTTTCTATTTTCGCCTAGTTCTCTCAATATTCTTTCGAACATAAACATTATGTTATCATCTTCTAAAGCATAACCAATGAATAAAATATGATTTGATGCTAACCTATCTTTGACAGCATTCCAGAAAACTGTTTCGTCTTTGTTCTCAATGAAAAAATTATTGTAATCGGACTTTGTTAAGATTATATTTTTTGTATCCGATAAATCACCATGTATTTTAAATAATTGTTGTTTTTTCAGATTAGCTATGGAGTAATCTGAACTTCTTCGAATTACTTCCAAATTTTTGTTTGTGGTTTCAAAAAGGGTATCATAATTTGTAGTAATTACAGTTTTTATTTGTGGTATTTTAGCAAGTATATTATGTATTTCTGTTGAAATAGGATCTTTTTGAAATTCTCTTTTTAAAATCTCAATTAGGTAATTTTTATTTCCACTTTTTAAATTATATATGTCCTCTGACAATTTTAACAAATCAGGAGTAAAATCAATAGCGTTTCTTTGGGTAAGAGTTAAATTATCGTACATTATTCGTGCTAAAGAATTTCCTGATGGATACCCAGCATATAATGAAAGACCTGCACCAGCAAATAATATCATTTCTTCTTTACGAATTAACTCATAAATTCTTTCCTTTTCCATATGATAAATTATATATCGATATTGTTAATATCCTTTGTAGTTCTACTTGTCAACATTTAAAACCTTAATAATTAAATCCGGATAAACTAAAAGCTTTACTTAGATATTTTGAAGTATTCATTACTTGTCTACTTTTGTCTGCTAACTTTTGAATATAATCGAAAAGTCATATAAAGTATCAGCCAGTTCGTTTTGCACTTACCTAAACTTATTAATTTAATAAATACCTTCAAATCTATTTCTAACAATGATTTAACTTATTTTATTTTTTTTTTAGTTAATGAATTTCAGATTTAGATTTTCCTGTTAAATTAATAAAATTCCTACCTAGAATAACTATAAGATAATAGGCTGTTTTAGATTCTAAAATATATGCTACCAGTCCAAAAAGTATCTTTCTAAGTATTATAAGTTTTCCATAACTTATTGCCTTTGTGCGTATTATTCCTAAATGGACTAAACGAATAATTATCTATGAAACCCAATGAATAGTTGATAAAATTTCACTATTATTTTTTACAAAGAAATTACAACATTATCAGAAAAAGTATTAATTTGTTTGGATTATTATTGAATCTTGAGAAGTTTTATACAATCCAAATTCTGAATATTACATATACTTTGATTCTTATATTTATAAGGATTATTATTAATAAATTAAAAAAATTAGATGTAATAGTAAAGTTTAAATTTATCTAATAAAGACTATAAATTATTCAATTGAAACAAGTTTTTTAAGATCCATAATATTATTCTTCACACTAATTTGTAAATCTTTATATTCTTCAGTTACTTGATCTTGACTTTTATTTGCTATAAAAAAAAGTTTTTCAGAAATAGTAATTAAACAATTCTTTAGTAAATCATTTGTAACATTATTAGTAATTAACCAACTATCTATTGCAGGTTTAGACAAACCATTTAATTGGTTTTTAAAATCCTTTTTATTAAGAATCTTGATTACTTCTCTTTGTAAATCAACTCTACTATTAAATTCTGCTTTCATAATTTACTAATATTTCATTAAACCAATTCTCTATCTTATTAAGATCCGACTCAAACAAAGATAAATTATTATCCTTTAGTGAATAATTTATTCCCCTCGTTGAACTTATTCTTGACATCATCAATAAATCTTTAACTTTATCATCTAATTTCAAAGGGTAGTCATATAATTTTTCAAATGTTAGCCTACTAAATATCGGCTTTTCATAACAACCTAATGTATAACAAGTAGCGAAATTTCTGATTGCTAAGAATATCATTGCAAGATCAAAAATAATTGAAAAATCATTTTGGCGAATAGAAATAATACTATCATCAAATAATTTTTTAAATTTCAACAAATCAGATTTGCAATTTGTATAAGCGGAAGGCTTACCTAAACTAAGCAAAAAATCTTTCCCTGAAGTGTAAACCAACTTTGATTCATAGAACAAATGCCAAGCAAAAGGATTTCCTTCTGTATACAATTCTTTTATTCTCTTTGGATTATAAATAGAATATTTATTGGGATCTATATTTTGCAAAGACTCATCACTAATTAACAATAAATCTACATCAGAATATTGATCAATCTCTCCTCTAACTTCCGAACCAAAAATATAAATATTTTTCATCGTCTATTATATTTTTTAATAATTATAGACATTAATAATCCAAAACATATCAGTCTAGTAATCACTAATATCAAGCTTAACCAAGCTGGATAATATTCAAAATAGTCCTTACTATTTGAGTCTATTATTGTTATTCCAAAATAATTACTAGGTATTTTAATTATAAAAATATTAATTATTTGAAAAGTATTTTTAATAGATTTTTCAACAATATGATAAAAAGTTAATAATGCAAATATCAATAAATTAAATCTTATTAACCTCCATAAGCTTTCCCCATTTCCCCATACGAAATCTAAAGCACTAACCTTAAACCACTTCCAAAATTGCTCGGATCTTCGTTTAATTCCTCCATATTTTAAATTATACCATTCTTCTCCAGAAAGCCAGCTATCTTTTAAGTGACTTTTTGTTGCTTCTAGTTCTATGGTTACTGCTTTGGATGCTTTTATATAATCTCCTATTGAAGCATAGTTCAACTTGAGAGATCGTGCAAATTTATATTTTAAATTATCTTTTTTTGGAGCACATTCGAAAATTTCATCATCCACAAATGTCTTTTCAAAAGTTACATAATCAAAATTACATAGCTCAAAGTAGGATCCTTGTAAATTACAATTCATAAACTTTGCTCCTTCAAATTTACAATTTATAAAAAGACAATCTCTTAAATAACAATTGTCAAATATAGTTTTAGAAAAATCTATATTTCTAAAAATAAAATCTGTAGCTACAGCTCTTGTAAACAAATAATTAATATATTGAAAATTTTCAATAGAAAAATACCTTTTTTTAGAAATATACTCAGGATTTGAGCTAAAAAATTTAATATCTTTTTTTTCAATTTTACCTGAAGAAATTAAATTCTCTTCCGATTCCGCAATTTTGATTCTTAACTTTTTTATAGCAATTTCATCTTTTGGATCATTGGTTTTTAAATTCAAAGACATAATTCTATTTTCTACATAATAGCTTTTTTCTTCATTTAGTCCGTTAGAAGAACCATTTTTATTTTGGTCATTTTCTGCCATAAAAATTGAATTTAATTATAATATGTCAAAACGTTTTTAATTTAATCTTCCAAATAAATATCAGAGGTTCCAAAAGCAAGTAAATTTTTCAAGTACAAATGAGATTGACTTGAATTATAAACATCTCTCAATATTTCCGTTTTTAGTTTTTCAGTAGTTTCTTTTCCATATCCATAATCTGAAGCAATTAAAGCTATCATTTGTTCTCTTGTCAGTTCTTTTTTCATAATATTAATTTTTTATCTAATATACTCACTAAACCAAAATAGTAAATACTTCTTAAAATAATTTTTACTTCCTATAACTTTCTCTCTCCTCAGCAACCATAATCAATTCTTCGCAACATCTCTCATGCTCTCTTACCTAATTTATATACATAGTCAACCAAGGTTAATTTAAATGTAAATATTCATTGATTTTATATAATTAAATTACTTATACTCTTCAAACTTATTCCAAAACCAATTTTCATCTATTCCATGTTTTGTAAACTCCTTTTCTAATAAATTCGAGAGCGACTCTATATCGTTCATAAGTGCTATGTTCTTTTTCCCAATTGTTGAGAATTCTTCTTGATTCAGATAATTTTTTAATTCCAATGGGCAATCCTTCAGTTCTAAAAGTATTTTGTTCTTCCATATAGAGATTAACTCTTTCTCCGAATCTTTTAATTTCTCTGTCAATAGATTCTTCCTCAATTCGGATTCCATTAATAAACTTTCTTTCTTCTTCTCCAAGGTATCTGATAATTGCCGACTCTTTTCTTTCAAATTCAGTTGTAAGGGAATCGATTTCTGTTTTAATTGATCGGTAAGACTCTGCAAAACTTGATTGTTCTGATTTTTCGAATTCATCAATTTCAAATTCTTTTTGTCTAAACTCGTCTGATAAGGTATCAATTCTTGCTCTAATTGCTCGGTAAGATTCTGAATATCTTGATTGTTCGTCTCCTCTTCGTTTAGTAATTCCTGTTCTAAAATCGTTTTCATTTCCTGAAATGCCTTCAATTTCGATTTGTAATCTTCCTGAAGCTTCTCGAATTGTTTCTTTTCTACTTCCGATTCCGTCGAAAGATTCGATAAACTCGTCAATTTTTCGTTCTTCTCTGAAATATATGATTCTTGAACCTTCAAGTTCTCTTTTCTTTGATTGATATCGTTCTTCCAATTTTTCAAAGTTTTCATCTTGCTTTCTTTTAGCATCATCAAAACTTCCTTGTAATTCTCCGTCTGTTCGTCTGTAAAGTTCTGCACATTCACTTTCTTCTCTTTCAAGCGATTCGAGCGTATTTTTGTATCTTGTTTTAACTCTTTCTCGTATTCCTTTTCGTAATTCTTCGAGTCGGATTCTATTTGATTCTGTATTTGTCTTAACTCTTGATAATTCTTGTTCAAGTTCGCTAGCAATATCTCTGTATCGTTGGCTTCCCATACATTTTTCAATCGAACGTATAAGGTTTCCAAGTTGATTCTTTCTGCATTCGAAAGATTCTCTAAAAAGTCTTTTTTCGAGTTCATCAACTGGTAATACCAGCGTTCTATCTCGTTTGGAAATTTGAATGAAGTTAGTGCGTTCTTGCTCATTATTATAAACCCATTGGGTGTTGACAGATGTTTCTAAACCTTTTTTAATATTCTCTTCTGAATCTTTAGGAATCTTTATTTGAATAGTATCAATTCCAAGGCGTTTTAATTTTACCTTCTTTTCATCATCTATTTTGTGGGAGACAACGATTTCTAATAATAGAAGAGGTTCGCCTTTAGCATTAAAGAAAGTTAAATCAGGCCTTATTAATAAATTCTTAGTAGTTAAATCAGGATTTTTGCCCCAATTTACATTACCATCATCGTCCTCATAAAAAGTAAGCTCTGCTCTTACGTGATCCGCTTCTATGAATTTGGATTCTTCTAGCAATATTTTTTTCTTACCATCATGCGAATAGCTATAGAGGTTGGGAACTTTTATGCGTTTGGTGAATTGAAGAATTTCAATGGCCAGTTTATGCCTAAACTCTTCATTGCTAAAAGTGCAATTTCTTTTTGTTTCAACGCCTTCTGCAACGTGTCTAAAAAATTTTTTACGGTTTTCTATTGTACCATGTACAGCAATCATTTCAAAACCACAGCCAATGCACCAGTACCCTTTTTGACCACTTTCAACATCAAGAATGTAAACGTGATTACCATAGTTATCTTTAGCATGTTCGTTTTGTTCTATAGTAGAAATTATTTTAATCATATTTTTTTGTTTGAATTTTTATCAAATCGAGTTCTTTAATACAATAATCCAAATCAAAAATAAAACACATATTTTTTTACCTCCATTTTTGGATGATTAAAACTTCATTTACGAATTTCTTTCGATTTCAATTATTCTATTTGGCATTTCATCATAAGTTTTACCATTTAACAATCTACCTGCTGCTTTTTTGTTTTTACCACCCCATTGTTTAAAGAAAAAGGAAACTTTTGCTTTTTTACATTGTTCATAAATATCCAAAACCCATTCTTCATCCATGGGTCTTGCTTTATATCCACTTTCACCTCCAACAATAACCCAATCAATTTTTTTAAGATTTAAATTATTGAGAGGACCAATTAATGGTTCAAGTGATAAAAATTTTATTTTAGCTTTTGTTTTTCTCAAAAAATCAATTCTACCAACAACTTTATCATCTTCAACAGATACTCCCATCCAGATATTATGAGTCCAATTAAGTTTATTATGCACTTCAAATAGTCTTACAGCTCTTTTAGTCAATACTTGAAAGACATGTTGAGGGTTATCATTCATAACTTTAAAAACTTTTTTAATATAGTCCAATGGAATTTCTTCATGAAATAAATCACTCATTGAGTTTACAAAAACAATTTTTGGTGATTTCCAAGTGTAAGGTGTATTAAGGGACGGTTTATGAATCTTGACATCGAAGTTGTCTTTGTATTTGTCAACACCCATAGCTTTCAATCTTTTAGACATAACCTCTGCATAACAAAATTTACAGCCTGCTGATATTTTTGTACATCCAGTTGTAGGATTCCATGTCATCTCTGTCCATTCTATACTTGATTGTGCCATTATTATTAATTAAAAGTTACAATTATATCATCACCAAATGTGCCATGCCTTGGAGGTTTACCTGAGTTTGAGATTGCATATATAAGATCATTTTTATAAAGGTATGATAATGCATCCTTATAATTTTTTTTGATATAAGGAGTATCTACATTATCTTCTTCATAAATTTGTAGCATTGTTATTTTTCTTTTTTTAAATTTATTAAGAAGTTTATCTTTTAATTCATCTAAAGGCCTTGAAAGTTGAAATAATAAAGTTTGCTCGGGTAAAAAGTTTGCAGGATCATAAGCAAATGAAGGTACCCCTTGATTATTTGCAGTACTTTCCCGAGCCATTATATCTTTCATTATTTCATAGCCTTTTGAATTTTTACTTACAAAAATTAAATGATGACTTGTTTTATTACCTTTGCTATCTTTAAATCTAAAAGGTAAAACATATCTAGAACCATATTTTTTTAATGATTGACAAAGTTCTTCGATTATAATTAATTCTCTTTCATTCTTTCCTTTTTTGTTAATTTTTTCTCTTAATACTTCACATTGATTTTCACCAAACAAAGCATTCATATGTGATAATACTTTATCATTATTTAACCCCATATTAATTCTATTATAATTAAAAAAGAAAATTGCATCACAACCCCAATCTTTTAAAACAGAATTTACTAATCTTAATGATAAACCTTTATATCCCCATGGATCAACAAAAAATAGTGTTGGAATTAAACTAATTTTTTCAAATTTTAAAACGATGTTTTCACCAACTTCTTGATTCCATATGTCTGGTTTGAAAGCCAAATTATTAATGTTTGGTATTTCAGAAATTGTTTTTTCAAGTTCTTTAGTATTAGATTCATCTTTATCATTAAAAATTGTCACTAGACGATTTTTTAAATCTTCATTTTCAACAGCATTTGATAAAATCATATGTGGAGTAGAAACTGTTCCATCTTTATATCTTCCAGGACCTGCAAATAAATCTATATATGCAATTTTTTGCGAATTATTTGGGTATCTTTTTTGAGTACTTATTATAACTTTTGACCACACATCAAAATATTTAGATACAATAGTTGATTTAACTAAAGATTGCTCTTTTTGTTCTTCAAAAAATAGTTTTTTGTCCATATTTATTTTTTATTTTTTTAACCCGTTTTCAATAATTTTTATAAAATTATCAAAAGCTTTATTATCGTTACCTAATATATCATCAAGCTTTTTAATTAAATCTTTTCTATCATTAAATTCATTTTTTATAATTGACTTTAAAGATTTGACTTTTATATTTTGAGGTGTTTCTAATTTAAAATTTGTTAACAAAGCAATTTCATCTTTCTGTGATAAAAAAGGCTCATACAATTTATGATAAGCACGACCAACTGCTCCTGAAAACAATATCATTTTAGGGTCTTTTGACTCATTACTTTTTAAAATATGATTTCTTGATATCCCAGGATATGGGTCAATATAATATATAATTTCTATACCTAATTGATAAGCTTTCTTAGCACATAATTCACATGGACTTGCAGTTGTAAATAGGAATCCGCCTTTTAAACCTTGACCACCATTACGTGAGATTTGCATCATAGCATTTTCTTCTGCATGCAATGACCTCGTGTGTACTTGATTCTTTTCTCCGGAAAAACTATTATAAGCTTGTTTGAAACAGTAGGGGCAATTTTTTCCACCTAATTTTTCATCAGGTAGATTTACCTCGTTATAATTTGCTTTTATATATTCATTAAACTTTTTTGATTCATTATCTAAAAGATTGTCAGCCTGATCGTCATTAATTTGTTCTGTTTCTTTTAATCCTTCACCGAGTTCAAACTTTGTAAATCCAAAAGAATTTGAAGAAATGTCTTTTATATTTCTCAAAGAGCAAGGAATGGCTCCTTTTGGTACATCATTCCATCCTATTGCTTTAGTTGAAAATTCATTATCCGTTACAACTGCACCAACTTGTCGTGAAATACAACCCGAATTTAATTTAGCTGTATAAGCAATTTGCATTACACGCTCGGTTGCATCAGGAGTTATAATTCCGGGTTGTTGTATTAATGCTTGTAGCTTCATCAATTGCTCCTCAATTGTGAAAAAACTAAATAGTTTTATTGAAGAATCTATTTTAGAATCAATTTCAGATTTTAGAATATTGTTATTTATATGAAAATCTGCTATTTGGATGCAGTTTTGTAAATCCGGAGTGTAAAAAATACCTTTTTGATAATCTGTACATTTATATTCATCTTCATCAATTTCTAATAACCTGTCAATTATTTTGGATTTTGCTTTGCCATGTAAATCTATTAATTTCGACTTTCTAGTGTCATTTTTAACTGCAACCAAGTAAAATGCTGAAAATCGTTCTTTAAAGAAATTTATTTCAAGTGAATTTCTTAATGAATCAATTACTATATGACATTTTTCATTTTTAGATTGTTGTTTTGTTGCCTTAATTATCCTATTTATTACTTTTGCAATAGTATAAATGTTTTTAGGGTCAGACTTATATGTCTGAAAAGGGTTTCCTGATTTTCTTAAATTATTAGCAGTATGATGCAATAACATTATCCGCTCTATAAACCCTTCTTTTTTTAGAATTTCGTTAACTTCATCAGCTAATTTATTAAAATCATCACTCCAAAATAGAGAATTTAATAATTCTAATTTCTTTTTAATCCTTACTTTAGTTAAGTCACCAATTTCATTAATTTGATTAATTAATTCTACATTACTTAATATTAATTTTTTTATTTCATCTTTAACCTTCATTATACGTTCCTCTGGCGATTCATCAGCAAGAAAATATCTATAATAGTCAAACAAATGTTTATTTTTAGAGTTTTTGTATAATAGTGGTAGTAACAATAAAAAAATTACTTTTTTATATTCTATTATTTTATATTCTTTCCAATTCTGTTTAGTATAATTGTAAACTATTTCATATTTTTTTTGAAAAACAGATTGTTCAATATTTTCTGGTTTGCGAATACTTTTAATTTTATCAAAATCATTTGATAAAATTTCAGCTAAGTCGGAGCAACCACTACCTGTTCTTCCCGTTAATCCGATAATTGTAAAATTTTTTCTTAAAGAATATAGTTGGTCTAATTTTGTGTTCATAAATTATTTTATTTTCTTATTTACTTTCTCCTTCACAAACAACCCTGCTGTATATTTCTCGTACAACTCAAACAAAAACTCCATCCGTTTGGCTTCACTGGTAAAGGTTTGTTTACTATAAGCTGCATCAACGGCTTTATCCAATTCATTATGCGATTTTACCAAAGCAGGAGGCATTGTCAACGGACTGTACAAATCTGCCAAGGAACTTGCAGGAAATGATGCTCGAACATCCAAAACGTTTTGGGCTTTTTCTTCGATGTTTTTTATCTGCTTTTCAGATGGATTTTCTGGCCAAGGATAGTTGTTGTAAACTATTTCATTTGAATATCTAAAATCACTTTTTATTCTACCACAAGTTGTTTTAATCCAAGACAAATGCATTATCGAATGCAAAATTCCAAAATGATAAAGTGTTGCATTTGGAATGGTTGCACAAGTATCTCCAGCAATATTATTGCTGTCAAAATAACCAAGAGGAATGTATCTTCGATTCTCTGACGAGTGTCTTGGTATTAGAATAAAATTATCTTTTGGTTGTCTAATTTCTGCAAATAGAAAAGGAAAATTTGCAAGTTTTCGAGTTGCTTCTCTGCTACTATTTTTTCTTAATTTTTCTACTTCTTTTACTTTAGCGTAAGCAATTGGCATTAATTTCCAATCACTTGGATTAACATCTACAAACCAATAACAAAATTTGTTCTGACCATTTAAAAATTCTTGAGCTCCCAAAAATGGTTTTATGTATTCAAGAGACTTTGGTTCCAAAGTCTTTAAATTTTCATATTCGTCTTCGTTAATAAAAAAATTACCCCCATCATTTGGCATATTACCAAATGTAATTTGTGGAATATTGCATATTGTAGTTCTTCTTTTTTCAATAAAAGTATCTTTTGCATCAATCAAATACGGATTAATGTTTTTGGCTTTTATTTCGTGAGCTATTCCTTTGATATCCTCATATTCAAAAATTCGTTTATTATTAGAATCAAGGTTGGCAAAACCAATAATCACGCAATAGACAGCCGCATTGCCTTTAGCTTCATTACTCCATCTAAAAGTACGGTGAGCAAAATGAATTTTTATGCCATATTTATTCAGCATTTGACCCCAAAGTATGCTGGTTTGTTCTCCTTGAACAATCGAATTAGTAGAAACGAAAGCCACTTTTATTTTAGTATCCTGAATGTATTTGGCGGCTTTTAAATACCAACCTGTCACATAGTCCAAAACACCACATCCGGGAATATTATTAAATTCTTTTACAATTTGATTCCTTTGGAATTGGCTCATTATTTTTGATCCAATAAAAGGAGGATTTCCAATAATAAAAGATAGTTTGTCTTTTGAAACAACTTCTTCCCAATCCGTTTCCAAAGCATCGCCATGCACAATTTTGGCTGATTTTTTCAACGGCAAGCGGGCAAAATATTGTCCAAACTCATTGCTAATCATCATGTTCATTTGGTGATCCATCAACCACATGGCCACTTCGGCAATACGAGCAGGAAATTCTTCGTATTCAATTCCGCACATCATATCTACATCAAGCCACATAATCTCCCTAATATCTAAAACTCCTTGTCCAGATTTGTAAGTCGCCCGTAATACTTCCAGTTCCAATAAACGCAATTCACGGTAAGTAATAACAAGGAAGTTACCACAACCACAAGCGGGATCTAAAAACTTTAATTGGCTGATTTTTTTATGAAATTCCGGTAATTTATTTTTATTTCCTTTGATACTTTCAAATTCTGTCCAAAGTTCATCTAAAAACAAGGGCTTTATTAGTTTCAAGATGTTGCTTTCACTAGTGTAATGCGCTCCTAAGTTTCTGCGTTCTTTAGGATTCATTACACTTTGAAACATCGAACCAAAAATAGCGGGCGAAATTTTACTCCAATCGATATAACAGCAATCCAATAATGCCAATCGCATTTTGGTGTCAAAACTTGCAGAAGGCAATACTTCTTCAAACAACTTCCCATTCACATACGGAAAGTCATTTAATTGTTCATCCAAATTTTTAAAGCGTTTTTCTTTGGGTGTATTCAAGACTTGAAACAGTTCTTGAAGTTTTCCGGCTAAATCGCTTCCATCCTCAGCAGTCCTATTTTCAATGAAATCTTGAAGCTGTTGTTTTTCAAAAATGGTAGTATCCTCTGCAAACAAGCAGAATAATATTCGAACCAAATAAACCTCAAGCGGATGTCCTTCATAACCAATTTCTTCTAATCGGTCATGCAGTTTCCCCATCAATTCTGCCGCTTTAATATTGGCAGGGTCTTGTTCTTTATACGTTTTCTTTTGATAACCCAATAAATAGCCAAAACTTTGGATGTTTTGGACTAAGTTATTTAGCGTAAATTCTAATGTCGTTTGTTCTTCTGTATCATACAATCTAAAATAATAGAAGTCACATACTAAAACGTATTTTGGTAATTCGTTTTGTTTTAATCCATGAGTATAATCAATGGCTTGCTGAAAAGCTTTATTCAGGTTTTTGCCCCGGCTTTTCATTTCTACAAGTATCGTTCCTTTCCAGAGTAAGTCAATGTAACCATCCGCATCAGAAAGTTTTTTTACTCTATGTTCAAAGGTTCCAATTTTTTTTCGGCTAATACCGAAGACATCAAAAAAGGCATCTAAGAAGGGTTTGGCATCTGCTTCTTCATTGGTAGTATTTTCCCATTCTTTAGAAAATCGTAGTGCTCGGTCTTTTATTTCGTTCCAACTTAAAGCCATAGAAAGTATTGCAATTTGTTATTTACCAAACCTACCAAATATAAATGATTTTAACAAGATTATTTATACATAGATATACCTGATTATTAACAAATTTAGATACTTAATCATTTATAACTTTACGGAAAACCGTAAAAACAAAAAATTATTTAAAATCTCTTCATCCTATTATCCAATACCTTGAGATACTTCTCTTTCATACTATCAGACAAAAAAGACACTTCTACAAGTTCGGTCCATTTAGACAGACTTTTATTCATATCATATAAAATGGTAGTAACCGTTTTATCATTAAGCCCTAAGCGGTCTTTTGCATAATAATCTATCAGTTCCGTTGATTTGAAATTGCTCTTTTTACCTTTGAGTGATAGTGCTAATTCTTCCTGCGGATTTTTAATGGAAATAGAGGAATTTAAAAAGTCATAAACTGGGGTCAAAGTTGTTTTTCCAGCTTTTGTAATTACCGAAAAGTTCTTTAAATGCATATCCTCATTACCTGTTATAAAACAGAATAAAATTCTTTTAAAAAAATCTGCTTTCTCAATAGCAGGAAAGGTGCAGTATTCGTCAATTACTTTGACTAACTTTTCCATAGTATAATCATACTTGGTATCTCTTGAACTTTCTGTTAGTTGTGCAAAATCCTCAGTAGCGTATTTTTTTCCTTTACTGTATCTGTCAAATCGTTTTATAAAATAAGAAAGGCTGCCATCTTTTGAATAAACCAATCCATGAAGAGGTACATCAAGCCCGTACACTTTTGCCATTTTCATGGTTACATCTTCATTTTCTGGTAGTTCAGGAAAAATATCACTTTGAGGTTTTATAATATAGTTGCCAAACTGATCTACAATTTCAAATTGTTGATTTGCCACTGAAATAACTGCACTTAACTTAGGTTGTACACCTTGAATAGATAATTTCTTGGCACGATTTGCAGCCTCTTGTCTTTGTTCGGCTGCGGTAAATGGTAAATCATGTAATGTAGTAAGTTTAGGAGCAATCATCCGAAGTCCTTTTTCACTGTATTTTTCAGTTCCACATAATTCGTAAGTTATTGGACATCTATTCATCTTTCCATTCTTTTACCGTTACTGCCCCTACTAAATCATTTCCAGTTGCAATTAGTTGTGCGAAATAATCATTTTTATCAATTTTACCGATTTTTAAAAGCCCTTCCAGCATAATCCCTTCTGGCAATAATCCTTCAAAAAAAGAAGGGAATTTGGCAAATGAATATATTTTAGTGCTCAATGGCATTGTCAATGATACCGGTTCTCCCGCATAATTGTCATCATAGGCAAATTCATAGCCTCCAATAGTATTCTCACTCAATATTCCTGCTCGTTTATTATGAACAAATATGATTGCTTTTTTCATAATTATTTATTGATTGGACTTTTAAACTGGATTTCAATGTTTAATACTTTTAAAACAGCTAAAAGATTATTCCAACTAACCGCTTCTTTATTTTTTTCAATATTAAAAAGGGTAGTTTTCCCTACTCCTGCAAGATTAGCCAACTGTAATTGTGTTAATCCTGCTTGCTTGCGATGCTCTTTTATGAAGAGACCTAAATCAAAATCATTCATTTTTTACCGTTTTAGCAGTAAAAGTAAACAAATATACCGTACAATATGAACTAATTTAAATAAAACTGCATTTTTTTACTGTTATGACGGTAATTTTAATACAAATAACAGTAAATAGACCTAAACAAGAAACATAAAAAGCAATTTTACTGCTATGGCGGTAATTTTAAGAAATCTATTTTCTATTACTTGTTCCTTTGAATTCTATAAAATTAAATGCTTCGAATAATCTATCATAAT
The DNA here is from genome assembly GCF_027474525.2 of Flavobacterium lacustre. NCBI lineage: Bacteria > Pseudomonadati > Bacteroidota > Flavobacteriia > Flavobacteriales > Flavobacteriaceae > Flavobacterium > Flavobacterium lacustre. Next base: position 2,829,020 of record NZ_CP114882.2, read on the forward strand.
TTCTGTCTCCATATCGCCCAAAACCTTCTATAGCTTGATACATATCTCCATTAAATTCAGATTCATAATTGCATAAAATAACAGTCCTAAAGTTTTTGCATTCACTTCTTTTATATAAAATATCTTTGAACAAATCGACTTTCCCATAATTGGAAGCCTCTCTTTCATTTTTAACATCATCAAAAACTCTGAAACTTTTGCTATATTTAATAATTACATCATTCCTAGACATGTTATTACAACTTTCAAATTCTTCTACAATATCCAAGGTATTATGCATTCTTACAGGTTGTTGATCAAAATTTAAGCTACACTTACAAATTAAAGAAACTATCGTTTTCATTATCGAAGTTTTCCCAACACCGACACCACCTACAATTAGTAATCCTTTTTTCAATGAAATTTCACAATTGGGAACAGGATAAAATAAAGGTGAATTGTAAAATTTGGAAGATTGTAAAAAATAATACATGACTGTATAAACAAACGCTTTTGATTCATAAGAAATTATAAATTTCCTTTTATTTACTATTTCATATTCAATTATAAAAAAATTCCAAAGAACAAGTGGAGTCAATGACGGCAGAAATTTAGGAAAACGCCCATTAACCGTTACACCGGCATTTAATTCTTTATATTGAACATCCTTGAATTTTATGATATAATCAGAAACAGAATAAATATTACGATGATCCATTATGGTCTATTTTTACTTAAAGGAAGTTTCTCTGTAAACTTGGGAAACAGAACCCAACTCTTGAGTTTGAACTCTAAATTCCAATTTTTTTCTTCCTCAAATTTCAGCAGCCCGGTTTGCCTATTTTCAGTACTCCAATAATCATAAAATTTATTTATATGAACTTTAGAAAATGCATTTGAAAATTTTAAAATTTCATTTTTAAAAAATTCTTTTCTTTCTTCAATTTCTTTTTTTTCTTTATTCTTCTTATTTGTTGTGGTTTGTTCTAGGTTGGATTGTGATTTGTTTGTGGTTAGATATGGAATTTGTTTGTGGTTTAAGTCTGAACTATTATTGTAAACTGCTGATTTTAACAGCTTCAACCTAGTAAATTTGTTCGTGGAAGTAACTTCTATGTAGGAAGTGTTTTTCAATTTCAATAATGATTCACGAACTTTGAATTCTGTCATCAATAATTCTTTACTCAACTTACTAATTGAAGTGATATGTTCTCCTTCAAAGATCTCTATTCCTCGCCATTTTGCAGGTGCATAATTGGCTTTTATGAGTAAATGAATATAAATTCGAAAAACATCGGGATGATCATACCATTCCCAATCCAATATTGATCTAAATAATTTTACAAATCCATTATTTGTTATAAGATTTTCCATGATTACTTATTTAAAATAAACTACTGTACTTGAATTCACATCGAAATATGGTTTCAATCCATTAACATTTAAAGGCATATTTTTAACTGGATAATACCTTTTAATAATTTTAGCTTCTAAATTCTTAATATCACTTTTAGTAGCAGGTTTATTAGCTTCAGGAGTAAATAAACTTTCAGCTAATTTTACAACTGCTACTCCAGCTACAGTATTTCCTACCCCTGCCAAACTCATTGTTTCAATTTTCGTTGGCTCTTTGCTTTTTATATCCGGCACACTTAATCCAGTTTTAATATTTTTCAGCATAAAAGCTCTAGTCCTACAACTATTACTGCAATACTTTTGTACTACTCTTCTTTTAGGAATATAGTCTTTACCACAATTATGGCATGTGTATGAATATTTATCCATGATGCGTAATTTTTACGTTAGTTTTACGGTTAAATCAACTTTAATGCTGAGTTTATCGCCTGTACTGTAATGATTTTACCTCATTTAAAGCTTTTTCTAAACTTTCATTGGTAATTAAAATTCTATTACCAATTTTAAAAGCTTTCAAATATCCTTTTTCAATATAATTTCTAACGGTTAGGGTACTAACTTTTAACTCGGCGGAAGTTTCCTTAATTGTGTAGTGTTTTTTTCTTTCTTTTGCAGATTCTTTCTTTAAATAAAATTCCTGAATAGCTGTGTCTAAGGAAGATTTAATTATTTCTTCCAAGGTTTCTGGTGTAGTGATTACTAGTTTCATAATAATTTAATTATGCAAACTTCCTTAATGTATGAGGGTGAATTTGCTTGTTTATAATATTGTAAAACTACAAGCAGAAGAAACTATTTAATATATCAAAAATCTATTTTATATTACAACTAAAAAAAAATAAAATAATTGACTATCAGCATTTTAAAAAAAATAATTATATAAAAATCTATTAAAAAACTATTTAGACTTTATCTGAATTTACATTTTAATGTATATTTTCTTTTGTTTAGCAAAAAATTCATCAATTATAACTAACTCCGGCTCATCATTAAAATCAAATTTAGTTTTCATGTGATTAGTTCTAAAATTTTCCGTTATTGGAGATTCATTAATTAAAAACTTTGACTGTAAAAATTTAAAGGATTCATCCTTATAATGCAAAATCAGATAATCCTTAAAATGAAAAAATATCCTGCCAATAAAATTTTGTTTTTTTGATGATTTTAGCGGGATCATTTCGTTATTTCCAATAATCATGCAGGAATAGAAATATGACCAACCATAAGAAAATAGGTTATTCATTTTAAGAAAATTATATAGATTAAAAAGAAATGGAAGATTATCTCCTATATAAGTGTCACTTATCATTACTTGGGTGTCATAATAATATTTATTATGAAAATTGGTTCTCATCTCAATTTCTTTATTTAATTGACCAATTTCACTTTTTAGATCTTCAATTTCACTTTTTTTAAGAATCTTTAAATTTTCATTTTGTAATTTATAATTTGATTCTAAAGAAATCTTTTCTAGTGCATGGTTTCCTAGTAATCTTGTTAATCCCTTTTCAAAATTTAGCCAATCCCAAGTGTATCGATCTATTTTACACTTTTCATTTAAAAAATCGAAATATATTTTTGACTTTGAAATATAATTTAATATCAAATGATACTTTCTACTATTCTCCCTAATGTTCAATAGGTGACCCTCAACAATAAAATTTTTAGTTTTTTTGAAATCATAAATATCTAAAATATATTTTGCGAGATTATTTAATTCATCTTTTTCATTTACAGCGTCAAGAGACATATTTGAAGCGTAATCCTTGGCTTCTTGAATTATATAAGAGAAATAATTACTTGTAGAAACACTGATTTCATTTTTTATTTTGATAAACTCCGATAAAATATGAACAATTTTAATTTCATCTGATTTAATCTCATCTAAATCCATTTTAGACTCCTTAAAAATCGCTTCTACTAATACATCGCCTTCACTCTTCCCAATTAAAAATTCATTAATTATATAGTCTTCTAATCTTTCAACTCCAAGCTTTTTAGCGATACTATCTCTATCCATCATTTAAGATTAAATTAAATTGTTCTGTTTGAAATTTAAATAATCTTTTTTAATTATTAATTAATTCCCGGAAATTTTCTTCAATGGAATTTCAATATTAAAAACTTCATCCATTGCTTCTTTCTTTTCAGGTTCGCTAATTTGATAATACTGATTAAGTGTTTTCATATCATTGTGTCCGGTAATAGATGCTATCAACTTATCACTTTTACCTTGCCTTTTCATCATTGTGATAAATGTTCTACGAGCAGTATGAGTACTTATTCTATCGTAAAAAAACATATCTTCCTTTATGTTTTCCTTACCTTTAGTCGTCACTTTCTGGACCTTATGATTGTATTTTAATTCCTGAAAAACATCTTTTATATATTCATTTTGTTTCTGATTTGCAATTAAGGGAAGTTTGTAATCATATTTTAACAAAATATATCTTGAAATACTAGTTAAAGGAATTTCTCTAGCCTCTTTAGTTTCGTCTTTATCTTCTTTAAGAATAATAAAATTGTCAGTTACATTAGTTTTAGTAATTAAAGAAAGTTCTCCAAATCTCATTCCTGTAACACATGCAAATACAAAAACATCTCTTACTCTTTCAAGTTTACTACTTTCGAATTGGTGTTGCATCAATTTATTTAAATCTTCGATTGTCAATGCAATTTGATTAGTTATTACCCTATCAACTTTCTTAAATTCTATAAAAGCATCATTATAAGTATAATTTTTCTTTCTTGCCCAAAACATAAATGTTTTAAAAAGACCTAAATTTCTGGAATAAGTATTGTTGATATGCTTTAAATCGTCCATGCAATAAGAGGTAAATTCTCTATGAAAAAAATCATTAATATTACTAAACGTAAATTTATACTTTTTAGCAATTTCAAATTTTTTAAGAATATTTTTTATATTATCGTATCTTTTGATAGTAGCTTCCGACCATTCTTTTCCCTTCTTCTTCTCTGACATAAATTCATCATAAGCTTCAAAAAAAATGTTCTTTCCGGCTGCTACTTTTTTAAACTCTAAATCAAATGCTTTTTTTAAAATTTTAGAAGTAAATGGTTCGTTGATTCTTTTTGTATAAACTTTCAGTTTCAAGGAATAAATCAGAATAACGATTTAACTGTTTCTTTATACTTTCTGAAAATTTTGATTTATTTTTACCACTAGTGTAGACAAATCTATTTTCAAAATCCCAATTCTTTGGAATTATTTTTTCTCCGGCTGAATAAACAAATTTTTTGTTCTCTTCTTTGAAAAAACAGGAAAATAAAATCAGTGTTTCATTTTCGGATTTTGGTTCTTTTAAGTTAAATGTGTATTTCATTCAGTTGACAGTTTAGTTGACAATTTTGCTGTATTAGGTTATAAAAACAGCATAATAACAAATATAACAAATTCAATTAAAATAGGCTCTAACGCCTCATTATTAGTTGTTAACACATAATTCCAGTATATAAAACGCAATAGTCGGCGACTCCACAAAAAAACCTGTAAATATTTAATTTACAGGTTTTTTTATTTTTAATGCCTTTATCTGGACAATTTAAAAACCATTTTTAGATAATTTGAAACTCTTAGTCCTGTGACTTTATAACTCCTTTTTTAGCTATATTTTCTATTTTTTTGAACTGGTATATTCTTCATCAGTTACGGCTTCTAACCAAACTGGCGGCCCATTTTGGGTATTTGTTATTGCAACTTGAACAAAATAATTGTCTACACTGGCACCATGCCAATGTTGAATATTTGGCGGACATTTGATTACATCCCCTTTATAAAGTATTTTTTTAGGTTGCCCTTTTTCCTGATAATACCCAATTCCATCGGTAGCCAACAAAATTTGTCCGCCCGGATGAAGATGCCATTTTGTTCTTGCTCCAGGTTCAAAGGTTACATTTCCTACTGAGGTTGGATTTAGGCTATCAGCAGCTATAAGTATTTGTAAATAAGCTGTACCTGTAAAATTAGCATTGGTAATTTTTTCTCCTTTTGGGAAAAGGATTTCTTTTTTTTGTGCTTTACAAGAAAATGCAAATACACCCATAAACAATATTCCGGCTATGTTTTTAAGCTTCATCTTTTTATATTTTAAAGATTAATTTGGTAAAAATTAACCAATTTATTTACCGCTTGCAATACGTATTCAGGTTTCCAATAGGTTTCTATATGAGTAGACCCGTTTATAAGAAATAGTTCTTTGTTTTTTGCATTGGTAGCTTTGTTGAAAGCATCGTCAGTCATATAAAAACTGTCGGCTTTACTGCCCGCTATCATTAATAATGGTTGGTTTATTAAGTCCATATTGGTAGCGGCATCAAATGTCATTAAATCCATCAAACTACTTTTGGTGTATTTAAAGGTTGAATTTGGATGTGCATGTGTTTTGCCATAATACTCAAATCCTTCACGATATAAATCGAACGGTAGTGCTGCTATTTGTTTATCCGTAAGTTGTGTATCGCCTACGTAGATAACTTTGCCACCTGCAGCTTCTTGGGCACGGGCATCTGAAGCTTGTTTTAATCGTTCTTGAATTGTTGAAAATTGAGAGTTCATAAACCCGTTACGTCTTACTACCCCTGAATTGAACATACTTACTGTAGCTATTGCTTTAAATCGTTTATCTGATTGTGCTGCTTTTAATGAATAACCGCCACCTCCGCAAATTCCGAGTAATCCAAGTTTTGCAGTGTCAACCCCTTTATATTGAGAAATAAAGTCGGCCATGGCGTAAATGTCTTCAATTCGGTTTGCCGGTTTATCTACATTACGAGGCTCGCCACCGCTTCCACCTTGGTAAGCAGCATCTGCTGTAATGGTGATATAACCCTGTTCTGCTAATCGTTGTGCGTATAAGCCTGCTACTTGTTCTTTTACACCTCCATTAGGATGGGCAATAACAACCGCAGGATATTTCTTTGAAACATCGTAGTTAGCCGGAGTGTAAACATTAGCTACTATTGTAATCTCTTTAATTTTATAAGTAACAGGATGAATGTTTACTTTTCCTACTTCATTTTTTGTAATAGCTCCTTCATACACAAGAGTGTATGGATTTTGTTTTACTTCCTTTTGAGTAGTTTGAGCATTTGATATATTTATATCTGCTATTGACATTACTAATGCGATTATTGATACTATATTTTTCATCTCTTCTATTTTAAAATTATTGAAACTATTTGCTTTTCAACACTTCAGTTAGTACTGCTTTTGCTGCTTTAGTTTTCTTTGTTCCAATGATTGGTTCTATAACTCCTATAAATTCTTTCAGTTGTTCAGGGGATATTCCTACGTTGAGAGAAATTGACAAATGTCCTTTTAACATTGGTTCTGCATCCCCAATTGTACTGATGACAGAAATCGTAACCAATTCTCTTTGCGCGTAAGTTAAAATATCTCTTTCGAAAATATCGGCAAACAAATGTTCTTTCAAGAAAGTGTCTATTACCGGTGAAAAAGCAGAATACCCTGAAAGCGTATTCGATTGTGGTGCTTTAGTAAGCTGTCCCAAAATGGTTTTACCTCTTTGATATTTGTTAACCTCTTCATTGATTGGAGAAGCCTCTTTGCCTTGTTCATCAATAATTCCATTTGCTTTTCGGTCGTTAAGCACTTCCATAAAAGTTTGTAATCCTCTTATACTCCTTGGAAAACCACAATAGGCATAGGTGTGAACCAATATTTCTTTTATTTCATTTACGGAAAGTCCAGCTTCAAGACCTGTATTTAGTTCCGTTTTTAGTTTTTTTAAATCACCTTTGGCTGTGAGTGATGCAATGGTAATGATGCTTTTTTCCTTCATGCTTAATTTTCTATTGGATGATGCTACATCTTGTGCTTTCGTGGAATGGGAAAATAATGCAAAACATAATACGATGACTTTAATACCGAAAATTCTAAACTGCTCCATAATTATGCTTTTGTTATTTGTCTAATCCTTTTTCTTTTAGCCATTTACTCATTAGGTTGGCAATCTCAATATTATTTAAGTCTGAAAAAGGAAAATGCGTATTGCCCTTAATTCCTATTTCTGGAAGATGGACTACAGTAACATCGCCACCGTATGAATTGACTTTATCTCGCCACAAACGCGCCATTTCTAGACGTGCTCTCCACCCGTCGGCTCCTGAATTAGCGGATGGCTTTTCAGGAATATTATCCCCGTAGTAAATAACTATTGGAATTTTAGTAAGTTGCATAAAGTCTTTCATCGAAATTCCTATTGCTTCTAGAGCCCCCGCAGAACTAGCAATAGGAGTTGGAACTTCCCCTTCTGGGAATAAAAATCCGCTTCCAGGCTCATATGAAACAATAGCTTTAATATTTGGACTTTTTATCACCGTTTTCCATCCCATACCCCCAGAATGGGAATGTGTAACCAAAATTCCAGAACCTATTTTAGTAAAAAGTGCAGCAATCGCGTCTGTATTGACTTCAATATCGATGGTACCAATACTCGGTGTCATTGAACGAAAATACTGATTCAATGTAGCGCTATCTCTTGCAAGCTGTACACCCTCAAAATAATTGGGCCAAATGCCCCCACGAAAAATACCAAACATTTGTTGTTCATCAGGAATTGGGTTTATTGTAGCTGAAACTGTACTTCTTCCTGCATTGCCACGTCTTGGTTGGTCAATCAAATAAACAGGAAAGTTTCTACGAAGAAAAATATTCTGATACCCTTCTCGTCCATCAGCTGTAGTTTCCCATGTTTTCGAAAATTGACCTATACCATGCCACATTACCAATGGATATTTACGCGCCTTTACAGGAATTTGATAAAATACATAAGCGTGGTCTCCACGAAAAGTCTGTCCTTCGGGAGTTGGTTTATAGGGATCGAATGTACCTGGATTGGTAATCATAGTTCCTCCAATAGCAAAACTTCCTTGCTCTTCAATTACTAATGGTTTTTGTTTGATACTTTTTTGTGCATAAAATGAGGAATGAATCATCAATAATAAACAAAGAATACTCCACAATCTAATTATTCTCTTTTCCATTTGTTTTAATTTATGTTTTCAAGTTTGCAATCTAATTCTTTTATTTATTGTTGTCAAATGCTTTTTCCATAACATCTAATCTTGCTTTTCTTTGGTCGGAAAAACTACCTGCCGAACCATCTGATGTAAACTCAAAAACCTCATTTTTAATACTGTCATATGCTGGCCAATGCGGAAGTCCTTTTCCATTTGGATTACCAGTTTTAGCAAAGTTAGCCCAATAGGCATTCATTATTTTACCTACTTCTTTATCTTTCTCGGTAAAAGTAATGCCATTGCGTTCCTCCAGATTATCAAATACATAAGCAATCTCAGAGGCATGAGAAGCTCCATATTTCATCCAGTCTTTCATGGAAACAGGTACGTAAGAGAAGAGGTATAAATAAGCAGGTGTCGATTTAGCAGTAAATGCTCTGACAGTAAAGCGAGCAGGCTCTGCCCAAACTTTATCGGTATTTACTAAGGCTAACATCTTAGCAAAATCAATATTGCCTTCAGCATCATAGGCCGCAGTAGCTTCTTCTTTATAGTTGCCAAACAATGACAGTAATTCCTCTTTTGACTTGGCGTTAACAAAGCCTGCAGGAACTTCTGCACTATTTGACCCAATAATAATGGGAACATTAGGCTGTCTGCTGGCTTTGTAAGCACTCTCGGCAGTTTCTGTTACCAAACGACCATCAAGTATTGGTCCTGAGTAAGTTACAGGGCCTCCTTGTCCTGCAGTTTCTTCTCCGCCATCAACAATTTCAGCGGCACTTAATGCTCTTAGCTTGTTGAGTGCGTCATCATTATTCCCTTCGATATGGTATCTTTTAGCAAAGTTAAGTCCTATAGTTTCAGCTGACACAGGATAATTAATATCTGTATTTTCTGTATCAATTGGACGCCCAGTTAGTACGCCATCTCGTCCACCTCCTGATTCAATAATTGCTTTCTTAAATAAACCCTTTGCTGCGGGTATTGTCAAAAGCGAATGCACCGATACGCCACCAGCAGACTCACCAAAAATTGTTACGTTTTTAGAATCTCCTCCAAATTCAGCGATATTTTTTTTAACCCATTGTAATGCAGCAATCTGATCCATGTAGCCATAATTACCTTTGTAGTCATTTGGGTTTTCTTTGCTTAATGCTGGAAATGCAAAAAAGCCAAGTCGTCCTAAACGATAATTGAAAGAAACGAGTATAACATCTTGCTTTGCAAATGCAGCTCCTGTAAATCCGTTTCCACCACCGCTACCTGCTACAAATCCACCACCGTGAATCCAAACCATAACAGGTAATTTTGATTTTTTCGATGTTTTAGTAGGTGTCCAAATATTGATAAACAAACAATCTTCAGATGAATTCTGTGACATACCAGTACCACGAGGCCAAGTAGCCTGAGGACAATCAGCACAAAAGTTACTAACGTCTTTAACTTCCTTCCAAGGAGTCACTGGTTGTGGAGGTTTCCAACGATTTGCACCTACTGGTGGTGCCGCATAAGGAATACCTCTGAATATATCGATATCTCCTTCTGTTACACCGCGAACAATTCCTGAAGCTGTGCGAACTTCCCTTGAATGACTTTGAGAAACGGTTTGTTGTGCTTTTATATGAGTTGTACAATAAAATAATGCAATCGCAATTACTATTTTTTTCATTTTTTATTTATTTTATTGTCCAGGTACCATTAGTTTAGTGAATGATAATGAGCCAAGTTTCCAGCCATCATTTTCTTTAACATATACTTCTGTAACAATAAACGGATTAGTTACTTCATTTCCTCCTACTACGGCTAGTAGTGTAATTCTGTTTAAAAGGATCGCGGTATTACCAATAATGTTTACGGACACTTCATGAATATCTGCTTTCTTATAATGAATTCCTCCGCTTTTAATTATATTGATTTCTTGGGTTTTTCCCCAACTTCCTCCCATGTGAACAAATACAGATTTGTCATCAAATAAAGGGGAAAGTTTATCTACATTTTTATCAGCCATCCACTCCCATTTTTGTTTAGAAAGTTGAATAATTTCTTGCTCAGTAGTATTTTGTGCAAAGGACTTGTTTACAAATAGAGTCAGTACAAGTAACCCGAATATTGATTTTTTCATATTGCGATTTATTTTTTAATTAGTCTGTTTTTTTTATTTCTGAATCTGATGCGTGTCTCTCACACTACTGAATGTTAAGTCTAAAAGTCTCCAACTCTTACCTTGCTTTTGGTAAATTTCTGTTACAGTAAATTCGGTCACGGCTTCATTTCCTCGAACAATAGCCTCAAGCGTAATTCGACTCCAAATGATTGCTGTTTTTCCAAAAATTTCTACTGCTGTATCATGAACTTTAGTGTTTTTATACCAAATCCTGCCCGTTTTAATGATATCAAGTTCTTCGTCTTTTTTCCAAGTGCCACTCATGTGAACAAATTTTGATTTGTCATCAAAGAGAACCGCAAGTTTATCCACATTTTTATCAGCCATCCACTGCCATTTTTGTTTGGACAGATCTAGTAATTCTTGTTCTGTTTTTTGGTCGCTTTTAGATTTGGTGTTCAGTGAACTTGTTTGTGCATTAGACCATTGTATGCTTGTAAAAAATAATAATCCTAATAATAGCTTTTTCATTTTTAATAATTTATTGGGTTTCTAATATTTTTATTGGTATTAATACTGTTATTTTTTTTGTGGTGCTTCAACGTCTGAAAAAGCTTGTACAAAAGGAGGTAGTCTTTCACCCTTAATTTGAATAGCATCCAGTTGATTATTGAATTTATTCAATTCACCTGGGGTAAATTTTATTTCATCCGCTTTGATATTTTCTAACATATGAGCCATTTGTGTAGTGCCTGGAATAGGAACAATCCACGGTTTTTGCGACAGCAACCAGGCTAGCGAAATTTGGGTAGGAGTGGCTTGTTTTTGTATACTCCAGTTTTTCAATAAATCAACGAGCGCCATATTGGAAGCTAGATTCTCTGGTGAAAAACGTGTTTCCATTCCACGGAAATCGCCTTGAGCAAAACGTGTATTTGCGTCAATGGCTCCTGTCAAAAAACCTACACCAAGTGGGCTCCAAGGGACGAAACCAATACCGAGTTCATCACAAAGCGGAATAATTTCTTTTTCAGGTCCACGCCATAATAAAGAATATTCGTTTTGAATGGCTGCAATGGGGTGAATTTTATGTGCTCGTCTTACAGTTTGTGGTCCAGGCTCAGATAATCCGTAATGCAAAACTTTACCTTCTTTTATCAGATCCTGAATGGCACCAACTACATCTTCAATTGGAACTTGTGGATCCACACGATGCTGATATAATAAATCTATTCTGTCAGTACGAAGTCTTTTTAACATTCCTTCCACCACTATTTTGATGTGTTCAGGTCGGCTGCTTAATCCAGGTAAACGTGCGCCTGTTTCTTGGTCAATATTCCAACCAAATTTTGTTTCGATGACTATTTTATTTCGGAAAGAAGAGATGCCTTCTCCAAGAATTTTTTCTACTTCAAATGGTCCATAAGCCTCGGCGGCATCAAATAGAGTAACTCCTTTATCAAACGCTGTTCTGATAATATTAAGCATTTCTGGTCGTGAAGGAATTGTAGTTTGATAGGTGCGAGTCATATTTTGAACACCAAGTCCTATGCTTGAAACTTCAAGAGTAGTTCCGAGTTTTCGCTTGTTCGAAAGAGTAGCTGGTGTAGTATCTTTTTCTCCAAAAATAGGCAATGAGACGGTAGCTTTTGCTAAAGAATCAAAAGGTAATAATGCGCTTCCTGCCAGAGCAAGCCCTGCGGTCTTTAAAACGGATCTGCGATTCATAATTGAGAATATTAAATTAGATAAGGGTTTTTAAGTATTATTTGAATGTAATTTAAAGATTTAGCTTTCTTTCTCCCAACCATTTTACCATTGCCGGATCACGATGATCAAAAAAACTACTGGTCTTGGTGTCTAATGTTTTGATAGCTTCCATATCTTCAAAATTTAATTCGAAATTGAAAATATCGAAGTTTTCTTCCATTCTTTCCTTTCGAACTGATTTTGGAATAGCAACCACACCTCTTTGAATGAGCCAACGAAGAACAACTTGTGCAACTGATTTGTTGTATTTATTACCAATTGAATGTAGTAATTCATTTTGAAAAATATTGTTTTTACCTTCAGCAAATGGTCCCCAAGATTGAATTTGTACATTATTTTCCTGCAAGAATTGCTGTACTTCAATTTGTTGATGAAACGGATGAGTTTCAATCTGATTTACCGCGGGTATAATTTCATTATGAACGATTAAGTCCATTAGTCTGTCGGGATGAAAATTACTTACGCCAATTGCTCGAATTTTTCCTTCCTTATACAATTCCTCAATAGCTCTCCAAGAACCATGAACATCTCCAAAAGGTTGATGTATCAGATATAAGTCAAGATAATCTAATTGTAGTTGTGTCAATGAATTTTCAAAAGCCCTCTTTGTTCCTTCATAACCATTTGACTGTATCCATAGTTTTGTAGTAATAAAAAAATCTTCTCTTGGTACACCGCTTTTCTTTATTGCATTTCCAACAGCTACTTCATTCATGTAAACAGCAGCGGTATCAATCAAACGATAACCTGTAGCAATTGCATCTAATACGCTTCTTTCGCATTCTGCCAAATCTGTTACCTGAAAAACACCAAATCCTAAGACAGGCATTTCAATTCCATTATTTAAAAGTATTTTTTGCATTATATTTTTTGTTTCTACAAAATTCTTGCTATTTATTCACCTGAAGAGTATACAGATTACGGATTTGTCTACCAATTTTACTCCCTGCACTGTTGTTTTCATTAATCTTCTAATTTAATACTTAAATTTGTAATGTAAAATATAATAAGCAATGGACCAGATATATAAATTTAATTCGGTAACTGATTACAACGACTTGAACAATCACAAAACGCTACATCCGTTAGTAAGTATAATTGATTTTTCTAAAGCCAACCCCAGATCTTGGGGTGATAGTAAAACCGTTAAAATTAATTATGGACTCTATTGCATTTTCCTCAAACAAGTAAAATGTGGAGATTTAATATATGGACGAAATTATTATGACTATCAGGAAGGCACATTAGTTTTTGTTTCACCGGGACAAATAATGGAAATAGAAAACATGAAAACTGTATATCAGCCAATGGGACATGCGCTGGTTTTTCATCCTGACCTGATACATGGTACTTCGCTTGCCAAAAGCATTAACGATTATAATTTTTTTAACTATAAATCAAACGAAGCGTTGCATTTATCGGAACGTGAAAGACAGCTGGTATTAGATTGTTTTTCTAAAATTGAAGTTGAGTTGCAACAATCTATTGATAAGCACAGCAAAAAATTGATTGCTTCTAATATCGAATTATTTCTGAATTACTGTGATCGATTTTATGACCGTCAATTCATCACAAGAGAAAATGTCAACAAAGGAATTTTAGAAAAATTTGACGAATTACTAAATAATTATTTCACTTCTAAAAAACCGCATAATGTTGGTTTACCTTCCGTCGCTTATTTTGCAGACGAACTTCATTTATCTCCCAATTATTTCGGGACTTTGATTAAGAAAGAAACCGGGAAATCTGCACAGGAATACATTCAGGATAAAATCATCGATGTGGCTAAAAACAAGATATTTGATTCTAATAAAAACATCAGTGAAATTGCTTATGAATTAGGGTTTAAATATCCACAACATTTTACTCGTTTTTTCAAACAGCATGTAGGCAATACGCCAAACGAGTATAGAATCTTGAATTGAAAAATTACCGAAAATCAGCATTAGATTTGCTATTTAAAATAAACACATAACATTATTCCCTTAAATGAATTGTATTATTTATTTTCTATCCTTGTATCGTTAGAAAAATAATTTAAAATAAATAATCTCAAAATAAAACGCCTATCATTATCTACTAAAAAAAAGATAGGAAATGAATTAAATTAAAAAAAAAAACATAATAAAAACCTTCTATTTATGTCAAAAAGAGATTGATTTTCTTAAAGTTTTGTGTACCAAAACAAAAGAATTACATTCAATATTGATTCTGATTCCGATAAAAAAAATTGTATTAAAAAAACCAGTCGCCTTTTTTATATCAAGTTAAATGTAGATATTCGTAATAAATACAAAGTAACTATGAATGACTATTTAATAGGTATAGGAAAAAGAATTAAGGATATTCGAAAAACAAATAAAAAAACCATCAGTACGGTCGCTTGTGCTGCCGATGTGAGTAACGGTCTTGTTTCCCGAATTGAAAACGGAAGAACAATTCCCTCTTTACCGGTTTTATTAAATATCATCAATGCACTTGAAATTAAAGTTTCTGACTTTTTTGAAGGAATGCCAAAACCTTCAGAGCTTAGTTATATTGTGTCGCGATGCGAAGAAAACGCAACAATTGAAAAGGAAGATGAGGCACATGGATTTACCTATAAATATATTTTTGGCAAACAACTTTCTTCTATAGGATTTGAAGCCGTCTTGCTGGAAGTACAACCCAACTCGCATAGAGACAAAGTCGAAACGGACGCCTATGAATTTAAATACATGATTTCAGGCGAATGTTTTTATACTATTGGAGAAGAAGAGGTCCTTTTAAAAGAAGGAGATTCTATTTTTTTTGATGGCCGAACACCTCATGTGCCTGTTAATAAAGGAAAAATTTCGGCTAAAATGTTAGTGCTTTACTTCTTTTTAAACACAGGAAAAGAATAATTTTCAAGAAAAAACTCCCCTTTTTAGTATTTCAAAAAGGAGAGTTCAACAAAAAAACCAAACAAATTTTTAAAAGAGAATCGCTCTCAATTCATTTAAACTTTCTATGATATAAGTTGGATTTGCTTCTTGAATTTGAGCTCTGTTTTGTGCGCCGGTCAGCACTCCAACGGTAATACCACAATTGGCATTTTTACCCTCTTCAATATCTATAGCAGAATCCCCAACTTTTAATACTTTTTCAGCATCAGTTATACCGATATTTTTCATTGCCAAAAGAATCATATCGCCTTCCGGACGACCATTTTCTACATCATCAGCAGTTACTAAACCATCAATGGTTTCGCCCACAATCCAACCTAATTTATCCAATAACAAATCAGCCGTTTTACGGTCATAACCAGTATTTAAAACGACTTTAATATGATTATTCCTCAAATCTTTGAAAAGCTGTTCTGTGCCTTCAAACGTTTTAATTTCTAAGCTATCATAAGCCTCTTTCAAAGCAATTTTGAATTTTGAAAAGGCTATATTAGCTACTAAAGCGGTATTAGTTAGCGGAGTACATGCCTTTAAAACAGCGGTTATCGCCTGATGTTTTTCTTTTCCGGCAGCATGTTTCAGCACTTCCTCCAAGCTAACAGAAAACCCTTCGTCATTAATCACTTTCTGTACTGTTTTGTATACGACATTATCTTCATTCACCGTTGTTCCGGCCATATCAAAGACCACCAATTCTATTCTTTGTTTCATTCTTTTGTATTAAAAATTTTAGCTATATTTTCTTTAGAAAATCCGGCACTACCCGTCATTCCTTTACCGCCAATTCCGGTTATTATATGAATATTATCTTCTATTGTATGCTCAAAAATATCTTTGGTTTTACATTGGGAATACATACCGAACCATCTGTTTTGAATTTCATAATTGGGTAAATCAATAATTTTTTTGGCTTCTTGTATCATAAAATCATCAATATCCATGTCTAAATCAAAACCCAAATCATCTATATTTTTAGCATCAGCATACAGATGGGAATCACCCAAAATAACAGAACCATCAGCGGCTTGTTTGAACAAAATATGTACACCCCATTTTTTCTCTAAAGCATCCGGATTTTCTTTTGCTTTAATTGCTTTAAAAGAAGGACATTCATAAAACGCCTCATATCTTCTAATGGATAAACCCGTCAGGATAGAGCCGTCAAGAGTGTAATTTTGCTGTGGTTTGGTTTGCAACATTTGCAACTTAGAAACCTCTAAATCACTTTCGTTAAAAAGTATTGGAAACAAATTTTTAAAAGCATTCCCATTACAAATAATCACTTTACGGGCAAAAAATTCCTCATTTGCTGCGCTCGAAAGAATGACACCATTTGACGTAGATTCAGAAGCAATAATAGTAGTATTCAAAATTAATTTCAGCCCCATGTTCTGAATCATAAACGCATGCAACCTGTAAATCATCGTTCGGGGTTCTGCTGTAACTTCTTCAGGAAAAAACAATCCTGCTTTTACATAATCGGAACGCAAACCCGGATATTTATTCAAGCATTCTTCTTTGGTTAACAAATGGGATTGATAATTATTCGATTGGTTAATTTGAGACAACTCTTCTATCAGCTGAATTTCTTCCTGATTCGAAGCCAAATAAACGGACCCGTTTTGACGGATGGAGATATCAAATTGACCTTGAATTTCTTTATAAATCGCCAGACTTTCTCTCCCGTACGCCTGCCATTTTGAGTCCATTCCGGAAGGAACTACTTGTCCAAAATTTTGAACAGTTGCTCCTATTGGCATTTTATCTTTTTCTATGACAGCTACACGAAGCCCTTTTTTCAAAGCATGATAGGCATGAAAAGTACCTAAAACTCCGCCACCTACAACTATAAGATCATACATTGGTTTCATCTAATACTAGTTTAAAATTGACATTCTGATTTTTATTTTTTTTATATTTTTCATTTAAATAAAGCGTTGAACTGATGGTGACCAAAAGTCCGATTCCTGCAACCAAATATGCGCTGTACATAAAAAAATCAATCCAAGACAAACCGGATTGTCCAAAATTTTTATACAACAAAACAGCTACGCTTCCTAAATAACCAAAGGCATCGGCAAGATAAATCAAGAAACCCGCATTGCCTTTTATTCTGAAAGCTCCTATAAAACGATCAAAAAACAAACAGTTAAAAGGCACATAACAAATGTATAATCCGAAGCCCGAAACCACCATCCAAGAAAATGGATTTAAATTTCCGGTGTGAAACAAATAGGTTGAAAAACCTAATGCAATGCATCCTGTCAAAAGCAAAAATTGGTAAAAAAATAAGGCTTTCTTGTTATCTCGAAAATAAAACGTGAAACCTAAAACCAATAATACAATGCAGGCAACCAATGTTTCGGAACTGGAATACACCGATACATCGCCTTTATACCCAATTGTATCCCATAATTCACGGGAAAAATTATCTCTGAAATCTCTAAAAGCAGTCAGGAACGTGTAAAACAAAACCCATATCGTTATTGGAAATAAAAATTTCAACAGCATATGCTTCCTGTCTTTTCCAGTCATCGGAATACGTTCGGAGCGCAGTTCGATATCCTCTTGGGTCGGCTTTGGAATTTTTTCTAATAGCCAAGTAAAGAACAATAAAGGCAAGACAAATAATGCTCCTGTAATAGCAGGCATCCAAAAC
Source organism: Flavobacterium lacustre (assembly GCF_027474525.2). Lineage (NCBI taxonomy): Bacteria > Pseudomonadati > Bacteroidota > Flavobacteriia > Flavobacteriales > Flavobacteriaceae > Flavobacterium > Flavobacterium lacustre. The sequence goes on from NZ_CP114882.2 coordinate 2,846,880, forward strand.
TCTGAAAAGCCCCAAGAATCCATCACAAAAAAACCTACTGATTTCACCACACCACTTGAAACTATAAAGCTGGTACTCAAGGCAACTCCTAAAATCTCAGTGAATTTTCGACCTTCGAGATACGAAAAAACAATTCCCCAAATCATTCCCAGAGGAACTCCGTTCAGGAACATAAAAACTACATTATACGGTTGCGGCACCAAAGCAAATAAAACCAAAGCCAACTCCGAAATAAGAATTAATCCCAGCAAATAATACGCCCGTTGGTTTGCTTTTAATTCGGAAACTACTTTAATTCCTATAAATTTAGAAAGCGCATACCCCAATACTTGTGCAATGATTACAATAATTTTATAATCAATATGAAATACCTCCATACCCTCAAATGTGGCTACACTAAAGGGTTTCCGGAAAGCATACATACAAAAGTATGCCCCAAACGAAGACAATGAAGCGTTCAAAACAAAAGGAATATTCGATTTTTCGGCTGACTTTTGCATTAGTCTTTCAATACTTTTATTGCTTTTCCCTTCATTTCAGAATCCTTCAATTTATTATCTAAAACCTGTAAAACCGTTGGAGCGATTTGAGTACTGTACAACTGTTCCGGTTGGGTAACTTCGCCTAAGGCCGCAACATTATTTCCAAAAACCACAAACCAAGCCTGATCGGCTCCGGCTATTTTTGAACCATGATGCTTCCAAGTTTCTATTGGTTGTGTTCCTCTACCATGATCTGTAGAAAGAATAAAAACGGTATTGTCTTTATAAAAAGAATCACTTTGTGTAAAATTCCACAATTGTTGAATCAAAGCATCTGTGTTATTTGCCGATGTTAGATAAGCATTATAATTGCCTTCGTGTGCAAAATCATCTGTTTCTCCGTAGGATATAAATACCAATTCAGGATGCTCTTTTTTCATATATTCCAAAGCGTAATGTGAAGTAAAGGCATCTAATCTAACACTCCCGAACGGAGATGGAATTTGGGTTTGCAATTCATTCAAAAAGATTTCATTTGGACTAAGAGTATTTCCTGTTGCAGACTCAAAACCAGCATTTACAGGAATTCCGGAACGTTCTTCGTTGATGATGTACGGAAAAACATCCCAGCTACCAAAAGCGGCAACTTTCCCTTTGTATTTGGGCATATTATTTATTTTTTCTAAAACTGTCGTATTCGGATTATTGAATTTATCATTACTCGCAATTCTTTTATCGTCAGCAGCACCCGTTAAAATTTCGTTATATCCCGGATAAGAAAACCACATTGAATTGGTAAGATTCACGTTACTTCCCTCGTTTCTGTTTCCGTGTAATTGCCCCATTTGAATCACTTTATTCCATAAAAAAGGCATCAAAACAGCTCTTCTTTCTGCTGGTGTGTTTCTCCAAAATTTCGTTTTTAGCTCGGCTGCATCATGCACAAAATCTTTGTTTTCGATAAGAGCAGGATCGGCACCTGTAAAAAGTTCTTGCCAACGCAAGCCGTCCAAAGTGATCAACACCACTTTTGTTTTTGGGGATTCCGTTTTTTGTTGTGCTTGAGTTCCAAGACAGAATACTGCAAGTAAACTTGTCAATACAATTGATTTTTTCATTTTATTTTATTTTTTGATGGTGTAACATAAAGCCACAGGGAAGAAATCCCTATGGCCATAATTAAATTTTAATGTAGTGCATGTTTTGATTATTTTATCAACCACATTTTGGCATTGATATCATCTGACCCACTGTACTGACTTGTCAATGCTGCATCGACATTGGTTTTATTAGTTTCAAATTCAGATTGTGGGTATTTCCAACGCATCGGTATTTTTCCTCCGTTGTTGTTAGCAGGTCCTACATTAAAGGCAGGAATACCAGTTCTTCTGTAATTAAAGTAGGCTTCTCTTTCTGAATTTTGGAAAAAAGCAACATACTTTTGACTAAGGATTTGCTCTAAACCTGTTGTGTTATTTCCTTTGTAAGTAATGTTTGAACTAGCCAAAAAGGTAGCAACATCAGCATCTGCTACAGCGTAAAACGCCATAGATGCACTAATTCCTTTATTATAATAGGCACCAGCATCTCCTGTAATCCAACCTCTGTTGATAGCTTCAGCAATAACAAACTGTTGTTCCGCATACCCAATTAAGATATAATCTTCTCCGCTGTAAGTACTGTAATATCTTTTTTCACTCGGATAAGAATATTTCCCTTGGTCAGAGGCAACTTGCATTGCGCCTTGGTCATCTCCGGTATTTGCAGCAACATAGGCGTTTAAGTTTAATGGATCAGCGGCATTGTAATAAAATTTTGCAGGATCGGCAACCACATAGATTCTAGGATCATTATTTTGTTTTAAGATATCTAAATAAGTACCTCCCATAATATTTCTGTTTCTGTTGAAACCATAATTACTAGGGTTTAGTTCGTATTGATTTCCATTTTCATCCGCAAACTTACGCACCATATTGTCGCTTATTCCAGTCATCAATGGATATTTTGAAGGGTTTGAAACCACTTGATTGAATTGGCTGATAACGTCTAATTCAGCTGTTTTTTTGCTCAATCCAATTAGCACTCTTAAACGAAAAGCATTAATGGTTTTTTGCCATTTGCTTAAATCACCTTCGTATAAAAAATCACCTTCTACATTTCCTGTTCCAACTTCGGTCTGCGCTAAAGTAATTTGTGTATTTGCGGCCTCAAGAAGCGCTAATATTTCAACATATACTTCTTTTTGAGAGTCGTATTTAGGTTGTGTAATTTTTTCGGCGGTATTTGCTTTTAAGGCTTCCGACATTGGAATATCCCCCATTCTTTTGGTCATATAATCTAAGAAGTAAGCTTTGAAAAACTTAGATAAAGCACCATATTTGTTTTTGGTATCTAAATTAGCTGCTTCTTTTTCCATAGCAATAACATTAGACAAAGTGCTATAACGAAGTGGAGCTGAACCCCAATTGTAATCTTGATCGCCATAATAATCAAAAGATATTGCCCAAAATTGGTTGTCTCTTTGCGCTTCTGACCAAGGCCCTTCATCTCCCACATTATTCATAACTCTTAATACCTCGGATAATAGCATAGATGGAGGAACACTGGTGGCTCTGTTTGGATCGTCGGTTATTTCATCAAAATTGGTACATGAACTAACTAAGAAAATCAGTGCAAGAATCAGTACGCTTTTATATGTATTTAATGTTTTCATTTTTGTTCTTTTTAGAATTTTAAGTTTAAGTTAAGACCATAACTTTTTACTGTAGGCGTTTGTAATGGAGAAGAACCTTCATTAATAAATTGATCTAAATCAATATTTTTGTTTTTAGAAAAATACAATAAATCCCTTCCTATCAACGAAATAGAAGCATCATTGATAAATGATTTTTTCAAAACTGATTTAGGTAAATTATAAGAAATACTTACTTCTCTTAGTTTAAAGAACGTTTTGTCAATGATATTAGCTGCTGTATTTCCATTATAGGATTTAGAGAAATCTTGATAATACATTTTGGTGGTATTGGGTGCAAAAGTTCGGGTATCTGTAATGGTATTCCCTTGACCATCAGTAACTAAACTCCCTCCTGTTACCACTACTCCTTCTGTTACATAAGACTTAACACCTATAACATCATTCGCTCTTTCTGGCGTATCGCTAAACTCATGAGTACCACTTTGCCACATTTTTTTGTTTACATAATTTTCTATCTTCCCTCCGTATCTTCCGTCAAAACTGAAGTTTAATGCAAAGTTTTTATAGCTGACATTATTTGTAACACCTAATGCCCAATCTGGAGCTTTATATCCCACTTTCGTTTGATATGAATTCGTTAAAGGTTTTCCGTTGCTTCCTACGATTAAAGTTCCGTCATTGGTTCTCATGAAATCATAGATGTAAAATCCGTCAACACGATCCCCTATTTTAATTAAACCATTGTTTTGAATACCAGCATAAACTTCTTTTAAATACTCTTTGTAAGTAGACCAGTTTACGTTAAAATCCCAATTGAAATTTTCAGTTTTTACAGGCTTAACAAAGAAGGAAACCTCTGCTCCTTTAGTTTTGGTAGTAATCCCGTTTTGTTTGCTACCCAGATATCCGGATGTTTCAGAATATTTTAAGTCAAAAATTTGTGGCCCGTTTGTATTTTCGTAATACGTAAAATCAAATCCGAATCTGTTTTTAAACATTTTTGTCTCTAAACCAATTTCTATAGACGAGTTAAAAGCAGGTTCCAAATTACTATTAGATAAAATCTCCCCAACATAAGCAGCGCTATATGTAGCACCATTAATGGTAAAAGGATTTCTTAATCGATACGTATCTTGATTACTGTAAATGTCTAATGAACCACCTACTTTAGCATAAGAACTTCTCACTTTCAAGTAATCAACATGAGGAATATTTACTACTTCACTTAATACAGCACTTACACTAACTGATGGATAAAAGAAAGTATTATTTTGTTTTGGCAATCTTGAATCTGTATCATATCGTCCAGTTGCTCCTAAAAACAAGAATGATTTATAAGACATATCTATAGATCCATACATACTGTTTGTTTCAAAATGACTGTTATAATTTGTAGGTTGTACCGGAGATTGAGTGTTACTCAAGTTATACAATCCGGGAATAATCAAATAATTTGTAGTAGCAAATGAGTTTCTATATTTCTCGGTATTGTTATTCAAACCAACAGTGGCTTTAACATCAAAGTTGTTGAAGCTTTTATTATAATTCAACATCAAATCCGAATAGTTCTTGAATTTATAATCGTATTGCTCTTTATAATCCCCTTGTGCTTTTTCTCTACCATAAGTAGTCATAGAGTATGGGAATTTTTCGTTTCTAAACAAGTTGCTTAATGCCATATTAGTTCTCAATACTACATCAAAATTGCTATTGAACTTATGATTCAAACTGATTTGTCCTGAATAGTCATTTTTATAATACCCTCTTAACCATTCGTATGCCATAAAATAAGGATTGTTATAACGCGTGTATTCAAAATTAATTTGTTGCAATCCTTCTTTTCCTTCTTGCCAGTAGTTTCTCAAATCTCTGACATCATAATCTGGACCACCCCAAATAATAATATTATACAAATAACTGTTAGGACCGTACTCTACATTAGGATTATTAGGTGAGGTTTGAAAGTTAAAATTAGAACTGGCATCTACCCAAGTTTTGTCGCTAAGGTTATATTTACCCGATAAATTATAGTTGTAAATATTCAGTTTTGTATTTGGATTAATCCCTTTTTGATAGGTGTTAGAAACTGAAAATCGAATGTTTCCTTTATCGAATGTAGAAGCCAAAGCCAAGTTATTGGTAACTAGAAAACCATCTTCCATAAAGTTTTTGAAATTGTTTTTTCCTCTTGCCAACCAAGGTGTAGCAATAAGATTTCCTTCTGAATCTAATGGACTGTCATATTGTGTAATCAATTGCCCGTCAAATCGCGGTCCCCATTGATCATAATCAGCATCATTGATTCCGCCTCCTTTACCATCTTTAAAAGCATATTGCCCATAAGATCCAGGACCATAAGACGATTGTGTGTTAGGAATTGCATTAAAACCAGATTGAAATAAGGAATTATGATTGTATTCTACTACAAAACCTTTCCCGTTTTTTGTCCCTCTTTTTGTAGTAATTTGTATAGCTCCGTTTCCTCCCACAGAACCGTATAATGCAGCCGCATTTGCTCCTTTTAGTACGTTAATACTTTCTATATCATCCGGACTGATGTTATAGGTGTCAGTACCTAACGGAACACCATCAACAACCACAAGTGGATTTTTTCCGCGTAAATATAATTTTGGACTACTAAAAAATTCTGATGAAGCCGCTACAGTCAAACCAGATACTTTACCCGAAAGTGAATTCATAACATTCGCATCTCTTCCTTTGGCTAAATTCCCTTCCACTTCTTGAACGGAATATCCTAATTTCTTTTTTTCTTTCTTGATTCCCAAGGCAGTTACCACTACTTCATCTAAATTTTGAGAATCTGAAATCAAAACAATCACTGCTGTTTTTTTATTAGCCGGATTAAAATCAACCGACAAATACCCCATGTAAGAAACCGTAAGAATCTCGTCTCCCTTTGGTAAATCAATTTCAAAGTTACCATTCATGTCCGTGCCTACTCCAGTAGTTTTTCCTTTAATAAGGACTGTTGCGCCTGGCAGTGATACATTTTGTTCATCAACCACCTTACCCTTAAACGGGGTTGTTTGTGCAAAAATTAATGATGTCGTCAACATCAATAATAAATTCATTACAGTTTTCAAGTTTTTCATCAGATAATTAAATAGTTACTATTAGTAAATTTTACATCGCAAATTTGATGATTTATTTTACTATTAGTCAACTTTTCAATTTTAAGAAATCTTTAACATGAGTTCATTATTTCATCAATTAAATGTTATCTAATGTCAAAAAAAGGTTTACAAAATTGAAAATAGCATACGATAAAATGGAAATAAACCAGCCAAACAAAATCATTCCTGATCGAAATAATCTTGTTTGGCTGGCGGTAAAGCAGGAATAATGATCAGACAGGTACTACTGTTTTTTCTCCCTGTTTTCTAAACGGTTCGCATCTTGTTCTTTACTGTCCCGAAACATATCTTCAACATTATCAATTTTTGGAGACTCTTTGAGCGCTTTCCAATTGAATTTTTCATCAAATGGATCGAGTGCTTTTTGAGGATTAAAAATTCTGGAATCAACATCCAATGCATTGTATGGCGCATAATTGGGTTTAGTGGTAAAAAGAGCACTCAAATCAGTTGCTCCGGCATCATATTGATTTAAATACGGCATTCCCAGAATATTCCAAAACGTTTTAAACAAACTGCCAAAACTGTAGTGTTGATGCCCTACATAATCTCTTTTTACCCAAGGAGAAATAACCATCAATATACTGCGATGCGCATCAACATGATCGACTCCGTTTTGCGCATCATCTTCGGTGATGACAATCAACATATTTTTCCAATACGGCGTATGAGATAAATATTCTACAATTCGGCCTACAGCCAAATCATTATCGGCCATATAGCTTTCTCTAAAAGGATATCCGGCTTCAGGACGATCATCAGCGCCATGATCATTCGGAATAATAACCGTAGAAAATGGCGGCATAACTCCTTTGCCGTTCATCCATTTAGTATTAAATTCTTTGATGAACTGATCTATCCTAAATTGATCAGGTATAGCGGTATTATAAGTCGGATACATTTTTGAAGTCCTTTCGAATAAAGGTTCAGGCATTGGAAAATTAACATATTGTTGGATACCCGTGTATTTAAATTCAGCTTTGTATAAAGCCGGTTCAAACATAATGCTGAAACCAAAATTATAGAAGTCTACGGTATGACGGGCCAAATGATCCCACATCGACCCTGCTTCATTATAATCCTCCGGATAAATAGCTCCCGCTGCTCCATTCATCCCAAAAACTCCGGGTGCTTTTGAGTCTTCTTTAAACTCACGGTTACCGCCATAACTGGCTGCTGTGGCAGTTTCGCACCATTCGTTAGGATAGGTATTGGTTAACCAACGGTGACCATCGGCTGAAACATCAGCATCTACATAAAAATTATCCGAAATACTAAATTGTCTGGCCAAAGCCAAATGGTTCGGCATAACTGTAGTATTCGCAATAGAATCCGTCTTTTTTCGGTTCGAAAAGGAAGCATTTTCACCATAACGTGCTAAGGTTGAATCTCCGTTACCTTTCTTTAATTGTCCAAAAACTTCATCATAAGTTCTGTTCTCTTTGGAGATAAACACAATATGCTTTATCGGACTTTCTTGCGCTCCGGGATACAACGGAATGGGATTATTTGCTCTGCTTTTAAAAACAGAATCCGTTACATTTGTGAATTGAAAGTTATTGGCAACCACCTGTTGGGTCATCTCCTGCAATTGTTCGTCTTTTGGGATTGTAACAATTTGAACCGTTCCTTTCATCAAAGAGCCAATGTAACTTCCTTCTGAACCCAACTGAAAAGCTGCTCCGCCATTAGGACCACTTCCAAATCCTTTGGCATTGGCAATAATCAGTTTTTCGCCGTCCTTACTGACTTCGATTTTAGAAGGAAACCAAGCCGTTGGGATATGTCCCAAAACTTTTTGATCCGCTACAGTAATAACACCCACGGCATTTATTCCGGATTCCGCAACATACAAGCGCTTTTGATCAGGGCTCAAAGCCAAACCAAAAGGGATTACACCTCGAAATTGCTTTACTCTGCTATCGGGTTTCAACGCAATGGTATTAACCACGGCATCTTTGGAGATAGAAATAACCGAAATATTATCATTGGTTCCATTACTGACAAAAACATAATCGTATGTCGCTACAATTGAGTTGGGACTGGAACCACCTACGGCAGGAATCCCTTCTACCAATGCACCTACTAAATGTCCAGTTTTAATTTTGGCAGTAACTTTTGGCTGTAAAGCATCTTCAAGATTGATGGCAAATACCGAAAAAGCTTCTGCCGCATTCAGTTCACCTAAACCTTTAATGGCTATAGAATCATTTTGGATTCCCGTTTGCATTTCTTTCGAACCATAGGCAAAAGCCGGATAACCAACTGATTTTATCTTAGCCTCTTTTTCGTTACTTTCTTTTATATAAGAATATTCAAACATGCCCACATTAGCAACATATACCTTTTTTTCGTCTGGTGACAAACAAATTCCAAACGGATAGCGCCCTACAGGAACAGAATGCATCAGCTTTTTGGTTTCGGTATTCAGAATTACCATCCTGAAACCTATTTGATCCACCGCATACAAGGTTTTCCCATCTTTAGACAACTTCATATCACCAATATAACCATGACGATAATCAATAGATTCAGTACTGAAAGCACAATCTATAGAGTCTCTTTTTATTCCGGTTTGGGCATCAAATAAATATACTTTATTCTCTTGTCCGCCGGCAACATATATCGTTTTATTATCCGGAGCAATTGCTAAACCCATAAATACTGATGCCAATACGCCTTTATCTGTTGCTGGTCCGGGAGGAACTTGTTGCACATCGGGATGCTCCGATAAAAGATCCCGAATAATGGTAATCGATAAAGGATTCGTTCCTGAATTAGCCGTAACTGCAATTGTACCGTTCGGACTTAAAGTCAATCCGTAAGGATGCGGAGCGGTACTAATGTTTTTACCGGCTGGCGTAATAAAACGACCGTTGGGAATGACCGTTTTTCCGGTTTTATCAATTTTTGTTAATTGCTCTCCACTTGGTGAGGAAATGACCCACAATGGTTTTGTACTTAGAGTAGTGTTCTTAACACTACACGCTGCAAAAAGAAGGAGCAGTAACAGGAATCGAAGACTTGTTTTCATGATTTTAAACTCGTTTATTTTATACACTATTTAATCACTGTAATTTATAAAAAAACTACAACAGCATCCATAAATAAAAATTCAAAGTTCTGATAAACAAATACCTAAAGATACTTATTTTGACTTATTGAATTTCTATTGCAATGACTAACAAATGTAAACGATTTGAAACATTTTATGATGCTTTAAACATCAATCTAATGTTATCATACCGTTAGACAACTGTTTTATGACAAGTAACTATTTAAAGAATCCCGAAAGATTTTCATCTGATGAGGCTTTTTTTAAACAATAAATTATTTTTTATTCTTCTTATTTTTGTTTGCTTTAGCCATAGCTTTCTGTTTAGCGATTTCTTCACACAACTTAATTCTTTACTTTCTCAAATAGAAAAAAGGGAAATTAGTGCTAATTTTAAACTCTGGATTTTAGTATCAAATTAAAGACACCGTATTTTATGAAATGGATTACTAGAGAAAGACCTAAAATTGACCGATTGGCCTGTCCTTGGCTGATAAAAAATTTTGTAGACAAAGAAGCCGAATTCATATACGTCCCATTCGATGAGGTTTGTGAAAAAGCAAAAGAATTAGATGCCATTCCTTTTGATATCCCTAATGTTGAGTTTACGCATTATAACGAACAAAGTACGTTTGACTATATCATAAAAAAGTACAAAATAGAGGATTCCGCCATTTTGATTATGGCTGATATCATTCGTGGTGCAGATACTGACAGGCATGATATGGCAAAAGAATCGGCTGGACTTTGGGCGATTTCAGCTGGATTGTCCCATAACATTACAGACGACTATAAACTATTAGAAACAGGAATGGTTATCTACGAGGCACTATACAGTTGGGCCAAATATTTATACCAACAAAATCATTTACAAAATAGTCCGTTTGAAAACTTGTTACATGAGGTATACAACAAATTTTTAAAGGATAAAAAGACCACCACTAAGAAAACGCCTGCTTGGGTCAAAGATTTAAAAGAGATTATTCAAGACCAAATAGACACTCAATTTACTTTCGACCTAAAAAAGATTTCAACTGATTTAGAGCTTAATCCTTCCTATTTATCAAGAGAGTTTTCCAAATATTTTGAGGACCTCAATTTTGGTGACTATGTTAGAAAATTACGAATCGAAAAAGCAATTACCCTTATTCAAAATTCAACCTATACTCTTACCGAAATAGCCTATATTGGAAAAACCGGTCAAATTGACCACCACTTTCCAGTTCAAATTGACCACCTGATTTTGGTGTAAATTGACCATTAAAAACTACTGACTTTTTCATGTTGTTAGAACCATACATTCGTTAAAAAAATACGGATTATGGCAAACAAAATAACAGACATGAGTAAAATTAGAAAAGTAATTAAATTCTATTGCAATGGAAAAAGCAAGTTATTTATAAGTAGCTACTTATCCCTTTCCAGAAACACGGTAAAGAAGTATATTTCTTTATTTGAAGTCCTAGAATTAAGCATTGAAATAATTAATGAAAAAACAGATGCCGAACTAGAACTTTTGTTTTCACACACTACCGTGGAATCAATTAATCCCAAATTACAGACACTCCACAATTTTTTTCCTAAAATGGAGCGGGAACTAAAAAAAGTTGGAGTTACCATACAACACATGTGGGAGCAATATATTGCCGTAAACCCTGATGGCTACAGAAGTTCACAATTTAGCCATCATTACAAAATATGGGGTAAACGGGTCAATCCAGTAATGCATATGAATCACAAAGCCGGTGATAAAATGTATGTGGATTATGCTGGAAAAACACTCTCCTTTATTGATAAAGATACGGGTGAAATCAAGGAAGTGCAGTTTTTTGTAGCCATATTGGGAGCTAGTCAATACACCTATGCCGAAGCTTCCATGAGCCAACAAAAAGAAGATTTTGTTGCTTCGGTAGAAAATGCCATGCGTTTTTTTGAAGGCACTCCTGCGGCAATTGTTCCAGATAATTTAAAATCTGCAGTAATAAAAAGCAGTCGTTTTGAACCGACAATCAATGAAACCTTGGCTGATTTAGCGGAACATTACGAAACTACAATCTTGCCCGCCAGAGCCTATAAACCAAGAGACAAGTCATTGGTTGAAGGAGCTGTCAAGATATTGTACCGAAGGATTTATGTAAATCTAAATGAAAACAAATTCTTTAGCCTTGAAGAATTAAACCAGCAGATATGGGATTTATTAGACACTCATAATAACCGAAAACTCACAGGGCGCCCTTACTCTCGTTTGGAATTGTTTTTAGAAGACGAGAAACAAAAACTGCGCCCATTACCACAAGAACGCTTTGAAATCAAATACCAATCCTTTGCAACGGTGATGCAAAATGGACATGTTCAATTAAGTCAGGACAAAAATTACTATAGCGTTCCGTATCAATACGTAAAGAAAAAAGCGAAACTGCTGTATACCAAATCAACGGTAGAGATTTATTATAAATACAATCGGATAGCTGTCCACACACGAAATTACAAACCTTATATCTATACCACAATCCCGGAACATCTGGCCAGTACGCATCAATTTGTAGCCCAGTGGAGCGCTGCCCGCTTCATTGATTGGGCAAGCAGTATTGACGAGTCGGTAGGAGAATATATTATGCAGATAATCGAAAGCAGAAACCATCCTGAACAGGCTTATAAAAGTTGTTTGGGAATACTGAACTTCGAGAAAAAGGTAGGCAAGCAACGATTAATAAATGCCTGCAAGCGGGCACTTGATTTTAAAATTTACAATTTTAAGACGATACAGAACATTTTGGAAAATAACCTAGACCATATTGATTTTGAACAGGAACAGGAGCAGGAACTCCCGAGCCACGGTAACATAAGAGGAAAACATTATTACAACTAAATTAAATCTTGAAAACATGAATGAATCCACAGTAACAAAAATGAAACAGATGAAGCTTTATGGCATGTTCAATGCTTTTAAAACAGCCATTGAGAGCGGAAAAACAGACCATTACACACTCGATCAGTTTGTATCGATGATTATTGATGCAGAATGGGACGAAAGGCACAATCGTCGTATTGAACGCAGTATCAAGAATGCCCGATTCCATTACAAATCAAATATTGAAAGTGTCAATTTTGATGTATCGCGTAATCTTGACAGAAACATGGTACTGCGTCTGGCAGAATGCGAATTTGTAGAAAAAAACGAAAACATTTTAATCACTGGAAGTACAGGTGTAGGCAAAAGTTATTTAGGCACTGCGTTAGGTTATCAAGCCTGTATACAGGGTTTTAAAGTAAGTTATTTTAACACTTCGAAGTTGTTTGCTAAATTAAAAATGGCCAAAGCAGATGGTTCTTACCTCAGGGAACTTGCCAAAATAGAAAGGCAAGACGTCATTATATTGGATGATTTTGGACTCCAGGCATTGGATAGTCATAACCGAATTACCCTTTTGGAAATCATTGAAGACAGGCATAATAATGGTTCCATAATCGTGACATCACAAATCCCGGTGCAAGGATGGTATGACATCATTGGAGAAAAAACCATAGCTGACGCGATTCTGGACAGACTTATACATCAATCCCACCGACTCGAATTACATGGCGAATCTATGAGAAAGAAAAGAGGCATAAACAAAGGGTAATATTTTAAGTATATTTGAATACTAATTAACAGATGAAAAAAAGTAGTTTTTAATGAAAAATGGAGGTGGTCATTTTGCTCCGGAATTAGGTGGTCATTTTGAATTGGAATCAGGTGGTCACTTTAAATTGGAATTGGGTGGTCAATATCACTGGAATTTGCATCCAACTGCTGCTAAAGCCAATCCGATATTTCGAAGCACTTTAAAAAACTTCGGACTGGGAGCTTTCACTCTTTTGATTATATTCATAATTAAATTTATTAAGATTGAACAATTAATAAGACACTTTCGTTACGCTCCAAAGCTTTGTAAACTAAACTTTTTAAAGAAACAAAAGCGTGTCGAGATTGAAGACCCAAGCCGGGTCCGGAAAGTTTCGTCACCGGAGCAATACAACCTTTCAATTCCTTTTGGGCATTATTGGCCGGATGAAACAAAATAAAACGTCTGTCTATTACGTCAACTAGTTCAATATGCCATTGAAATTTGCGGCTATACCGCTTTCTCAATAAATACTTCCCCTCCGGGATACAGGAAACCTTTTTCTCATTATTGATCCAAGGCAATTCAATTGTACTACAAATGAATTTACCTTCACAATCGAGTTTTCCGTTAGTTCCATCAGGGAAATAAGTTCTGGATAGCACTAAAACCATATTACAATCCGCTTACTTGAACTAGTGACAACGGATTATAAGCTCCATTTTTCAAAGGATACATACGACCATTTACTCCTTGATAAAATTCCAGTCCTAAAGCTAGAAACAAAGGTTTTGTGCTGTCTGGTGTAACCATATTCACATGAGTAATAGGAACCGTTGGAGTCATATCCCAAGGTAGGATGTCCGTTTCAGAATTCGATGTAACAAATGTTTCTGCCTCAAAATCTATTTCAGCCCCTCCTGATATGATTTTAAAATGAGTTGTTCCACTTGGAACTGAAACCATATTACCAGGAATAAAAGAATCTAGGTCAACCGAAATTTCACCGGTAACACGATCAATAGTACCTGTATAAGGAGCAAATAAAGTGGTTCCTAATTTACCGGTAATGTTAAAATCAAAACCGGTAAGCAATTCAGCCTCGCCATCAATGACGTTTCTAAGACCTCGCTCATTAACCATATCGGCCTGAATAACTTTAACCATCAACTGGGTAAGTCGGCTAACCATTTTACTGTCAGAAGAATTCAACAGTAAAGTACGTAACGCCAATCGCAACGTTTTACCGGCTTTACCCGCTCTTCCAAATTCAGATCCATTCTCACGTGTTCTTTGAAATGCAGGATCGTTAGCAATTCTATTGGCATCAATGCCTCCTTTTTCGCGGGCAATATACCCATCCTTTGTTTTATAAAAAGTAATATCTCCGATAGTACCTTTCAATTTAATTATGCCTTTCTGTTTTGCCATAATAGTTTAAAATTTAAGTTTAAAAATGATTTAACTTCTCGTTCATCCTGATAATTCGTTGCAACTAAATTGGGAATGATTGGAACAAAGATTCCATCATTAAAAGCACATTTCAAAAAGTGATGGTCAAAAACGGTAGTAAAAAGCCTATAATTACCTCTTTTAGTCACTAAGTGACAAAGTAATTTTATTAACTTTGCAGTATGATAATACTCCACTAAGGAAGTTACTCAAAGGCATACCAACGGTATGGATAATGTATTAAAAACAGAAGTGTGATAGCAGGAAACATCAGGGCATGTATTTATCCAAAAGATGTACAACGTATTACCGGTAAAACATACAGACAGGCAAGATTGTATTTAAATAAAATTAAAGACAATTTGAATAAAGAACCACATCAGTTTATCTCTATAGAGGAATTTTGTGATTATTCAGGTCTCCAAATGGAACATGTTTTACGTTGTATAATCGGGTAAGGATTTAAGACAATTAAAAGCAGTCAAAATACTTCTATACACAAACAACAGTAGTTCAATCAGTAGTTCAAATAATAAACATAACATACCGCACAACTAATAATAAATATTATTTTATAAAGTAAAATTTAATCGTATTGAACTGGTTCAAAGAGGCTAACTTACAAAGTTAATTCGTCACGAACTATTCAAAAGAATTAGAAATATTAATTCATTCAACTCACAAAAAACCCCTGATAACCATAGATTATTAGGGGTTTTGTTTTTATACAACATCTTTACTGGTATAAAATTCGTAGTTAGCTATTAAATTAAGAGCATTACCCATTTGTTGCAGAACATAAATAAACCCACTAATTGTAATTAGCCCTCCCATATCAATAACTATTTCCTGAGGAAGTTTAACAATATCACTTCCAAAACTCCAAATATGAGGTAGTAATAAGAAAATGTTTTTTATCATGGTTATAATAACATTCAAAAACATCTGCCTTATAAATCATAAAATAATCCTAAATGATTTTTATTAAATAGATATATCGAGAAAAGTCGATATATTTGCACTATGGATCATATAGAACTCTTTAAAGCATTATCAAACAAGTCCAGACTACAAATACTGGAATGGTTAAAAGAACCTGAAATAAATTTCCCAGAACAAATGGCTGATTGTTATGAACACGGTGTTTGTGTAGGACAAATTCAGGCCAAATCAGGTCTAACCCAATCAACGGTTTCAGAATATTTATCAATATTACAACGTGCCGGATTCATAGAATCCAAACGTGTTGGGCAATGGACCTATTACAAGCGCAACGAAAAAGCGTTTACCGAACTCAGTAAAATAATCGAATCTAATATATAACAAGTATGAAAACAAATAGTTTGTTTACGCCCTTCAGCTTGAAGACGCTAAACCTTAAAAATAGAATTGTAATGGCGCCCATGACGCGCTCTTTTTCTCCAAATGGAGTTGCTACAGATGAAGTAGCGGCTTATTATCAAAAAAGAGCAGAAGGCGAAGTAGGTTTGATACTCTCCGAAGGAACCGTTATCAATAGACCTTCCTCATCAAATGATCCTAATATACCGCACTTTTACGGGGAGCAATCTCTGGCAGGATGGAAAAAAGTCATTGATAGCGTGCATACTGCAGAGGGACAAATGGGACCACAAATATGGCATATGGGAATTATGGACAACCACCATTCGGGTTGGGTTCCTCCTACACCTTTTGAAGGACCATCGGGTTTAAACAGACCAGGGTTTAACAATGGCAGTACCATGACTATAAATGATATCGAAAATACCATTATCGCTTTTGGTCAGGCTGCAGCCAATGCCAAAAGATTGGGTTTTGACTGTATTGAAATACACGGGGCACACGGTTATCTCATTGATCAATTTTTCTGGGAGGCGACAAATCTTCGTACAGATATTTATGGCGGAAAAACCCTTCCGGAACGTACTCGCTTTGCTGTAGATGTAATTAAAGAAATTAGAAAACAAGTAGGCGAAGATTTTGCTATAATCATGAGAGTTTCTCAGTTTAAACCATCGGATTACAATTTCAAACAAGCAAAAACACCTCAAGAAATGGAAGCCTGGCTTAGTCCGTTGATTGATGCCGGTGTCGATATTTTACATTGTTCTCAACGCCGTTTTTGGGAACCGGAATTTGAAGATAACGATCTTAACTTTGCAGGATGGGCTAAGAAATTAACTGGAAAACCAACTATTACCGTAGGTTCAATTGGACTTTCAAGTGATTTCTTTGGTGCGTTTGCAGGCGAAAGTTCTGAACCAACATCATTAGACGAATTAACTAGACGCTTAGACAGAGGAGATTTTGACCTCGTAGCAGTTGGAAGACCTCTCTTGTCGGACCCGAATTGGGTTGCCAAAATCAAAGCAGGAAAAAATGACCAACTAAAAGGCTTTAGCAAAGAAGCCTTGAGTGAATTGGTATTGGAATAAAACTAATAACAAAGTTAAAAGAGCTAAATATTCTAATGATTTCTTTTTTTTAACTTTTAAAACTATTTAATAAGTTTAAATTTAAGATGCTTTATTCGTTTCCTTACCAATAAAAAAGAGCCAATCAAAATTGACTGGCTCTTTAGTTTGAACTATTACTTTATTTCCAACCTCCTCCTAAATCCTTATAAACATTGACAGTAGCGTTGAACTGTTCTTTTTTTGTTTCTATCAATTCAAGTTTAGACTCTAAAGCGTCACGCTGCGTCATCAAAACTTCAAAATAATCTACTCTGGCAGACTTGAACAAATCATTAGAAACATCAATCGACCGGTTTAAGGCATTCACTTGTTGCCATTTCAAATCATAACTTTTTTCTAAATTATTAATTTTAGAGAGCTGATTAGAAACTTCCAAATATGCGTTTAAAATAGTACGTTCATAGTTATACATAGCCTGGATTTGACGTGAATTGGCGTTATTAAACTCTGCTTTGATTGCGTTTCTATTTATCAGTGGTGCAGCGATATCTCCCGCAAGAGAATAAAGTATAGACTCCGGAAACGTTAACAAATATGATGTTTTAAAAGCTTGTAATCCGATTCCAGCTGAAATAGCTAATGAAGGATAAAATTCGGCTCTAGCTATTTTTACGTCTAACTTTGCGGCAGCCAGTTCAAGTTCAGCTTGTTTAATATCGGGACGATTCGCCAATAATTGTGAAGGAATTCCCGAATCAATTGCTGAAGGCTGTAAATTCAAAAAATTGTTTTTATCCCTTATGATTTCTTGAGGATAACGGCCCAGTAAAAAGTTAATTCTATTTTCTGTTTCTTTTATCTTTTGGAGAATTTCAAACTCCATACTTTTCGAAGTTAATACTTCAGCCTGAAATTTTTGAACGGCAAGTTCTGTTGCTCTGGCAGTTTCTTTCTGAATTTTTACAATTTCCAGGGCATTTTTTTGTAATTCAATGTTCTGTTTTACAATGTTCAACTGACTATCCAGAGCAAGTAATTCATAATATGAATTAGCTACTTCTGCAATAAGATTTGTAAGTACAAAATTTTTACCTTCAATAGTAGATAAATACCTGCTAACAGCTGCTTTCTTAGAATTACGCAATTTTTTCCAGATATCAACTTCCCAATTTGCATAAGCAGCTAGAGTATAGTCCATAAGCGGATCAGGCATTTCTTTACCGGGAGTTATCTCAGTAGAAGCATCGCCGGCTCCTTGACTGGTATATCTTCCTACTTTTTCGACACCGGCTCCTGCCCTCACACCAACCTTTGGCAAAATCTCCCCTTTCTTGATGCGAATATCATTCTTGGTAATTTCTATTTCCTGTAAAGTAATCTGTAATTCCTGATTATTTGTGAGTGCAATATCAATCAAATTAACCAAGTTTTTATCCTTAAAGAAATTTTTCCAAGGAATAGTCGACGTGTTAGACGTATCCTTATTATTACTATACAATTCTGGCAAAGCATTATTTGTAGTTGTTCTTGTTGTAATAGCAGGAGCTTTACAACTTATCACCGATAGGAAAACACCTAACGGGATAAGGCATCGATATAACTTAATTTTATACATTGTGATCAATTTCTTCGGTTAATGGATTTTCTTCTTCATTTTTAACAAACTTTACTTTTTCTGAAATTCTGCCGAATATATAATACAATCCAGGTATAAGCAGCACACCAAAAATAGTTCCTATCAGCATCCCTCCTGCAGCTGCAGAACCGATGGTTCGGTTACCCACTTTTCCGGGTCCGGAAGCAAAAACTAATGGAATTAATCCGGCAATAAATGCAAATGAAGTCATGAGAATTGGACGGAACCGCAGCGCAGATCCTTCAATTGCAGCTTGAAGTACAGAATCTCCAGCACGGTGTCTTTGAACAGCAAACTCTACGATAAGTACTGCATTTTTCCCCAGCAAACCAATTAGCATTACCATGGCAACTTGAGCATAAATATTATTCTCTAAACCACATATTTTAAGTAACAAGAATGCTCCAAAAATACCCGCAACAAGCGATAGTATGACAACAAAAGGTAAAATAAAACTTTCATATTGTGCAGCAAGAATTAGATAAACAAAGCCTAAACAAATTAAGAAAATGTAAATCGCTTCATTACCACGGCCCACTTCATCTTTTGAAATTCCTGCCCAATCAATTCCATATCCTCTAGGCAGTGTTTTTTCGGCAACTTCTTGAATAGCTTTAATGGCTTCGCCACTACTATATCCCGTAGCAGATTGGCCACTTATTTCCGATGCATTATACATGTTTTGTCTTGTAATCTCAGACAATCCGTATACTTTTTCCATTTTCATAAAAGCGGAGAAAGGTACCATTTCATCTCGATTATTTTTTACATACAGTTTCATGATATCTTCGGGTAAAGCTCTATATTCAGGAGATGCTTGTACCATTACTTTATATTGACGCCCGTATTTAATAAAACTTATTTCATAATTACTTCCTACAAGTGTTGATAGCGTGTTCGTGGCATTTTCGATAGTCACCCCTTTTTGTTGTGCGATATCATTATCAATTCGAAGCATATACTGTGGAAAACTGGCACTATAAAATGTAAAAACCGAAGCCAGTTCAGGTCGTTTGTTGAGTTCTTTTACGAAATCATTACTCACAGTTTCCATCTTTTTATAATCTCCAGAACCTGCTTTATCTAATAAACGCAATTCAAAACCTCCTGCTGCTCCATAACCGGGAACGGCTGGCGGTTGAAAAAATTCAAGAGTGGCACCCGGAATATCTTTGGATTTTTCTTCAAGTTCATCTATAATTTCTTGTGAAGATTTTTTACGTTCGTCCCAACTTTTTAGGTTGATAAGACAGGTTCCTGAATTAGCTCCAGTTCCCTCGGTTAAAATTTCATAACCAGCTAAAGACGAAACCGATTTAACACCTTCGATACTTTCGGCAATTTTTTGTAATCGTTCTGAAATTTGATTAGTTCGTTCTAATGTTGAACCGGGAGGAGTCTGGATAACTGCATAAAACATCCCTTGATCTTCATTTGGAATAAATCCTGATGGAAGACTTGCATTCAAAAAATAAGTTCCAACACAGAAAAAAATAAGCATCCCAAAAGTGAAAACTCTTCTGTTTACAATCAAACCTAACAGATTTCTATATTTTCCAGATACACCGTTAAACCAATTATTAAAACTGTCCAATATTTTATTCAGTGGAGTTTTCTTTCTGGGTTTTCCATGATTATTTTTCAACATCATTGCACAAAGTGCTGGCGTTAGTGTCAATGCAACAACCCCTGAAAGTACAATAGAAGTAGCCATTGTAATAGAAAACTGTCTATAAAATATACCTACTGGACCTGACATAAAAGCAACTGGAATAAATACGGCTGCCATAACAAATGTAATGGCAATAATAGCACCGCTTACTTCGTGCATTGCTTCTTTTGTAGCCTTCTTTGGTGAGAGATGCTTGGTTTCCATCTTGGCATGAACAGCTTCAATCACCACTATGGCATTATCGACAACGATACCAATGGCCAGTACCAATGCAAATAAAGTTATCAAATTGAGCGTGATACCAAAGTATTGCATGAACATAAAGGTTCCAATAAGTGATACAGGGACTGCGATTGCAGGAATTAATGTAGAACGCCAATCACCTAAAAATAAGAAGACTACTAATCCTACTAATATAAAAGCTTCAATTAAAGTATGAATAACTTTTTCGATGGAAGCATCCAAAAATTTAGAAACATCATAACTGATTTCATAATCCATTCCTTTTGGAAAAGAGGTTTTCTTAATCTCTTCAAGTTTCGCTTTTACATCTTTAATAACTTGAGTAGCATTACTACCATAAGATTGTTTCAATACAATTGCTGCTGAAGGTTTTCCGTTCAAATTAGAATAAATATCGTACATTGAACTACCAAATTCTACTTTTGCAACATCTTTTAAGCGAAGTATTTGACCGTCTGGATTAGCTCTCAAAACTATATTTCCATATTGTTCTTGAGTAGTAAATCGCCCAGGATATTTCAATACATATTCAAATGATTGTGATCTTTTACCCGAACTTTCTCCTGTTTTACCTGGGGATGCTTCCAAACTTTGTTGAGCCAATGCTTCCATCACCTCATCGGCCGAAATTTTATAAGCTAACATTCTATCTGGTTTCAACCAAATACGCATAGCATATTCTCTGTTTCCCAAAATATCGGCAACACCTACTCCATCCACTCTTTTGAGTTCTGAAAGGATATTAATATCAGCATAATTAAAAAGAAATTTTTGATCTGCTTTTGGATCTGTACTGTAAAGATTGACATACAAAAGCATGTTCGATTCTTCTCGAGTAATCTTTACACCTTCCCGAACCACAATTGGAGGTAGCTTATTAACCACTGAAGCCACACGGTTTTGTACATTTAATGAGGCTTGATTTGGGTCGGTTCCAAGATTAAATATCACTTGAATAGTTCCTTCTCCATCGTTACCTGCATCTGATGCTATATATTTCATTCCAGGAACCCCGTTAAGAGCTCTTTCTAGCGGAATAATTACTGATTTTATCAATAATTCGTTATTTGCTCCAGGATATGATGCTGTAACATTTACTTTAGGCGGCGATATAGAAGGAAATAATGTTATTGGTAACTGGACAAGAGCCAATAAACCAAGTAATACGATCATAAGTGATATCACTATAGAGAGTACCGGTCTTTGTATAAATTTATTAAACATTGATTTATGATTTAAGGATTATGACTATTCCGCTTTTAATTTCAAATGATTCAACACTTCTTTCGGTTTTTGATATTCAAATTTAATTTTATCACCCTCCTTAACTTTCTGAACTCCTTCAAGCAGTATTCTGTCATTTGCTGTGATACCACTTTCAACAACGTATAAATCTGGCATTTCACCTGTAAGGGTAATTTCTCTTGACCGCACTACATTGTTTCTATCTACTACAAAAACATACATTTTATCTTGAATTTCATAAGTAGCTTTCTGCGGAATAATTAATGCACTTTTAACAGGAACCGTCATCAAAACTTTACCCGTTTCACCATTTTTTAATAATTTATCAGGGTTTGGAAAACTGGCTCTAAAGGAAATATTACCGGTTTCACTATCAAACTCACTTTCGATGACTTCTACTTTTCCTTTATATTTTAATGGTTTATTATTGGCTAAAAGTAAACTTACTGTACTATTACCTCTGCCTTTTATATTGTTTTGATACTCCAGATATTCTGGTTCAGACACGTTAAAATAAGCAAACATTGTACTGTTATCCGAAAGACTGGTCAGTAGCTCTCCTTCATCAATAAGGCTTCCCAATTTCTTTGGAATCCTATCAATAGTTCCTGCAAACGGTGCTCTGATTTCAGTAAATGATAAATGAATTTTTGCTAATGCCACTTCAGCTTTAGCTTGCTCCAGTTTTGCTTGTGCGATAAACTGTTCACTTTTAGAGACTATATTTTTATCGGCTAGCGTTTTTGCATTTTGTAATTCTATCGTAGCAGCTTTAGCCTCGGCTTGTGCTTTTAACAGTTCTGCTTCATACATTTTGGGCATGATTCTGAATAACAACTGACCCGCTTTTACAAACTGTCCTTCATCAACATAAATATTTTGCAAAAATCCTTTTTCTTGAGCACGAATCTCGATGTTTCTTACAGAACGTATTTGAGACACATATTCTTTGGTAAATGAAGTATCAATACTTACCGGATTGGTTACTGTAAATTTACCTGCTTCTTCTTTTTCTTCTTTTTTAGTTGTACAACTAACTAGGCACAACAAGGCAACTAAGCCCGTGAAAATGATATTTTTCTTCATGGTATTAAATGTGGAATTAGAGCGATTTAACGCTGCAAATAGGAAAATTTCTAAGTGTTACTAAAAGACTTCTGTTGTCTGGATAAAATCTAAACGGACATGCAAAATGGACTACGCTTACTAAACATTCTAGAATAGATAATCGTAAATAAAATGTCTTTGGAAACTAATACTTAATGTTTCAAATCCTTAAAACCCTGTTTGTAATATAAATAGGAGATGAATTGCCACAAAAAGGCAGGAAGATTTTAAAAAGGGTGTAGTAATAATTGGAAATAAATCTTTGAGAAATTGGTAAATACCAACTATCAAGTAAACTGTATTTTTCAGCAAAAAAATTATTCGAATGTCCATCTTGAATTTCATCACAACTCAAATGTTCTTCATCTAAATCTAAATCAGCATACTCAATTACGACACTAGCATGATCTGCAATTGTAATTTTTACTTTCTGGTTTTCTGAAAGGTTAGAGATTAATGAATCGTATATTATATTTTCAGGAGTATTTGCATGAACGGAACTCCCTCCTAAAAGATGGAAACATAAGTATACTAAAAATACAATTACTCTCATTGGCGCCAAAAGTAATAAAACTATTGAAAGAAAAAAATATGAGGTTTGACAAATAAATGTTAATATATCTTTTCAAGGTAATTCACCTTCCAATTTATATTTTCAAAAAACAGGTTATGAGATAGTTAAATAAATTAAAAATTAACCACCTTCTAACAAATGTATACCAATCTCCCAATAATTAATACGTAAAGACAGGAATTAAGTTCAATTCAGATAGCAAAAAGACCCTCTGAATTCATTTTCAGAGGGTCTTTTTTTTGGTAAATCATATAAAGTTAAATTGAAGAATAAATTGCTAATCCTAAAAGTGATCTAATCCAGATGGTAAAATTTTCGAATTAAATAACTCAAAACAACATATAATAAAACTGCAACCACCGCAAAAGAAACTATAAAACTAATCAGATTGATTACAATATTAGGAATAAACTTCAATCTGGGATGGGTATAATAAGGCTCACGATGTAGTCTTTCGTGAATATTTTGTTTTACTATTTTGATTTTCTTTTTGATAGCAGGGCTTTTTAAAGATGCTCGTTTTAAGTACTCTAAAGTACCTAATTAAATCAACATAAATCAATTAATATGTACTTTTTTTAAAATAAAGCTTGTGTCAATTACTTGGTTTTAAAACTGATTTTACAAATTTTCTGCTTGAAAAAGATCGATATCAAATTCCCAATCGATATCATTTTTATACCATAATTGCCCCTCAGCAACATCAAGCGGACAGTCAAAATTATTCGTATAAAGTGCGCCGGTTCCTAATCCTTGCGGCATAGAATTATGTTGCAAAAAAGTCCATTGTGCAATAGCATTTAATCCAATATTACTCTCTAAAGCCGAGGTAATCCACCATCCAATTCCATGCTTTTCAGCCAGCGAAATCCACTCTTGAGTACCTCGAAATCCACCGATAAAACTGGGCTTCAAAATAATGTATTGTGGTTTAATTTTTTGAAGTAATTGTTCTTTCTCTGCCACTGTAAACACACCTATCAACTCTTCGTCAAGCGCAATGGGGAAAGGAGTCGTTTTACACAAATCTGCCATCCTGTCAGTGTTATTTTTTTTAATAGGCTGTTCGATACTATGTAACTTAAATTCAGATAATTGATTTAATTTATCTAAAGCTGAATTTTCACTAAAAGCTCCATTCGCATCTACCCGAATTTCTACTTCTTCGGGGGTAAAATGTTGCCGAATAAAACGCAACAATTGAAGTTCTTTATCAAAATCTATAGCACCTATTTTGAGTTTAATACAACGGAAACCATCTGCTAATTTTTCTTCAATTTGCTGCTTCATAAATGACTCCTCACCCATCCAAACTAATCCGTTTATTGGAATCGATTTTGTGCCATTTGTAAAGTCCGATGGAAAGAGTAAAAAAGGAGTTTCACTCGCTAAAGATTGAAACGCCATTTCCACTCCAAATTGTATCGAAGGAAACTCGATTAAAGCATCCCAAAGTTGGTCTTTTCCTAAATGAATATGAGCACAAATCCATTGCAATTTCTCTTCATAATCCGGTCGGTCATCAATGCTAAGAGTTCTCAAAATACCGCACTCACCAATTCCTTTTTTACCATTTTGTTCCAAGATTATAAACCAGGTTTCTTTTTCGGTCATAATGCCGCGAGAAGTTCCTGACGGTCGTTTGAAATTAAGAATATATTTGTGATACGTTGCTTTCAAGAAATTATGAGTTATGAGTTAATTTAAAAACGGGCAAACAATTCAATCTGTTTTAAAAAGGCAACTATTTTGTTATCATTTTTAAAACTCTTTCAAAATTTTCATTTTGTATACCAGCTTGCTTAAAGGTTTCGAAATCTATATTTATTTTTTGAGTCCAACTCAAGCTGTCAGTAACATTTTGAGATTGGTATTCTTTATAAATGGCCTTAGCTGATTTGAAATTATCATTCAATAAATAAGCATGCGCTAAATTTAGTTGTATCAATAATTCTGAATCATCCAATTTTTCGCCTTCTTGAAGGAATTTAACAGCTTTTCCGTATTGTTTTGTCAACAAATAACTAGTTCCAATGGCGTTATAATCTAAAGCATTTGCTTTGCCGTCATTAATAATTATCGCCCATTTAGTAATTGCTTCACCATGCTTTCCTTGTTTAGCCAAAACCGAGGCTTGTTTGCGCAAATCCGAATAAGTGGCGTTAGAAAGTCCTGTTTCGCCAAAACAACTATTACCAAAATCCTTGAAAGCTTTAGAACGTTCTATAGCCAATAATTTTTGAAACTCCTGAAATGTGTATTTGTTTTGAATTTTATCAAGAATACAAACGCAAAAATCATCTGAATTGGTCATTTTTTGTGCCAAATTTGAAGTC
Organism: Flavobacterium lacustre; assembly: GCF_027474525.2. Lineage (NCBI taxonomy): Bacteria > Pseudomonadati > Bacteroidota > Flavobacteriia > Flavobacteriales > Flavobacteriaceae > Flavobacterium > Flavobacterium lacustre. The sequence continues at coordinate 2,872,554 of NZ_CP114882.2, forward strand.
TTACATTGTTCAATTATGGATTTTCTGTTTTCAACAGTCCAGCCTTTACTGAGTTTATTATCGACCCAAGGAACAATTTCTAAAATGATTTTCTGCTTCATAATCCAATTCTTGCTTTCAAAACCAAACCAAATAGCGTTTGAATTTACTTTTAAACAAGTTGATTTATCTACAGAAAGACGTTTGGCATCTTTACTGACCGGCGTATCTTGAACTAAACAAGCTTCATTGGTCTTTCCTGTTTTCTTATAATCCGAAGCCAGTGTTCCGTTTGAAAAAATAGCATATTTACAAGTATCATCTCCCGAAATTTTTGACAGAATAAAAACGGCTCCAGCAGAACCTTGACTAATTCCTGTTGGATCTGGAATGGCTTTTAAAACCGAAACTAAACTGCCGGCCATTTGCTGATTTTCGTCTAAAAGTGTGATTCTGTATACAATTTCAGTGGTTCCTGTAGGCAAATCATCTGATTTTATAACGATTCGGTCTCTGGCTGAAACAACAATCTCTTTGGTAGTGGCGCGTTCTTTGTCCCAATACCCGTCTTTTTGTGAGAAAACAATGGTTGAAGTCAACAACAATAAAAATAGAATAACGAAATGCTTTTGTGGCATGATTGAAAAACGTTTATTAAAATGAACCAAAAAGGTAATTGGGTATTTATAGCCTAGCCCAGATAGTAGTGAAAATCCTTTATTGCCGGCGTTCGGCAATAAAGATTGTAACGAATAGCTGGATTAAGCTCCTAATTTTAGACGATAAAATTTATAATTCTATGGAATCTCCGATTTCGAGCAGCATTAAATCTTTCCCTTTGTCGAAAAATTTCTTGATGGCTTCCTCGTGATTGATTTTGATGTAACCAAAGGTATCGTAATGAATTCCGAGAATTTTATCGCATTCCACAAAGTCCGAAGCGATAATGGCGTCATCGATATCCATGGTGAAATTATCACCGATTGGGAAAATTGCTAAATCTAATTTGGTGCGCATCGGGATGAGTTTCATGTCCATCGTAAGCGCTGTATCTCCAGCAATATAGATGTTTTTGTGCTCGCCTTCGATGACAAAACCACCAGGATTTCCTCCATAATTTCCATCGGGAAAAGAACTGGAATGAATGGCGCTGACGTATTTTACTTTTCCAAAGTCAAAATTCCAACTTCCACCGTGATTCATTGGATGGGTTTGAAAACCTTTTTTGGCATAATAACCGGCAATCTCAGCATTTGAAACGATTACTGCATTGGTTCTTTTGGCAATGGCTTCAACATCTAAAATATGATCGCCGTGTGCGTGTGTCAGGAGAATAAAATCAGCTTTCAACGCATTAATTCCAATGTGATTGGCTTGTGGATTTGCCGAAATATAAGGATCAACCAAAATGTGCTTTCCACTTACTTCGATACCCAAAGAGGCGTGACCGTAAAATGTTATTTTCATTGTTTTTATTTAAAAAATGGAACAAATTAATTTTGAATCTTCAATTATTTTTTTGGATTGAATTGTACTAATATCGATTAACAATCAAATCCGAAAAAAAGAAAATCATACACAAAGCCAATAGCACAGAAAGCGCAAAAGTACTTAAAGCTACTTTTTTTAATTCTGGATCTAATGCTCTAGGGTCTTGGTTCTTATAAACGTTTACCAAATGTTTAGTTAAAGGAATATAAGCAACTAAAAACAAGTACTGATCAAAATGAAAATCACTTAGAAGAGCAAAAACCAGAATCAAAACCATTGCTGCAACAATCAGAAAGTAATGATATATTTTAGCATTTGCCGCTCCCATTTTTACTACAAGCGTATTTTTTCCCGACTTTCTATCGGATGCTTCATCTCGCATATTGTTCAGGTTTAAAACGGCAACACTCAAAAATCCGATGGCGGTCGCCGGTAAAATTAACACTAAATCCAGTTGTTTAGAATATAAAAAATTGACTCCTAAAGTGCTTACTAAACCAAAAAATACGAATACAAATACATCGCCAAAACCGCGATATCCATATGCTGAATTTCCAACAGTGTATCGAATTGCAGAGGCGATAGCCAAAATTCCCAATACCAAATAAAATAAAGAATACCCCAAATTCGTATCTCTAAAGGCATAATAAATTAATATAATCGCCGAAATCAGCGTTAGCACCGATGTGAGAATTATAGCGCGCTTCATAGATTCCGGTGAAATAACACCACTCTGAATAGCACGTTTTGGACCAACTCTGTCTTGGTTATCGGTTCCTTTAATTCCGTCACCATAATCATTGGCAAAATTGGACAGAATTTGCAAACCAAGTGTCGTTAATATAGCAAACCCAAAAAGTCTCCAATTGAAAACTTCAGTTGGTGTGAGCACATTATCTGTTGGGTGTGCCAATGCATACATACTTCCCACTATAATTCCGGAAACGGATAAGGGCAATGTTCTTAATCGTGCGGCTTCAATCCAATGTTTCATTTTCTTTTTTATTAAATTGTTTATTCGTTTTAAACAGCATCACATCCAGTTGCTGTCTGACGTTTCTATTTCGTATAACCAAAGGTTTACGTGTTGTTTTATTTTTGTAAAATCACCCAACTGAAAAGCAACATTACCTCCGGCGGTATGCAAAATTACCGAACCAATATTTAGGCTTTTATGCCAAAACAATTGCGTGGTGGTAATTGCTTGAATCTTGCATGGTTCTATAATTTCATTACTGATGTCCCAAGCACCACTTTGCTTGATTATAAAATCATTCGTTATGAAAAGCCTATTGTTTTTAAATTTAAAAAACTGAATCAAACCAACAAAACCAACATAAGCCGGAACCCAATAATCAACAGAGGGAAAATGAGCAATGATAAAACTCCTTACCAAATAAAACACAAACAAAGGTAATCCTATTGTGATAAAAATCGAAAAAATAAGTTTGCGAAAATTGGATTGTAATTGCACTCCTTTTTCGGGAATTTTATGAAACAACAACTTCAATATCGCATGCTGTTCTGCGACGTTGCAACCCGGAATTTCAATAGCGGATTTACGTTCTTCTTCTTCGCCGCTGGTAGCTTGTTTGATTTTTATTTCTAGAATATTCATTTTCTTCTGAAAATAATTACTCGTAACTGTAGTAATTTGGACCTTTTCGGGTTTAATGATTGTGCTTTTGGTATTCAACAAGCCAAACGAAAGTAGTAATGATCCTTTTTGTCTTGTAATTTTATAATCGAAATAGCGAAACACAATTCGGACCACATTAACAATCAAAACAATTCCAAACAAAAATACGATTGAAATTAAAACCGTTTGCAATACCAGATTAGCATCAATATATGCCCCTACTTTTTCATTATCGATAACCTTATTATCACCAAAATGATTCAGATTTTCATAAATTGTAGTAAAAAACACCAGCAGTAAAGCAATACTTTTTTCATAATTTGAAGTTATTCCCACTTTCAACAAACTCAGAAAACTTATTTTTATAAAAGGATGTTCTTCAATAGTAATTTTTTCCTCAGGTATTATATCCTGGATAGCATCGATAGGAAAAATTGCTTTTACCTCATTGTCTAATAAACGAGATTTTAATGCTAAAGCCAATTCGTGAGAAATTGCTTTTATAGAACCTTCCTTTTTATTCGTTCCGGCGGTATCAACAGCTAATTCATAAACGCCTATTATTTTTTGAATAAAAGACTGATTGATGTTTACTTGTTGAATTTTATTAAGCTGAATAGCCGTTTTGGTTTTGTTAAAAACACCTTCGGTAATGACAAATTCCTCGTTTTCGGCATCCAAAAAGAAAGTGAAATTTAAGTATTTCAAATACGAGACAACACCAATTAATCCAAACAGTCCGAAAACGCCCAGAAATAAATACCATTTATTAACCTCGTCAAACTTGAAAATCCAAATTACCAAGATGGGCCAAAACGCTCTTGCATATTGCTGAAGCGCATAAAAAAACATAACCCAAATCCCAACTATGGATTGCCGTTGAGGCTGACTAAAATCGGCTTTCATTAGAGTTGTTTTTGAATTTTCCCCATTACTAATTGTTTGATGTTTTCGGCTTGCTCTTTTTCAATTCCGGGAATCTCCATGTCGCTGGAGCTTCCTCCTGCCGTAAAGATTTGAATTTTTGCCAAGCCAAAATAACGAGAAACCATTCCTTCATGTAAAGCGACATGTTGTATTCTGTTATAAGGAATTATAGTTGTATTCAAAGCAATAACTCCGTGCCTGAAAAGCACATCGTGTTCTCTAAAAGCAAATTCTTTTTTCCTGAATCCAAGGATAGAAAACCCAATTATCAAAGCAAAAAGTATTGGCTCCACTACTCCTAAAATAAACCAAATCCTCCCTGAAAACACTTCTGGTTTCAAAACCGAAAAAAGTATCGGAGCCAGAATAAGAAGTCCGATAATCAATACCAAATTGATTATAACTACCTTAAAATATTTTGAATCTAATTTTGAAAACAGCACTTCTTCGAATTTAGGAAGCTGTGTTGTGTCTATAGTTTCATTCGTAAAATTCTCCATTTATAAATTTTAGTTTTAACCATAAAATACATTCGATTTGATTCAATTCTTTAGAACATAAACACAAGAACTGTTCTTTGAAATTAAATTATGGCAACCATTTTTTCTCAAAATTCGGTTTTCTTTTCTCTAAAAAAGCATTTCTACCTTCTTTGGCTTCTTCGGTCATGTATGCTAAGCGAGTTGCTTCTCCGGCAAAAACCTGCTGTCCTACCATTCCGTCATCGGTAAGATTCATGGCGAATTTCAACATCTTAATAGAAGTTGGTGATTTTGCCAAAATTTCTTGTGCCCATTCATAAGCCGTATCTTCTAATTCTGCATGCGGAATAACTGCATTTACCATTCCCATATCCATAGCATCTTGAGCAGAATAATTACGCCCTAAAAAGAAAATTTCACGGGCTTTTTTCTGTCCTACCATTTTAGCTAAATACGCCGAACCATAACCGCCATCAAAACTGGTCACATCAGCATCTGTTTGTTTAAAAATAGCGTGTTCCTTACTGGCCAATGTCAAATCGCAAACCACATGCAAACTGTGTCCGCCACCTACAGCCCAACCAGGAACTACAGCAATAACAACTTTTGGCATAAATCGAATAAGTCGTTGTACCTCTAATATATTCAAACGGTGTTGTCCGTCGTCCCCAACATATCCTTGATGTCCGCGGGCGTTTTGATCGCCACCACTGCAAAAGGAATACACTCCATCTTTAGAGGAAGGACCTTCTGCCGAAAGTAAAACTACACCTATAGACGTATCTTCCTGCGCATCGTAAAATGCCTGATACAATTCAGAAGTAGTTTTTGGACGAAAAGCATTACGCACATCAGGTCTGTTGAATGCGATTCTGGCTACACCATTGCATTTTTTATACGTTATATCCTCAAATTCTTTGACAGTTATCCAATCCATTATAATCGATTTTAAATTATTTAGCGTAAAAATAAATCATTTTTTACATTTTATCTATTCTATTTAAGAGAAGCTTAAGGTAATACTCCTCTTATTAAAGCCTAAAATATGTTAAAAAAACAAAAAAAATCAGGAAATTAATCAGAGACAATTGAATTAATTATTATCTTTAATCATGTTAATCAATAGAATATGACCTAAATTCAATTTGATTTACATTGGAGATTTTTCACTGATTTATTAACCTTAAAAAAAACATTTTTGATTCTATTTAAAAATTTTGTCGCTCCTTTTTCTACGGTAATAATAACTTATAAAAATATTTCAAATACCTCGACAAACGAGATAATGTTAAAATCATTTGCCCCAATAGCAAAAAAAATAAAGTAACACCACCTACGGTTAAAAAATAAAATTCATTTTCTCGCTCAACTCCAAAGTTGCGCACAAAATAATTATTTTAGAGAAATGATTTTTTCAAAAGATACACAAAAACCTAAGGCTTTAATGTGAAATTGATTCGTAGCTACAAGTAAATGTTTGGACATTTAATGACAAACCGTTTATTAAAGTAATTTGCGCTTAAGTCAATACATTAAAATAGTATAGAGCATACTATTAGCTATAAAAGCGAATAAATAACTTTGATTTGATTTTATTGTTTTTTTAGCATTGCTGAAACAGCAGTAAAAAGAGAAAGACTAATCGTTATGATTAGTCTTTCTTTTTTTTATTCCTTAACAAGATATATTCCATCATCCTTTATCTCAATCAATTTTTCACGATACAAAGCACCAATCGCTTTCTTGAAAGTTTTCTTGCTCATCTTCAACACCGTTTTTATATCCTCCGGATGCGAATTATCAGTAAGACGCAAAAAACCGCGACTGGCTCTTAATTCGTCCATAATTTTTTCGGCATTCGGTTCAATACTTTGGTATCCTTGTATTTGCAAGGCAACATCTATCTTATTATCAGGTCGAATGTTCTTGATATACCCGCGCATTCTATCTCCGGTACGAATCGCATCGTCGTACACTTCATCTTTGTACAACAACCCTTTGTGACGCTCATTAATGATAACATTAATACCTATTTCGGTAATGTGCGAAACAATCAAATCAACCTCTTCCCCTTTTTCAATCATTAACGCATCATTATTCAAAAACTGATTCGTTTTGCTTGATGCAACCAAACGATTTGTTTTTTCGTCCATATAAAGATACACCAAGTAGCGTTTTCCTTTTTCCATCGGACGCGCTTGCTCTTTAAAAGGCACCAAAATATCTTTCTCCATTCCCCAATCCATAAAAGCACCAATCTGATTGATATAATTTACACGCAAAAGTGCAAACTCATTCAACAAAATATAAGGTTCTAAGGTAGTAGCAACAGGACGTTCCTCATGGTCTAAATACACAAAAACAATAAGCTCCTCACCTATCTCAAACTCGTTCGGCACGTATTTATTAGGCAGCAAAATGTCATGTATTCCTTCCGGATCTTTTTCGGGATTGCCCAAAAACAGACCCACTTTAGTATCCCTTAATATCGTTAACGTATTGTATTTTCCTATTTCAATCATTTTATTTCCATTTGTAAAGTGCAAATGTACGAAGATTGGAAATAGTAAATCAGTAAACCGCCTACAAAAAACAAGCCCAGAAATCGGCGTTTTTTTGTTCTGGGAGCAGACCCATTTATTATTTCATCACCAATCGTCCTGCTGTACGCAGTATCTTTTTTATAAACGCACTGCTTTCAGAGTTCAAAACATCCAAAACCTATTAAGCGTTTACAAAAAAGGATACTTGCTGCCATCAGGGCTAAACGAGAACATTTTCTTTTTCAGAACTCACAAAATCAGCTTTACTACAGTAGTGGTAATTCAAAAAACGTTTTATTATTTGTAATCTTTTTCTATTTATTTTAAAAAAACACATACATTTACCTTCTAAATGAGTTATCTTATTATGAGGAATTTTAGTTTTCTTACCCATACTTTTTTTTTAATACTTTTTACTTCAATTTGTACTTATGGTAACACCATCAAAATAAATCCCCACAAAGAAATACACCCTCTAAACGGATATCACAAAGACCAAGTTGTACTGCTAAGCATCGATTTTAATTTTAATAATGACGGTACTTGCTCCGGCACACCCGTAACTTTTACACCCACTGTAACCGGAGATGCTCCTTTTACGTATCAATGGGATTTTGGAGACGGAAATACGTCTAATAGCAGCAACCCAACACATACTTTTACCGCACTGGGTTGTGGATTTCAAAATTTCAATGTAAAACTAACCGTAACCGATGCTAATAACGTAAGCAAATCGGTAACAAAAGTTATTTCTGTACAACAAAAACCAGATTTAAAGTTTGTGAATTTAAATGCGCCTTCTGGATCCAGCGCACCTTTTGAAAAATGTGGAGACAACAATTCAGATCTTCAATATACCATTAATGTTGGAAACAGTTCCAGTTCTGCTTCCTGCATCACTTCCTACACTGTAGATTGGGGCGATGGCGCTATAGAAACTAACGTTAATTTTCCCAGAACACACACCTACATGAAGTTAGGGTCGTTCAATATGGTCGTAACAGGAATCCGAAATAATGGTTGCAATAACTCGATTACCTATGTAATTAAGAACTCCAACAATCCAATTGGAGCGCTGATTGCTCCCGGGAATACCACTAATTTTTGTACCCCGGTTGCCCCGATGGATTTTGCCATAGGCTCATGGGCACTCAATCCTTCGGACACAAAATACCAAGTTGATTATGGTGACGGTACTTTTATAAATTACACTCAAGCACAACTGGAAAGTTCTTCTTATTATAATGCTGTAAATCCGCCAGCTTCTTTGAACTTCCCAATACCACATACTTTTACACGATTTAATTGTCCGTCAGGAAACACCGTTAGACTTACAATAACCACCTCCTGCGGAAGTACTTACCTCACAGCCGGCCCCATTATTATCTTAGATGTGCCTACAGTAGATTTTAACGTAAACAGTATTGTATGCGCAAATACGTACACGTACTTTAACAATACAACCGTTGCCGGATATACAAATGATTGTAGCACCTATAATGTGTATACTTGGGATTTCGGGGACGGAAGCGCACCTTCCAGAGAGGTTAATCCTAGTCATCTCTATGCCTTACCCGGCAAATACAAAATAACTTTATCCGCCGAAACACCCTGCGGAAAAGGAACTTCTGTTAGCAAATGGATTTGTGTTGAACCCATTTTACAACCCAAATTTACCTACGGAAATGCTTGTGCTTCCAGTAATGTACAAATGACAAATACTACCGATACCAGTTTGAGTTGTGGAGCCGAAAGTTATTATTGGGAAGTAATCAATTACATTGAAGGTTTTTGCGGAAAAGGAACAGCGCAATGGAATTTTGCAAATGGCACAGGCCCATTTTCTAAAAATCCTGTTTTTAATTTTATAACTGCAGGAACATATACTGTTCGATTAACCTCTAGGAATTCTTGTGGAATAGACCAATCCATTACACAAGCGATACAAGTAAAAAAACCACCGATTACCACATTAAGCCCCATTTCGGATTATTGTAATTCGGCAACAATCAAACCAGTTGGAACAGTCGTAGAAAGTTGTTCACCAAGTGCTGAACTCACCTACCTTTGGAGCTTTCCGGGAGGAACACCCGCAACAGCTACAACGCTTAATCCCGGATCAATAAACTATTCTGTGAGTGGGAATTATCAAGCTACTTTTAGCGTGACTAATAGTTGTGGCACGACTACAAAAACAGCAAACTTCTCTGTTAATTTAGTACTTTCACCAATAATAAAACCAAAATTATTAAAAATTTGCAGTGGCGAAACCTTTCAAATTACACCAGTCACCAATACAACCGATAATGTGCCTGCAGGAACTACTTATGTTTGGTCAAATCCTACAATTTCACCTTCTGGCTCGGTGAGTGGTGCAACGGCACAGTCGTCCCCGGTAACAACCATTACTCAAACATTAAAAAACAATACAAACAGTCCGGCAACAGTAACATATACTATATCGCCCATATCTAAAGTATGTCCTGGACCTAACTTTACCATTACGGTAATCGTTGAACCATTGATAAATGTAGCTGAAACTATAAAAAGCAGTACCTGTTTTGGGTCAAATGATGCAGCTATCAGTATAACTGTGACTGGCGGAACTCCTTTCACGACAGGTAAGCCAAATACTATTTTATGGACTGGCCCTAATGGATTCACTAGTAGTAATGAAGATATTACTAATTTAAAACCCGGATATTATAATTTAAATATCAACGATAACGGGAATTGTCCTTTTACAAAAAACTATTATGTCGGTGAACCGGGGCTATTCCAGTTTTCAGGAAATAAAAATGATATCAGCTGTTTTGGGTTAAATGACGGAAAGGTTACGCTAACTACAACCGGAGGAACGCAATCCTACACTTATGTTTGGACAAAAAACGGAAATCCTTATGCCACCACCGAAGACATTACTAATTTAGCACCCGGAGTTTACGATGTTGTCATTACAGAAGCTAATAACTGTAACATCCTTAAAGGCAGTTATACTATTATTGAACCGCCTTTATTAGAAATCAATCTGGTCAATCAAGTTGATATTCTTTGTTACGGAGATCATACAGGTGAAATCAACATAAATGTAACCGGAGGAAGAGCTACTCAATCATCACCAGGTGTTTTTAATTACAATTACAGCTGGTCAGGACCAAACGGTTTTCAAAGTTCAAATAAAAATTTAAAAAATGTAGCCGCAGGTACCTATAACTTAACTGTAACGGATAATTCGGGTTGTACGGATCAATTGCAAGTGATTTTACTTCAAAATGATGAAATAAAATTAGCCTATACTAAAACCGAAATAGCTTGTTACGACTATGCAAATGCCTCTATTACGATTAATAATATTACAGGTGGAATTCCATTTACAACCGGAGATCCTTATCTTATAAAATGGAGTAATTTAGGAACAGGTCTGGTGCAAAATAATTTAACCGCAGGAACTTATATAATCACCATCACCGATGCTTTAGATTGTGTCAAACAATTTACCATAATCATAGATAATGCACCTGTTTTTACAATTAATCCAGATGTAAAACAAATCTCTTGTTTTGGCGAAAAAGATGCTCATATCCGATTAAATCTCATTGGAGGTAAAACACCTGTAACTTTAGTTTGGGATGATGACGCAACTGCAGGAGTAGAAAGAAATAATTTAGGTCCGGGAAAATACAGCGTAACCATTACAGATTCGAAATCATGTATTATAAAAGAAAGCTTCATCATAATTGAGCCTTTACTATTAGAATTAAAAGCAACCGTTTCAAACCCATTAGATTGTTTTAATGCCAATACCGGCGCAATCAATTTAGTAGTGACCGGTGGTACTCCTCCTTTTATATACTCTTGGTCTAACGGCGCTTCAACCGAAGACTTAAACAACCTTCCACCCGAAAATTATACCGTAACCGTAACCGATGCGAATGGTTGTAAAAAATTAGAAACCTGGAAAATTACTCGATTTGAACAACTGACTCCAACAGTTGAAGTGATAACCGATTTTAATTGCGATACTAAATATGTGCATCAGACTTTTATTGGCCATGTCAAAGGCGGAATTCCTCCTTATCAATTAAGTTGGTCTGATGGTGTTGTTACCGGCACAAATTATGAAATTATGAATACCGAAAATAACGGTCTGATTATATTTAGCGTTACAGACAGCTTTGGATGTCCAGCTGATTACACGTTTAATGTGAATACACCTGTTTTAGGCAAAGCTAACTTCACGACAAGTTCCCACGGAAAAGATGTTTATGATTTATATTCGATTTATGATCCGATTTTATTTACCAATTTAGCCACAGGAGATTTTACCAATATCGCTTGGGATTTTGGGGATGGTAATTTTTCAGATGAAGAAAATCCAAAACATATTTATACCAGAGAAGGCACGTATACCATTAAACAAACCGTAAATTATCCTTTTGGTTGCCAATACATTTATACAACTACACTCCTTGTCGAAAAAGGATACAGTCTAATCATGCCAAATGCATTTACACCAAATAATGATAGTTTCAATGATTCATTTGCACCCGTATTTCTTGGTTTAATTAATATAACGTTAGACGTTTTTGATAGCTGGGGAAGTATCATATATTCTGAAAGTGGAGAAAACATTAAAGGTTGGAATGGAAAAGTAAAAGATTTAGACGCCGAAAATGGAAACTATTATTTTAAAATCAGCGCAAAAACCTTTTACAATCATACTATAACCGAAAAAGGAGCATTCACATTAATTCAATAAAAGCAACAGTCAAACTAATGAAATTTAAACTATTTATTATACTTATTACTTGCTGCTTTTACTCAAAACTAAGCGCACAAGATCCCGTTTTTACCCAATATTTTTTAATTCCCGAAACCCTAAATCCTGGCTTTTCCGGTTTTATGGAAACTACATACACCGGAATTATTCACCGCGAACAATGGCCTGATTTAGATTTAAAAATTGACACCGATTATGCTTTTGTCAATACTTGGAACGAAAGTATGAATAGCGGTTTTGGTGTAAGTGTTTTAAATCAAAGAGAAAATGTAACCAATTATAATTTTTCTCAAGTCAATGCTAATTATGCTTACAGAGTCCGAATCAGTGATGACTGGACTTTCAGACCTGCTATTGAAGCTGGTTTTGGCCTAAAATCATTTGCCTTTCAAAATTTATTATTAGAAGATCAAATTAATATCAAAACAGGAATCATCAACACCAGTTCAATTGACCCAATATTGCTAAATGATAAAGTCAGTTTTTTTGATATATCTGCCGGAATGGTTTTCAATACCGAAAATATGTGGATTGGTTTATCGATGAAACACCTTAATAAGCCAAATATTGCATTTAGTTCAAACGGAAATGTTCCCTTAGCCACTTTCTTCTCCTTAAGTACCGGTTATGAATTTCTTTTGGCAGACTACATTGATGTTCAATTCTTCCCGTATGCGACCAAAATGTTTGTTACCTCAAATTATATGCAACAAGGACGTTATAACCGTCTCGATATTGGAACCTCAATCCTATTCGAAAAAATGTTTTTTGGAGCAACTGCAGTTACAAATCCTTCTAAAAATGGGTATAATAGCCAACTGCTTACCTCTGTAAATCTTTTCACAGGATTGCAATATGATCATTTGCGATTTGGACTTTCCTATGATTTAAACACTTCCAAAATTGGAAAAACCGGTGGTATCTATGAACTTTCATTGACGTATCAATTTAACCTCGACAAAAAATGTTTTGGTTGCCCTAATTATACCGGAAGATAAACACACAATTTCTTTCTGATTTTTTGAAATCTCAATTCTCCTTTTCACAATTAAAAGTTATAATCCCTTCATAAATTATTCAGGTTCTTTTTTTATTTTAAATTTATACTTTAATATCTAAATTTAAAAGTCCTTGGAAACGCTTTTTAGGAACATTCAAAATGTAAAAGTAATCGATGCGTCAATCTCCTTAACGGAATACACGCCTTTGGATTTATCGGTTTCAAATATCGATTTATCAAAACGTACCATTGAGAATGCTGCCGATTTTGAAAAGTACATCAAAAGTATACTAGCCAAAAACAATGCAAAAGTAGCATTTGGCGGTTATAATGAAGAGCGTAATTTATATAAAAGAAGTGCCGTTTTTAATGCTGCAGAAACTGAAGAACGCAACATTCATATTGGTTTAGATTTATGGGTTAAGGCAGGAACTACAGTATTGGCAGCGCTTGACGGAAAAGTTCATAGTTTTAATTACAACAATAATTTAGGCGATTACGGGCCAACTATTCTATTAGAACACCACATAGAAAATCAAAAATTTTATACTTTATATGGACATTTATCGTTAGAAAGTATCGCTGAATTAACTATTGGTACCGTTTTCACGAAAGGAGAACCAATGGCAACATTGGGAAATGCTACTGTCAATGGCGATTATGCACCGCATTTGCATTTTCAAATCATAAAAGACATTGCAGAAAACACTGGCGATTATCCCGGGGTTTGTAGTAAAAACAAACGGAATTATTATTTGGATAACTGCCCTGATCCAAATTTATTATTAAAAATAACATAAACAATTATGAAACGATTCCTCCTTATTTTAAGTTTAGTTGTATTGATAGGCTGTAAATCTAAAACAGCAGTAATCACTCCCGAAGAAGCAATTCCTGCAAAGGCAGAAATCCTAAAATTACCCTTTTCTGAGGTCAGCGAAGCACAAAAAAACAAAGCCTATGAATTAGGGAAAAGAGTCTTGATTACTTGTAATACATCCAAGTTTAAGCCTTTTAACGAAAGTGAAGCCACTCCTACAGTAATCAAAAACACAACACTCGAAAAACTAACAAAAATATGTACGCGATACCGTCAATATTATGGCACTTTTAAAGATATTGAATTAGTGGAAATCTATAAAAACTACGCAGACAACAGCACTATTTTTCGATATAAAGCATTGTATACTAAAAAAGTGGCCAATAAAGAACTACGCCTGTTTATGAATGAAGAAGGCAAAGTTTCTGCGATAAAATCAATGGATTGGGCTGATACTTTTCAATTAAAATAACAACAAAACGCATCCTGTTCATGACTAAAAAATGCTTCCTTTTTACTTTATTGATGCTTTCTGTTACTGGATTTAGCCAGGAAATGATTAGCTATAACAGCTCAAAAAAATATCCCGCAACTTCTTCTTGGAATTTCATTTGTGAAAATTATGCCCTGACTGGTATCACCGAAGTTCAAATTGCAAAAACTGAAAAAGGCGGCTTGCTGAAATTAGCCGTCGAAACAACAAATCCAACTTATACAATTTCAGGTACAGCCTATATTTATTTATCAAATAATACTTTTATAATCTGTTCTGATAAAGGAAACAGAGAAAAAATCGATACTAAAATAGTGTCCTATTACAGCTTCACTCCTATTGAAATGAGTCTGTTAAAAAAGAATGATATTCAATCCATTCGTTTTACAATCAAAGGAATTGCAACTAAATTTAATAGCCAAATTGGTAATTTTACAGCAGTAAATAAAAAAGAATATTTTGCCACTTACGACAATTCTCCAAAAAGTTATCACACAGCAACCGAAATAAAGGCTTTATAATCCATTTAATTCCATATTTCATAAAACAAAAAAAAATACTGCTTAATACTAATTAAAATGATTTTTTCTTATTATCGTTATTATTAAGCATTGTTTTTAGTTATTATATTAAGTTTCCTTATATTTGTTAGGAAAAGCACCTGTTAAAATGAGTGGTTAATAAAGTACTACTTAAACCTTATCCTAAAAACTGGTGAAAATGAAATCTATTCCTCCCAAAAAAATCGCCTCAATTCTTACAGAAACTACTGAAAATGAATTAGTTTATAATTCAAAACCAGAAGATATACTTCAAAAAAACGAAAATGAACCTTCAAATTCGTTTACTATTGTTGCTATTGGCGCATCGGCAGGCGGTCTTGAGGCGATAACCCAATTGTTACAAAATCTCTCTCCAACAACCGGTATGGCCTTTATTTATGTACAACATTTAAGTCCGGATCACAAAAGTATGCTCTCTTCGATTTTGTCAAAAACAACCAAGATGAAAGTTCAGGACATTGATCAAATGGAAAAAATGCTACCTAACAACGTATATGTGATTCCTTATAACAAAGGAATAGAGGTTACGGATGGTCACATCAAATTAATTCCTCGTTCTAGTGGAGGTGCTGCTATTTCAATAGATACACTCTTTTCATCTTTGGCGGAAACGCACAAAGAAAACGTTATTGGAATTATATTATCAGGAAGTGCACAAGATGGAACTATTGGTTTAAAAGACATAAAATTGGCTGGCGGAATGACTTTTGCACAAGATGATTCTGCAAAATTTACGAGTATGCCAAATTCAGCTATTGCTAATGGTGCTGTCGATTTTGTTTTATCGCCTAAAGAAATTGGAATCGAATTAACTCAAATGAGTCAAAATCCTTCGGCACCCCGGAAAATAGCTAAGAAAGTATTTGATTTTGATTTTGATAACGCAAATCCCGATTTAAAAAAAATTGTTCATTATTTGCATCAAACAAAAAATGTTGATTTTAGTCATTATAAAATGAATACCATAAAGCGCAGAATTCTGCGCAGAATGCTGATTAATAAAATAAAAACATTAGCTAAATATAATGAACTATTGGTTATTAATAAATCCGAAGTTGACCTGCTCTATCAAGATTTATTGATTAATGTCACTTCGTTTTTCAGAGATACGGATGCTTTTTTACTTTTAAAAAGTAAAATACTACCCAAATTACTGCAAGCTAAAAAAACAGGAGAAACGTTTCGGATTTGGGTAGCTGCTTGTGCAACCGGTGAAGAAGTTTATTCGATTGCCATGCTTTTATTAGAAATTAAAGAAGAAACCAACTTATACATTCCTTTTCAGATTTTCGCTTCCGATTTGAGTACAGAAGCGATTGCTGTTGCACGGCTTGGCGAATATACTTTACAGCAAGTTTCCGGCATTTCTCCTGAGCGATTGCAACGGTTTTTTACAAAATCAAAACATAAATACCGCATTATAAAAGCGCTTCGAGACGTTTGTGTTTTTGCACATCATAATATTTTAAGCGATCCTCCATTTTCCAGAATGGATTTTATCAGTTGTAGAAATGTACTCATTTATCTAGATATTAGCGCACAGAAAAAAATTATGTCCACTTTTCATTATGCTCTAAATGATGGTGGCTGCTTGATGCTTGGCAAATCTGAAACTATTGGTACGCTGGGACAACTTTTTACAACAATTGATAAAAAGTATAAATTTTATTCCCGAAAAAAAAATACAACACTTAGGTCTATCCCAAATCTAACCTCACGCAATTCCTATTTAACCATGCCCGAAAAAAACCCAATTCCTAACGTTCCTTTCAAGAAAATGCAACTTTCCCCCAACGGTAATCTAGGGAACGCTTTTGATGCCGTTTTACTTGAGAATCATGTCCCCGCAAGCGTAATCATTAATTATGATTTAGATATCCTCCAATTTAGAGGTTCCACAGCCTTGTATTTGCAGCATTCGCCTGGAAAAGCCAGTTTTAATATTTTAAAAATGGTGCATCTTGAAATTACTTTTGAACTGCGCAACGCCATTCATCATGCTATAAAAACGAAACAGATTGTACGTAAAATGGGGATTGAAATGAATCGTGATGAAGCAGATAATTCATTTCAAATTGTAAATATTGAAGTAATTCCACTCAAATTAGAGGGTGAAGAGCCATTATTGATAGTAATTTTTACAGGACAGCAACAAATTGAATCGGAGCATGATCCTAAAAAGGCAAGACAAAAAAATTCAATTGCTAAAGATAAACGGATCAAAAAACTGGAAGAAGAATTGGCATGCGCCCGAGCTGATATGGGTTCTATAACTCACGATCAGGAAGCTGCCAACGAGGAATTACAAAGTGCTAATGAAGAAATTGTTTCGAGTAATGAAGAATTACAGAGTTTAAATGAAGAACTGGAAACATCCAAAGAAGAAATTGAATCTACTAATGAAGAACTCACCACAAGCAATCAGGAATTGCATGTGCGCATTCAACAAGTAGAAGAATTAAATAATTATAATGAAGCCATATTATCTACTGTTCATGAACCGGTATTGGTATTAGACAAAGACATTAAAATTAAATCAGCCAATAAATCTTTCTATAAAACATTTCAAGTAACCGAAGAAGAAAGCATTGGAAAATCATTATATAAATTAGGCAATAATCAATGGAATATCCAAGGATTAAGGGAATTATTAGAGGAAATTGTTCCAAAAAATATTCGCTTTCATGATTTTGAAGTAATACATACTTTTCCTGTAATTGGCGCAAAAATAATGCTGCTTAACGCCCATAGAATAGTACAGCAAAGCGCTAATGAAGAGTTGATTGTGCTTACAATCGTTGACATCACAGATGTGAGACGATTAGCAATCGAACTACAAGTAAAAGAAAAAAAGGCATTAGAAAAACAATTGGAGATTGAGAAAAAAGCACTCAAACTTATAGAAGACAGTAACAAGCGTTACAATATGATGTTGATGCAATCACCATTTGCTTTTGCAATATTAAAAGGCCGTAAAATGGAGATCGCCTTAGCCAATGACAGTATCAAAGAAATTTGGGGGAAAGGAAGCGCTATTGAAGGAAAAGGATTAATAGAGATTTTGCCCGAACTTAAAGAAACCTTAATTCCTAAATTACTGGATGATGTTTACTCAACAGGCATTCCATATCAAGGTTATGAACTGATGATTCCTTTGCTACGCAATGGAAAATTTGAAGATGTCTATTTTAATTTTGTGTATCAGCCTTATCTTGAAGCCGATGAAACTATATCAGGAATTACTATAATTGCTTATGAAGTAACGGCTCATAAAATTGTAAAAAATGAATTAATCGAAGCTAGACGAATAGCTGAACAAAAAACTAAAATTGCCGAAGATGCGCTAAAATTTAAGCAACAATTTTTGTCAAATATGAGTCACGAAATCCGTACTCCTATGAATGCAATTGTCGGATTTACAAATGTGATTTTAAAAACCGATTTAAATCAACAACAAAAAGACTACATCGATGCCATAAAAACTTCTGGTGAAGCTTTAATTGTTCTAATAAATGACATTCTTGATTTAGCCAAAGTGGATGCCGGTAAAATGTCTTTTGACAAAAATCCGTTTTGTTTGCAGGAATCTATATCAGAAATATACCAGTTATTTGAAAACAAATGCCAAGAGAAAAATCTAGAATTAATCAAACATTATGATGAAACAATTCCTCAAATTTTATTGGGAGATGCTATCCGTTTGCGACAAATAATTCTAAATTTAATAAGCAATGCCATAAAATTTACATCACAAGGAAAAGTGATCATGAGCATTTACATTACAGCCCAAGACGCGAAGAAAGCAACCATCGAGTTTACTATTACTGATACCGGTATTGGAATCGCTGAAAATAAATTGAGTCAAATTTTTTATAATTTCGAGCAAGCCTCTGATGAAATTTCCAAATTATACGGAGGAACCGGTTTAGGACTTTCAATAGTAAAACAACTTGTAGAACTGCAGGGAGGAACACTTATTGTAAAAAGTAAAGTAGGCGAAGGATCAACTTTTGGTTTCACCATGCCTTTTTTGAAAACAAAAGCAACACTGTCAGAAGAAACCACTACCGTTATAGCATCCGAAAATAAAAGACAAAATATAAAAGTATTGGTCGCTGAAGACATGTCGCTCAATCAAATTCTGATAAAAATAATATTACTAGACTTTGGATTTGAATGTGATATTGCGGATAATGGTAAAATTGTCATAGAAAAACTTCAGGAAAAAAATTATGATATTATTCTAATGGATTTACAAATGCCAGAAATGAACGGTTTTGAGACTACAGATTACATTCGAAACACCTTACATTCTGAAATTCCAATTATAGCTCTTACCGCAGATGTTACTTCACTTGATGTTGAAAAATCTAAAAAAGTAGGTATGAATGATTACATCTCTAAGCCCATTGACGAAAAGCTTTTGTATAACAAAATTATCATGCACATTACGAAAAATTCACAACACTAATAATAATTGATTCTATATTTAGAAACTTTTTTAAAAAATTTACTTATTTAAATAAAAAACAAAATAACAGCTAGATAAATCAAAATATAAATTTTTGTAAAATGCTGTTTTAAAAAGAAGAGAACAACAAATTTAGTTTAAAATTTAAAATCTGTGAATTATACAACTCTTTTCTTTAATGATATAAATTTTACGGTACAAAAGAAAGTACCTTGTAAAAATAATTCGTCGACACAAAACGGATTTACAGGACCTTACAACCAAGTTTTTGTAACTAAATAAACCCCCAACAATAATGCTTTATCATAAAGCTAAAACAAAATTTAAAATTTGAAACTATACATTAAATACATGGTCAGCAACCGTTGCAAAATGGCGGTAAAAGAAGAATTGAAACGATTAGGTCTTCACTTTATTCTAGTGGAATTAGGCGAAGTTGAAATCATGGAAAATATTACAATGCATCAAAGAGAACAACTAAAAAAATCACTTTTAGAATCTGGACTGGAATTGATGGATGACCGAAAAGCCATGCTGATTGAAAAAATAAAAAATGTAATTATCGAAATGGTCCATCATTCTGATGAGGTTATAAAAATTAATTTTTCGGACTATTTACATGAAAAATTAAATCATGATTACACTTATTTGTCAAATTTATTTTCAGAAGTACAAGGAACAACAATCGAACAATTTATCATTTCCCATAAAACGGAACGCATTAAAGAATTAATCATTTATGGAGAATTAAATATAACCGAAATTGCTTGGAAAATGGGATACAGTAGTGTTGCCCACCTATCGAGTCAGTTCAAAAAAGTAACCGGCCTTACCCCTTCACATTTTAAACAATTAAAAAATAAAAGGCGAAGTCCGATTGAAGAAATAGGAAATTAATTGCAGCTGTTAAAGCAGGATATTGACATAATAACAGTATAGTCAATGTCAAAAAATACAATACCACTTTATGAATAATACATTAGAAAAAAAAACTAATATCTTTTACTTTCTCTCTATCATTGCGTTAGCATCGATATTGGTGTTTTTTTATTACAACAATGAAAAAATAAAATCAACAAACGTTTTTGTGGATCACAGCAATGAAGTCCGCATGATGAATGATGATGTTCTCATAGATATTCTAAACATCGAAACAGGTACAAGAGGGTATGTAATAACTGGGAATGAACTATTTTTGGAACCTTATATAAAATCTGCCAATAAAATCCATGAAAACCTTGACCGCCTTGAGAAACTATCCAGAAACAACCCCAGCCAACTGATTCGAATAAAGGTTTTAAAGGAATTTGTAGATAAACGATTGGTTTTTTCGAGTGCCACAATAAAAAATCAAAAGGATGCCATATGGAATAACGCGGATAAAAAGTTTGCAATTGAAGAAGGAAAATATCTGACGGATACTATCCGAACTATTATAAACAATATCAATTCCGAGGAACTACGATTATTGAAATATCAAAAAATTGAAAATGAAAAAATAAATCAGACTTCAAATATTTCGTTTGCTCTGCTTCTGTTTTTAATAATTATCATATTTATATTGGTCATTTTTATTTTAAAAAATCATAAAAAGAGAAATCTTGAAGTTAAGGAATTTGTAGCGGAACAAAAATTACTATCAAAATATTCTTTAAGTTTAATTGAAGCAAGTCTAGACCCATTGGTAACAATCAATACCGAAGGAAAAATTACGGATATGAATGAAGCCACCGTTACAATAACGGGAATACAGCGGGAGAAATTAATTGGTTCTGATTTCTTTGATTATTTTACAGAGCCCCAAAAAGCACGTGAAGTGTATCAAAAAGTATTTGCCAAAGGCTCAGTTGCAGATTCTCCGCTTACACTTCGTCATAAAGAAGGCAAGCTGACCGATGTGCTATTTAACGGTTCTGTTTATAAAGATGATTTTGGAAATGTTTTGGGTGTTGTAATTGTTGCACGAGATATTGCGGAACAAAAATGGGCTTTAGATTTACAAAAAGCAAATAAAGAACTGGCTTTCCAGAATAATGAAAAGCAAAAAAGAGCAGATGAATTAAGTATTGCTAACGAAGAACTGGCTTTTCAAAATGACGAAAAAGAAAAAAGAGCCAATGAATTAAGCATTGCCAATAAAGAATTGGCGTATCAAAATGATGAAAAAGAAAATCGGGCAGCCGAATTAATTATTGCTAATGAGGAATTAGCCTATCAAAATATTGAAAAAGGAAATCGGGCAGCTGAATTAATTTTGGCCAACGAAGAAATGGCTTTTCAACATCAGGTCAAAGAAAAAAGAGCCGCTGAGTTAATTATTGCAAACGTAGAATTAGCATTTCAAAATGACGAAAAAGAAAAAAGAAAAATAGAAAATGAAGAATTAGAAGTACTTAGTAATTCATTGAAAATAGCCTCCGAATATTCTTTGAGTCTAATTGAAGCCAGCCGCGACCCTCTATTTACCATTAGTCCAAAAGGAAAAATTACAGATACAAATGAAGCTTCGGCCCGAGTAACAGGAGTAACTAAAAACCAACTTATAGGTTCTGATTTTTTTGACTATTTTACAGACTCTGTAAAGGCTCGTGAAGGATATACAGAAGTTTTTTCAAAAGGATTTGTAGTCGATTATCCCCTGACGATAATGGATGAAAAATTTACAGAAGTACTATTTAATGGTTCTGTTTATAAAGACGAACAAGGAAATGTTTTGGGTGCCGTTATGGTTGCCCGTGACATTACAGAACAAAAAAGAATTGAACGTGAATTTATAGAAGCTAAAGTATTTGCAGAATTAGCAACAACAATTGCTGAGGAAGAAAAAAATAAAGCGCAAAATGCTACAATAATTGCCGAAGAAGCGGTTAAATCCAAGCAACAATTTTTATCCAATATGAGTCACGAAATCAGGACACCGATGAATGCTATTATCGGTTTTACTAAAGTGGTCTTGAAAACAGATTTAACGGTTAAGCAAAAAGAATATTTAAATGCTATAAAAATAAGTGGTGACGCGCTAATTGTTCTTATAAATGACATTTTGGACTTAGCAAAAGTTGATGCCGGTAAAATGCAATTTGAACAAATACCATTCAAATTAAAATCATCAATTGCGGCAATGTTACATCTTTTTGAATCTAAAATACAAGAGAAAAATTTAAAATTGATTCGGGAATTTGATCCTGCCATTCCAGAAGTTTTAGTGGGCGATCCCGTTCGTTTACATCAAATTATATTAAATCTAATCAGTAATGCGGTAAAGTTTACTTCGAAAGGAAAAATCACAGTAATTGTAAAACTAATCGAGGAAGATGACGTAAAAGTAATTCTTGAATTTGCAATCTCTGATACCGGAATTGGTATTTCGCAATCGAAAATAGAAACAGTGTTCGAAAATTTTCAACAAGCAACCAGTGGAACGTCACGATTATACGGAGGAACTGGTCTGGGTCTTGCCATTGTCAAACAGTTAGTTGAACCACAAGGCGGAAGCATCAAAGTAGAAAGTATTGTTAACGAAGGTTCTACATTTAGTTTCAGACTCCCGTTTTTGAAAACAAAAGCTGCTGCACAAACCGAATTAGAAATATTAGAATTAGATAATGAAATAAAAGATTTAAAAGTCTTAGTCGTTGAAGATATGGCTTTGAATCAGTTACTGATGAAGACGGTATTAGATGATTTTGGATTTGAACGTGATATTGCCGAAAACGGAAAAATAGCTATCGAAAAACTCAAAAACAATACCTACGATATCATCTTAATGGATTTACAAATGCCTGAAATGAATGGGTTTGATGCCACAGAATACATTAGGAAGACCATGAAATTAACCATACCTATCATCGCTTTAACGGCAGATGTTACCACAGTGGATTTAGAAAAATGCAAAGCTGTAGGAATGAATGATTACCTTGCTAAACCTATCGACGAGCGAATATTGTATAGTAAAATTGTTAGTTTAATTAAAAAAAATAGTATCATGAGCGAAGATAATATTGAAAAAACAGTTTCTGAAACACCTAAAATTAAATACATTAACTTACTTTACTTAAACCAAAGAACCAAATCAAATCCGGTATTAATGATGGAAATGATTTCTATTTATTTGCAACAAACTCCACCATTAATCAGTTCGATGAAGCAAAGTTATCTTGATAAAGATTGGAAATCGCTGCACTCTGCAGTACACAAAATGATTCCTTCTTTTTCAATTATGGGCATCAGTACCGATTTTGAAAACATGGCCAAAAAAGTACAGGAATTTGCAAATACGCAACAGGAAGAAGAAGATATAAATGAAATGGTTATACAACTCGAAAAGGTTTTGAACCAATCGTGCAGTGAACTAGAAGAAGAACTTAATAGAATTAAAAATATAAAATCATGAAAAACGATAATAAAATAAAACTTTTCTTAGTAGACGATGATGCCGTTTTCTTAAAATCATTAGAAATTGAATTCATCCAACATACTGATTTTATAGTAGAAACCTATTCGACTGGAGAACTTTGCATTGCTAATTTATCTAAAAAACCAGATGTAATCATTTTAGATTACCATCTCGACGGAATAGATCCCACTGCAATGAACGGCATTGAGACTTTAGATAAAATAAAAGAATACAATCCAGATATTCCGGTTGTGATGCTCTCTTCGCAAGATAAAATAGATGTAGCCATTAGTTGTATGCATCACAAAGCATTTGATTATGTGGTAAAAAGTGAAACAGCCTTTTTGAGATTACAAAAAAATATTACCGCCTTTTTTCACTTCGAAAGAATCGAAAAAGAATTGAATTGGTACATGGCCAGAATGTAATTACGCTTCAAACTTTTGCTTTTTTTGAAAAAAAGAAAAACAAATACGCTAAAAAACGGAAAGGAAAACTTTCCGTTTTTTTATGTCAAAATTTTTAAAAAAATTAAGCGCTAAAAAACAGGTTAAAAAAAACTATAAAAACCTCAATATGTTAATGTTATAAGTTAAAAAGATAATTATGTAACCTATTTTTCTTGATATAATAAGAACTTTGTATAGTGCTAAAAGTACATTCATTTATTAAACTATTTGAGCCGACAATCTGTGAATAATATAATTATTTACAAAAATTTCATAACACTTTACAAGCTGTTTAATAGCAACTTAGCAATCTAAAACAATGTATCTCATGGAAAATAAAAACAACAATCCGAAATTAAATATCGAAAAAGAAGCGCAATCTGATTTTCCCGGATATCCGCATTATCCTCCAAGTGAAGATATTTATGTAAATGATTTTGAAGAAGAAGATATCGACTTAGAAGATACTTCTGAAAAGAAAACACCAATTGAAATTGACAATCGAAACCCATTAAACGAAAAAGATTTTGAAGATGATGTTTCGGGAAACGACCTAGATATTCCGGGTTCTGAACTAGATGATGAACAGGAAAATATTGGTAGTGAAGATGAAGAAAATAACGGATACAGTATTGGAGGCGATAATCACAATAACTTGGAAGAAGATATTCAGGAGTAAATTTCCGGTTTTCAACACAAAAAACAACATCTAAAAACAGGAATCAGCCGTTTTAAACAGTGCAGATTCTATTATATAAACTTTAAAAACAAAATTATGAATCTCAAAAGAATCTTTGGCGCCCTACTTACTATTTTAGGAATTGGCGGACTTATTTATACAGCAGTAGTATTTACAGACACTTCAGGTGCTACAAAAGATGTGAAGGAATTAATCATTTATGGCATATTAGGGATTGTATTTTTTATTTCGGGTATCAACTTAGTCAAAACTACAAAAGACGAATCATAACGTTTTTTTAAGCTAATTGCATTTTAAATCTTGTTATAATAACACGAAACAATGGCTTGGATATTAAGGCGATATTTAAATTAGTCCTCTAAAAACTAAATACTAAAATCATGGAAAAAATAGAAAATAAAAACAATTACCCTTCAAAAAGTAATTGTAAAGTTGGGAAAATCACTTTGAAAAAAAAACTGAAAAAAGACAGTACAAATCATTCTATTGAACTTAAAGAAGAGGACTTCAAACTTTCAATTGATGAATTTGTAGAAGAAGATTCAAACCTATAATACCACGAATAGTTTAATCCTAAATTAGTATTAATTAACCCGTTGTGTGTAAGTATTTAAATTGATTATTCTAGTATTTTCATTAAGAAAAATATAAAGAAAAATTGTTTTTAGTACTTACCTACAGCGGGTTAATGACGTATTTTATTTAATTTTTATTTAATTTTTATTCAATTTGACAGTCAGTAGAATTACAGTTAAAATGTGTGAATCATACAACTTATTGCTAAAGTTATATAACATTTTTCATTTGGTTCTGGATGACCTTTGTTTAAATAATTTAACATAAAACAAAATGAAAAAATTACTATTATTATGTACTTGCTTAGCATTTACATTTATTGTAAAAGCACAGACCGAAGACAAAAAATGGAATATTGGTCTTCATACTGGTGTTACACAATATCAGGGAGATCTGGGAAATAATTTCTATAAAACCGACAAAGCTTTCTACGGATTTGGAGGATTATCTGTTTCTAGATATTTAGGGCGCCATTTTGATGCCAATTTATTGTTAACCAAAGGAACAATAGGTTATAATGGTACAACTGGAGGTTTCAAAAGCGATTTTAATGCAGCTTCATTCAATCTTAGGTTTAATATTTTAGGACCTGAAAATGCAGTAAGACCTTTTGTATTTGCTGGTGTTGGAGCTATTTTATTTGATAATGATTTAAATTTTGATCAAGACAGAATCGATTATGCTCTACCAACTGCGGGTGGTGGGATCAATTTTAGATTAAGTCCTGTAATCAATCTTAACTTGCAAGAAACATTCAGTTTTTCGAATATAGACAGAAGAGATGGAATCGATGTTGGAGAAAAAGATGCTTACTTATCACATATGGTGGGTTTAACATTTAATTTTGGTGCCAAAAATGACGCTGATAATGATGGTGTTTCTGACTCTAAAGACAATTGTCCTGATACTCCTGCCGGAGTTGCTGTAGACAAAAAAGGATGTCCATTAGACAGAGATAATGACGGTGTCGCAGATTATTTAGACACTTGTCCTGATGCTGCCGGAACTGCTGCCTTAAACGGTTGTCCAGACCGTGATAATGATGGTGTTGCCGATCAATTAGACAAATGCCCGGATACTGCCGGAACAATCGCACTTAACGGTTGTCCAGATACTGATGGAGACGGAGTTGCAGATATAAATGATAAATGTCCTGATACAAAAACAGGATACAAAGTAGATGCCAGCGGTTGTCCTATGGATAATGATAAAGATGGTACTATAAATGATGAAGACCGTTGTCCGGATATTGCAGGACCAATGAGTTTAAAAGGATGTCCTGATACTGACGGAGATGGTGTAGCGGATATCGATGACCGTTGTCCTACTCAAAAAGGAACAATGGCAAACAAAGGTTGTCCGGATATTACTCCAAAAGATGCAAAACGTATTACTTATATCGGTAGCAAAATCTTTTTCGAAAATGCAAGTGATAAACTTAAAGTAGGTTCTCTAGTTCAATTAGACGAATTATCTGCGATATTAAATCGTTATGAAGGAGCTAATTTAGTAATAGAAGGTCACGCAGACAGCAACGGAAACGATGCTTACAATTTAAATCTATCTCAAAAACGTACAGAGTCTGTTAAAGAATATTTAGCAAGCAAAGGAGTTTCAGAATCTAGATTGACTGCTGTAGGATATGGAGAAAGTAAACCAATTGCTTCTAACAAAACGTCTTTAGGTCGTGCTAAAAACAGAAGAGTAGAATTAAAAACATCGTACTAATACGAATCGATTAGGTTGGGTTATTTTTTTTAAATTTGGGTGAAGAGGGCTGTTGATTTCAACAGCCCTTTTCTTATGCCTTAACTTCTGAGGATTTAGTATCTAAAATTTCGATAAAGACATCTGATAATCGATTTTTTACTACCAATAGAAAACGTAAATATTACAACTTATCCGTAAAGTTATATAACAGTTTCAGCCGTAAAAAAAGCATCTTTATACAATTATAAAAACATTAGAATCAGAATCTTAAAAAAGTACCAAATGCAGTTCCAAGTAAAGGATTTAGGCTTATTATTAAACAATACCTATCAAGAATGGAGTGACAAAGATCCATTCAGACAAAGTGCTGTTATTGCTTATTATGCTATTTTTAGTATTCCTGGATTATTAGTGTTAATCATTGCAATTGCTGGATATTTCTTTGGAAAAGACACTGTAAACCATGAGATTTTAGGTCAAATAGCAACTACCATGGGAGCAGAAACGGCTACTCAAGTTGGAGAAATATTAACCAAATCGAGTGAATCCAAATCTAATGTTTGGAATACCATTATTGGAGCAGTCATTTTGTTAGTCGGAGCGACCGGAGTTTTTGTTGAATTACAAAAATCATTAAACTACATTTGGCATGTAACCGTAAGTACCGAAAAAGGGATTTTACCCATTCTCAAAGCTAGACTTTTTTCGTTTGGATTAATTTTGGCAATCGCTTTTTTATTAATTATTTCCTTGGTCATTTCAACCGCTTTGGCCGCTTTTAGCAATTGGTTCAAAGTAGATACCTCTTCCTTTGTATTAATTGTTTTTAATGTGCTCAATTTTATATTTTCTTTGGCCGTATTATCGGCTCTATTTGCTTTAATTTTCAAGATTTTACCGGATGCCAAAATAAAATGGAAACATGTTTGGCTAGGATCTATTGTTACCGGAATCCTCTTTACGATAGGTAAAACAGGACTTGCTTTTTATTTTGGTAAAGCAGAACCAGCCTCAATTTATGGCGCCGCAGGTTCTATCATACTAATTTTGCTGTGGGTTTCATATTCGTCTATGATTCTTTTTTTTGGAGCAGAATTTACAGCTGTTTATGCAAAAATGTATTCAGGAACTATTCCACCAAACGAAATTGCCGAAAAAATTATTCCACAAAAGAGCGCATAAATCATCTTTGATAATAAATAGCTTTAATCATTTGGCAAAATAATTCGTACATTCAATTTAATGCAATATATTTATGGTAATTTTTGTTTGATACCAATATGAAAGCACTGTCTAAAAGTTATATCAAAAGTATATTAAAACCCAGGGAAGCATCCTCACACAAAGGGATTCATGGTCATGCCTTATTAATAGCGGGTTCCAAAGGTTTTATGGGATCTTCGGTAATTGCTTCAAGAGCTTGTTTGCGTTCTGGAGCTGGGTTATTAACGGTAAACATACCCGAAGAAGAGCGCTTTATTTTACAAACCGCTATTCCGGAAGCCATGCTCGTAATGCGTGAAAATACAATAAGTGATTTGAATAATTTTTCCGCCATAGGAATTGGACCAGGCTTAGGAACTGGTAAAGAATCCGAAGAAATTCTAGTTAGCGTTTTGAATGATTTTAATAAACGAATCCTATTAGATGCAGATGCTTTAAATTGTATTTCATCCAATAAATCTCTTTTGGAGAAAATCCCAAAAGAAACCATAATCACCCCACATCCAAAAGAATTTGATCGTCTTTTTGGGACACACAAGGACAATAATGAACGGATGAATACCGCCATCCAAAAATCTAAAGAACTTAAAATAACAATCGTCTTAAAAGGACACCATACCCTGATTACATATAACGGTGATACTTTTTATAATACAACCGGCAATGCTGGTTTAGCAAAAGGAGGCTCTGGTGACGCTCTCACAGGAATTATTCTTTCTTTTTTGGCGCAAGGTTACGACCCTTTTGGTGCTGCAAAATTAGGCGTTTACTTGCATGGATTTGCAGCCGATCTTACTTTGAAAAATCAAAGTATGGAAAGTATGCTCATTACAGATGTCATAGAATCATTAGGCAAGGCACTAAAAAAGACAATGGAATAATCTTCAAAAATTGCCACATTAAACCACATTTGCCACTAATATAAACCTACTTACTTTCCTGCTGTTTTTTCATGAAAATACTTCTCATGAAACAGATTCCTTTTTGATTTTTTTATTCAAAAGGTAGGAATTATATAAGTTTTACTTAAAGTTTTATAACAGAGACTGAGTTAATCTTCACCACCTTTATAGGACAATAATTTAAATAAAAAACAAAATGATTCCCTTCAATTCAATGACAAAAAAATTACTTTTAGGTCTATTTTTTTCTACCCTAATCTTCTCATTTACATCTTGTGCCAAAAAAGTTTCGTTTCAAACTTCCTCTGTAGTTCCTGCAGCCAGAGGTCATGTTAAAGTAAAGAAAGACGCTAATAAAAATTATCAGATTCAAATAAAAATAAATGATTTGGCCGAAGTTGATCGTTTACAAAATGCAAATAAAGCCTATGTGGTTTGGATGGAAACTGATGATTCAATGATAAAAAACATTGGACAAATAAAAAGTGACAGTGGTTTTTTATCTTCAAAATTAAAAGCTTCTTTTGAAACAGTTACTTCCTTTAAACCCGAAAAAATATTCATTACAGCCGAGGATAATGCAGATGTACAATACCCAAACAATCAAGTTGTTTTAACCACAAAAGATTTTTAATTAAAAAAGGGCACTCACTACAAAGTATTTCCTTTATAAATCTATTAAGTTCTTTAAGAGCTTAGTAGATTTTTTTTTGTTTATCTCCTAATTTGAACCAAATCCATTTTTATTTCACAATTGGAAATCCGTGAATGATATAACTTTTTCGAAAATTTATGTAACACTTCTTACCAACATAGGTTCCATCTTTACCATTTACAATTTTAATTTTCTTGAATTGTATTTGTGCTAATTTAAATTAAAAAAAATGAATACAGAAAAATCAATTGATGTGTTAAACAATCTTATCGAAATTAATGATGAAAGATTAGATGGCTATGAAACCGCTTCAAAAGTAACCTATGAATCGGATTTAATTAGTCTCTTTTTTGAATTTCAGGAAAAAAGTCAAAAACACAAAGAAGAATTAATTGTAGAAATCAAAAAATTAGGAGGAAAACCAATTAAGAAAACAAAAAAAGCAAGTCGCTTATATAAATTTTGGAATGACATCAAAACAGCCCTTGTGGACAAAGACCGGGAAGATATTTTGAGCATTTGCGAATACGATGACGATAAAACCTTTAGGTCTTACAGAACTATTTTGAAAGATAATTTTGATTTTTTAAATCAAGAATTACTCACCAAATTAAAAGCTCAGCAACACGCTATAAAACTTGACCACGATAGAGTAAAAAATCTAAGAGACAGCATATTAAATCATGAATCTAAATAAAATCACCGATTAATAAAACAGTATAATTATGACTTTATTACCCCTGAAAAATCCTGTTTTAATTCCTTATTTAAAAAATATTTTTAATGATGTAGGGAATATTACCTTGTTTACAGTGCGATTTTTCAAAGAAGTCGTAAGGCCTCCTTATGAAATCAAAGAATTTTTCAAGCAATGTTATACGATTGGCTATAAATCTTTACCATTAGTAACCATTACCGGTTTTATTATGGGACTGGTATTAACGCTTCAGTCAAGACCTACTTTGGCAAAGTTTGGTGCAGAATCCTGGCTTCCGGGCATGGTTGCACTTTCCTTAATCAGAGAAATTGCACCAGTAATTACAGCATTGATTTGTGCCGGAAAAGTATCTTCAGGAATCGGAGCTGAACTGGGTTCTATGAAAGTAACGGAACAAATTGACGCCATGGAAGTGGCTGCCATTAATCCGTTCAAGTATTTAGTAGTTACCCGGATTTTGGCCACCACATTAATGGTTCCCGTTTTAGTAATCTATGCCGATGCCGTTGGTATTTATGGCGGTTATATGGGAATCAATATTCATAATGAAGTAAACCTGTTTCGCTACTTTTCGCAAGTTGGGGAATCCATTACTTTTTTAGATATTTTTCCTGCAATCATCAAAACTTTTTTCTTTGGTTTCTTCATCGGAATGATTGGTTGTTATAAAGGATTTACAGCAGATAATGGAACTGCAAGCGTAGGAAAAGCTGCAAATTCGGCCGTTGTAACTGCTTCGCTTACCATTTTTATAATAGATATGTTGGCGGTACAAGTAACCGACTTACTTTTTTAAAAATGATACAAGAAAAAATAAATATAGAAAAAAACACTGCATCTGATTCAGAAGTACCAGTTATCGTAATCAAGGATTTATATAAATCATTTGGAAAAAATGCTGTCTTAAAAGGAGTTAATCTCACCGTTAATAAAGGAGAAAACTTAGTTATTCTGGGAAGATCAGGTTCTGGCAAATCAATTGCTATAAAATGCATCGTAGGATTAGTGATTCCAGATCAAGGAGAAATTAACGTTTTGGGTACCGATATCACAAAACTCAGCAATCATGAACTAAATACAATTCGGGTTAGAATCGGTTTTTTGTTCCAAAGTGCTGCTCTATATGACTCCATGAGCGTTCGTGAAAACCTGATGTTTATATTGAGGCGTCATGCTACGGATTTGTCTTCGGAAGAATTAGAAACCGAAGTATTGCAAGCACTCGAAAACGTGGGCTTAGCCGAAGCTATTGATAAAATGCCTTCTGAATTATCTGGAGGAATGCGCAAAAGAATTGGTTTAGCAAGAACATTGATCCTAAAACCGGAAATCATATTGTATGATGAACCCACAACAGGATTAGACAGCATTACCTCAAGAGAAATCAGCGAATTGATGTTAGACATTCAAAAGAAAAACAAAACCACTTCAATCATCATTACCCATGATATGGAATGTGCTAAACTAACGGGTAACCGAATTGTAATCCTAAAAGACGGTGTAATTCATGCCGAAGGAAGTTACGAAACATTAGAAAAAAGTGACGACGATTGGGTACGCTCTTTTTTCATTTAATCAAATTACAAAAACATAAAATCATGGATAAAGAATCTGGTTATACCTGGAAATTAGGAATGTTTGTACTCATTGGATTAGTACTTTTTGCTTTCACGATTTATTATGTCGGGATGCAGAAAAACCTGTTTGGTTCCACGTTCCGATTGAAATCTAATTTCAAAAATGTAAGCGGATTAGAAGTTGGAAACAATGTGCGTTTTTCGGGAATAAATGTGGGAACGGTTAGTGAAATCGAATTAATTACCGATTCTTCTGTAGTCGTAAATTTATTAATAAAAGACGATGTGCAACAATTTATTAAAACCGATGCTACAGCCAGCATAGGATCAGACGGATTAATGGGTGATAAAGTACTTACTATTTCACCTGGAATTAATTCCAGAAATACCGTAAAAGATAATGATCAAATAGCCTCAAAAGCACCAATAGACATGGAAGATGTTATGGTGAGCATCAAGAAAAGTGTCGATAATGCCAGTATAATTACGGGACAAATTGCAGAGTTCAGTTATAAAATGAATCATGGAAACGGTACGCTTTCTAAATTGATTTCGGATGAAGAATTTGCAAAAAGTTTAAAAAATACCCTAAGCAATTTAGAAAACAGTTCGAATGAATTTGCACATTTTACCAACAAAATGAACAATGGAAAAGGCGCCTTGTCTAAATTAGTGACCGATGAAAAAATGGGCAAAATGATTGATTCTACTCTTACCAATGTCAAAACAGGAACCGATGGACTCAATGAAGTTATCGAAGCCGCCAAACATAATTTTCTATTAAGAGGCTATTTCAATAAAAAGAAAAAAGCTGAAGAGAAAAAACAAGATGAACTGGATAATCAAGAAGAATCAGAAATGAAAACTGATTTAAAATTCAATGAAGAAGAAGAAAAAAAGGCAACAATAAAAAAAGAAGCACAGCCATAAAACCTGTCTTTTAATTAAAAAAAATGATTCGTTTAACCGTTATTAATCCTAAATTATTATGAAAACCGAAAAAGAAATAGAGGATGCAATTCTGAAAATTACGATGAAAATCCAAAACCAATATCCTGAATTATCAAAATACCTGGCAGAAATGCCCGTTACAGTTCCAGATGTAAAAACCCCTGAAATAAATATCAAAAACCTGCAGGAATATTACAACTCATTACTTGCATTATTAAATAAATACGCGCCTAATCACGATAAAAATTAAAAAGGAATCGGAACATTGACAAACAGTAAATGATATAATATTTATCAAAAGTTATGTAACATATTCTAAGCAAAAACAATTGAACTTTGTAAAGTAAAAACTATTTCATATTAAAATATAAAAAGATGAATACTACAGAATTAAAAGGAAAATGGGACGAGCAAAAAGGAAAATTAAAACAAAAATTTGCTGCTTTAACTGACGATGATTTACTGTTAGTAGAAGGAAAAAAAGAAGAAATGATGGGTAAATTACAAATCAAACTGGGTAAAACTAAAGAAGAATTGCATAAAATTCTAGAAGAACTTTAGATTGTATTCCCGCTTCAAAAAACTAATTTTTAATCTATAAAATCATTCAAATGAAAAAAACACTTTTAACATTAGGACTTACCGCATTTATGTTTGGAACTGTAGTAACAAGTTGTAAACCTTCAACCAAAGAAGAAGAAAATGCTCAAGAAAATTTACAAGATGCTAAAGAAGAAGTTCAAGAAGCCAAAGAAGATTTGGTAGAAGCTAAAAGAGCTGCGACTGCAGAAGAATGGCAAGCTTTCAAGGACGAAACGAATGCTGCAATTGCAGTAAACGAAACTCGAATTGCTGAATTGAAAGTTAAAATGAAAAACACAGGAAAGTCTATTGACGCTTTATATGAAAAAAATATTGATGCATTAGAGCAAAAAAATAAAGAACTTAAAATGAGAATGGATTCGTATAAAAATGATACCAGTGCTGATTGGGAATCTTTTAAACGAGAATTCAAATACGATATGAATGAACTGGGAAAATCCCTGAAAGATCTGACCGTGAATAACAAAAAGTAACGGAACAAAACCTAAAGGCGAGTATGATACTCGCCTTTTTTTATGCCTTAAATTTTCATACAATAGAATTTGAACAGCAAAGTGTGAATGTTATAACTTTTCCCCAAAGTTGTGTAACAGTTTTAGTTAGCATCGTTCCCACCTTTGTAAAATAACAAACGAACATAAAATTAAAACTAAAAAAAATGAAAAAATCTAAAAATCTAATTTATGCTTCACTGCTAATTTGCTTCGCATTTACGGGAATTAAAGCACAAGAAAATGCTGCTAAATTTGGTATAAAAGGTGGTGTAAACTTTTCTAATCTCTACACCGAAGACGTAGATGACAATAATGTATTAACTGGTTTTAATGTTGGTGTTTTTGCCAAATTGCCTATCACAAATTCAATTGCCATTCAACCGGAATTGTATTATACCACTAAAGGAGCCGAAGTAATTTACAATAACGCTTTTGTAGATGGAACTGGTCGTTTCAAATTAAATTATATTGAAATTCCTGTTTTGTTGGTTGTAAATCTAACAGAGAATTTCAATTTTCAAGTGGGTCCCTATGCTTCTTATTTAGTTAGTGGTAAAACCACAAATGAATCTAATGGATCAACGTTTGATTTTGAAAATAATTTAGACACTAATGATTTCAATAAAATTGATGCCGGTCTGGCAGCAGGTATTGGTATCGATATAAAATCAATGAGTCTTGGAGTTCGTTACAACTATGGTTTGACCACAGTAGGTAAAGAAAGAACTTACGCAGGAACAAATTATACGTTTCCGGATGCTAAAAACAGCGTAATGAATGTTTATGTAAGTTTTGCACTTTAGACAGAACAAATTATTTCCATTTTTTTTAAACAGTACACAAAAAATTAATCACTAAAAAACAACAATCATGAGCAATTTACTTTATACACTAGCCGTAATTTTAATCATATTTTGGGCCATCGGATTCTTTGCTTACAGTGCAGGATCAATCATACACATACTGCTTGTCATTGCAGTAATCGCAGTGATATTAAGACTTATTCAAGGAAAAAGAATATAAAAACAGTTAAATATAAATAATTATGAAAACAGATAAAGTAGTTTTAGGAATTTTGGGTGGTATCGCAGCTGGAGCAATGTTAGGAATATTATTCGCTCCTGAAAAAGGAACCAAAACAAGAAGAAAAATCATGGATAAAGGCAACGATTATGCGGATGATTTAAAAGATAAATTTGATACTGTATTAGGAACAATTACTAAAAAGTATGAAAAAATTTGGCAACAAGGTGAAAATTTAATTGCCGAAGAAAAAGAGAAATTCGATACAGCAAAAAATGAAATTAAAAATGCAAATCGTTAATTTTTAAGATATGGAAACTAAAGCTTCAACAATAGAATTGCTTTTTGAAAAAGCAGAAGATTATGCTAGAACAACTGCTGAATTAACGAAACTGACTGTAGTAGACAAATCAGCTGATGTGCTATCTTCTCTCCTTTCTCAAATGGCAGTCGGTGTTGTTGTTGCCTTGTTTTCCTTATTAATAAACATTGGAATTTCCTTGTGGTTGGGAGAACTGCTTGATAAAACCTATTATGGTTTCTTTATTGTATCCGGTTGCCATTTGATATTTGCCATTCTTTTATACAGCTATAAAAGAGTATGGATTAAAATGCCTGTCAGTAATTTTATTATCCATAAAATGCTAAATAATAAATAGGATGAAAAAGTTAAACCAAACCGATTTGCTGAATGAAGCCATAACGATTTTAAAATTCAAACAAAAAGAAGATTTTAATAATCTAAAACTGCAATTTGAATTAACATATGACAGTCTAAAACCTGTAAATATCTTAAAAAATGCTATTATAGATATGACTTCAGTACCGGATTTAAAAAGTAATGTTGCCAGTAATGTAATCGGATTAGCTACCGGTTATTTGTCGAAAAAAGTACTATTGGGAGGATCCCATAATCCTATAAAAAGAATTTTAGGTACTGTATTGCAGTTTGTAATAACTAATGTTATTGCCAAACAATCCAATCCATTTCAATCAAAGGAAATAGAAGAATAGATTCAGAAATGTGTATTAGAATACTATAATTGCCCCCATATTTTATTCTTTCACAAATCATCAGACTATTTATTTTATGTGCTTTATACAAATGATAAATTTGAAATAAATCAATTATTTCCTCTAAACTTAAAGCTCTTATTAATTTTGAATAGCATTATCATGGTAAATACAAAAAACAACAACTTAGTCAACAGAGATAAAAATCTTTCTTTTCAAAATGAAGAGAGAGAAAAAAGTGCTGCTGAATTAGTAATTGCCAATGAAGAATTAGCCTTTCAAAACAAAGAAAAAGGAAAAAGAGCAGCCGAATTAATAATTGCTAATAAAGAGCTTACTTTTCAAAATAAAGAAAAAGGAAAAAGAGCAGCCGAATTAGTGATTGCTAATAAAGAGCTTACTTTTCAAAATAAAGAAAAAGGAAAAAGAGCAGCTGAATTAGTGATTGCTAATAAAGAACTTACTTTTCAAAATAAAGAAAAAGAAAAAAGAGCGGCCGAATTAGTCATTGCGAATAAAGAATTGGCCTATCAGAATCAAGAAAATGAAAAACGTACAGAAGAACTAATTGCTGCCAATACTGAATTAAAAAAGGCAGAAGAATATCACAAAGAGTACATATTGGGACTTGAAAAAATGATGTTCATGACTTCTCACAAAGTACGATTAGATATTGCTAATATTCTTGGAATTTCCAATCTTTTGGATCATGCTACTAATTCACCTGAAGAACATAAACAATTTGTGGATTACATCAAACAGTCCGCAATATCACTTGATATATTTACAAAAGAATTGACCTTAGTTATTTTTGATCTAGAACAAAAAGGAAGAAATAAAAATTTTATAAAACCGACTGATTTATAAAAAAAGGCTGTATAAAGTGAACATAATTCACTATTTATACAGCCTTTATTTTTATACCAGTTTAGCATAGTACTTTTTTCTGAACCAAAAAGCTACGTTTACTAATGCGATTAAGGCTGGAACTTCAACTAAAGGTCCTATTACACCTGCAAATGCTTGTCCGCTGTTGATACCAAAAACACCAATAGCTACCGCTATGGCTAATTCAAAATTATTGCCCGTTGCCGTAAATGCAATGGCAGTAGATTTAGAATAATCCGCACCAAAATACTTCCCGATAAAGAAACTAACCACAAACATTATGGCAAAATAAATCACTAACGGAATAGCAATACGAACTACATCCATTGGGATTTGTACAATTAATTCGCCTTTTAAACTGAACATTAATACAATGGTAAACAATAATGAAATCAATGTTATTGGTGAAATAAAAGGCACATATTTAGTTTCAAACCAATCCACTCCTTTAGCCGCTATTAACACATAACGACTGATAATTCCCAAAGCGAAAGGAATCCCTAAATAAATCCCCACACTTTCGGCAATTTGACCAATACTGATGTTTACTTCAAAACCGGTATATCCAAAATAAGGAGGCAAAATTGTGATGAAAACATAAGCATAAACACTGTATAATAATACTTGAAAAATACTGTTTAAAGCAATCAAACCCGCTGCATATTCTCGGTTTCCATCGGCTAAATCGTTCCATACCACAACCATTGCAATACAACGCGCCAGACCAATGAGGATTACTCCAATCATATATTCCGGATATCCGTTTAGAAAAAGTAAGGCTAAAGAAAACATTAAAACAGGACCTATAATCCAATTCAGAAACAGGGAAGCACCTAATACTTTTGTGTTTTTGAACACCTCGCCCATTTGTTCGTATTTCACTTTCGCTAATGGCGGATACATCATCAAAATTAATCCGATGGCCAAAGGAATATTCGTGGTTCCGCTCGAAAAGGAATTGATAAAACCACTGCTCGACGGAATAAAATAGCCAACTGCCACGCCAATAGCCATTGCCAAAAATATCCAAAGGGTTAAATAACTATCGAGAAAACTTAATTTTTTTCTGGCTACAACCGGAGTACAATTATTTGCTGACATGCTTATTGATTAATTTGTGAGAAAACATAAAATAATTCGGTGGCAATTTGCAAACTGCGTTCTTCATATTTTTCGGCTTGTTGCGGCGTATTATCGAATGCTTTTGGATCTTCAAAAGTAATCGGAATGCGTTTTTCGGCTCCCGGAATAAACGGACAACCGCCATCGGCTTGCGAACACGTCAATATAGCTGCAAAAGCACTTTGTGGATTAAAATCATCATCATACGTTTTAGAAAAACCTATAACCGGATGTTCGTTTGCTGCATATTTTATGCTGTAAACAGGGTTTTTACCCTCGGAAATAGTTTTAATTTTAAATCCGGATTTCACTAATGTTTGCGCTGCCATCGGAAATAAAGCCGTTGCTTCTGTCCCACCCGAATAACAAAAAACATTTTTTATGCCATAATATGCCGCTGCTGTTTGTGCCCAAACTTGAGACAAATGACTTCGTCTGGAATTGTGTGTACAAATCAAGTTAAGCCTGATTTCTTGTTGGTTACTTGCTTTAGCCTGAATAAAATCTATAAGTGGTTGCAAAGTGATTTTACGTTCTGCTGTTATACTTTCTAAATTAAAAGTGCGAACTATTTGTTCAATTTCCGGAAATAAGATGTTTTTAGTCAATGTCATATTTTTTTAAATGCTTATCGTATTAAATTAGCAGCAGCCTCCTCCTGGAGTACAACAACTTTGTTCATTGTTCCTATCCGATAATCGGATTTTAGGTTTTTGAGATGGAATCCCACATTGGTCCTGGGCCAGACAAGCTGTTTTTTTGTTCAGCAAAACAAAATCATTTCCATCAAAATCTAAATCATATTTTCCAATCGTCGTGTCTTGGTATTCTACTTCAATTTCGAAATCACCAATGCCTAAAACTTTTTCAGATAATTCGATGATATTCAATAATTTTTGAGGTTTCAAGCGGTGTTCAAAATCATTGGCATCCCACAATTGGAAATTAACAACGGTTTCTTTACGAACAGTTCCGCCACAATCAATAAAGTTTTTGGTAATTAAACCTACTTCGGTAACATGAAAATGTTCTGGTACAGAAGTGCCGTTTGGTAAAGTAAAGTTCACCGCTTCGGCTGTTTTTAAAATGGATTTAATTTGTGAAAGTTTCATATCAATTTCAATTTAAAAATTTAACAACATTCGTTTTTCTTTTTCTCTAAATGAGTCGTAATGTGTTGAAAAAAGCCTTTTATTTTTTCAAAACCTGATTCGCTGATACAATAACAAATACTGGCTCCTTCGAAGTTTCCTTTGATTAAACCGGCATTTTTTAATTCTTTTAAATGTTGTGAAACTGTGGGCTGCGCCAAAGGCAATTCATTCACAATATCACCGCAAATGCAGGTTTCTACTTTGAGTAAGTATTCGATAATAGCAATACGCGCCGGATGTCCTAATGCTTTGGCCAAAATAGCCAGTTCATTTTGCTGGTCTGTAAAGTGATCTGTTTTTGTTGCACCCATAGTAATATATTTATATTGCAATATTACGATATAACTAAATCAAAACAAAATTTAAATAGTATTTTTTATAAAATAAGATTAAAAATATAACCTGAAAAAATGATACAAACCGTAACTACCGCAAAAAAAATAGCCAACATTTTTGTTGTCATAATTTTTTTGAGCAACAATCCTTCCGGAATAGATAAGGCTACAACCGCCATCGAAAAAGCAATAACAGTCCCTAACGGAATCCCCTTCTCTACCAATACTTGCATGATGGGCAAAATTCCTGAGGTATTACTATACATGGGAATCCCTACTAAGACCGCAATAGGAACCGCAAACGGATTGTCTTTGGTGATGTATTTTTCAAAAAAACCGGTTGGTATGTATCCGTGCATTAATCCGCCAATGGCTACTCCTATGATAATGTAAGGCGCAACTCCTTTTATTATTCCGATAGCTTCCTTGAAAATATCAGGGATTCTTTGTTGAAATGATCTTTTTTCTTCCTCAAAACTCAACGCTTCTTGTTTGTTCTTAATGATATTTTTTACCCAATCGGTCAATAAATGTTCTAATTTCAGTTTGCCTAAAATAAAACCGGCTATCATAGAAAGTACGATTCCGCTACCCACATAAATAATAGTCGTTTTGAAACCAAACATTCCTATGAACATGGCAACAGTTACAGCATCGACCAAGGGAGAAGAAATTAAAAAAGCAAAAGTTACTCCCAAGGGAATTCCTCCTTGAACAAAACCAATGAATAGCGGAACTGAGGAACAGGAACAAAAAGGAGTTATTGTCCCGAAGAATGAGGCAATGAAATAATCCAACCCATACCATTTCCTTTTTTGGAGTGCATCACGAACTTTTTCGATAGGAAAATAAGAATTGATTATCCCCATTAAAATCGTGATAAAAAAAAGTAAAATAAAGATTTTAATACTGTCGAATACAAAAAAGTTCAAGGCATCACCCAGTTTTGTTCCCCTTGCTATTTGAAACACGGAATATATCAGCCAGTCTGCAAAACTTTGAACCCAGTCAAACATAACGCAATTGAATTAAATTAACAGCAACTTGAACCTGAGCAACAGGAAGTACCGCCATTTCCCATAACGGAAGATGTATCTCCTATTGTAGGAAATCCTTTTTGAACCCAACGAATCATTCCATGTTTCATATTAACGACTTTATCGTAACCGTGATTAACCAAGAATCCTGCAGCTCTTAGACTTCTAGCACCGGATTTACATACTAATACTACGTCCCTGTCTTTTGGAATTTTTGTAAAATTTTCTTCAAAAACAGTTAACGGAATATTAATGATATTAGGCACATCATAAGCTAATTGTGCTACTTCATCAGCTTCACGAACATCTACTAAGAGAGCGCCATTCTTTACCCAATCCTGAGTTGTTGTTGGGCAAATTTCTTTTACTAATCTTTGATTTTCCATTGTTTTATTCTTTTAAAAATGTTTTAATTTCGTCAGTTTGAGCAATTCTGCCTTTTACTTTGATCACATCATCAATCATCAAAACTGGAGTTGTCAAGATGTTGTATTTCATCATTTCTTCGATATCTTCAATTTTGATAATTTCCGCTTCAATTCCCAACTGTTTTACAGCTTCTTGAACGTTATTAAATGTTGTTTTACACTTAGCACAGCCAGGTCCGAGTACTTTAATTGTTTTCATTTTTAAGCTATTTTTCTATTCGTAAATTTACGAACTAATAAATAAACAGCGTACCAATAACAAATAAAAAAATCATAAACTTATTTCAAAATATCGTTTAAAAGCATTTTGGCTAATTGCCAATTTTCTTTATTAATACAATACTTAACTGTTGGTGGCGTGATATTCCCCTGAATTAAACCGGCATCTTTTAATTCGTTTAAATGCTGAGACAAAGTAGATTTTGCAATAGGAAGTTCTTGCGCCATATCGCCATGAAAACAACAGGTTTGTGAGTTTAATAATTGAAGTATAGCAATTCGGACCGGGTGCCCCAATGCTTTTGCGAATCGTGCCGTTTGCTCTTGGTCTTTGGTAAAGTAAGTTGGTTTTGCGCTCACAGTCATACGTTTGTCTTTTTATTATTCGCAAATATACGAACGATTAAGAACATAAAATAGTCTGCGCCTGTTAGAATTTATTTTAATACTGCTTTCAAAAATCCATCATCCCGAAAATTATTTCCCCTTTTTTAATCCAAAGTCACACAGAAGTTCCAAGCGATATTCAAAAAATTACTTCATTACTAACAATTCACTTACAATTAAACTTTTATATCGATTAAATACAACAAAATATGTGAATAATACAACTCTCCTTAAAAATTGTATAACACAAAAGCACATTAACCGAACCACCTTTGTCCTATTAAAATAAATTAACCCTCAAAATCTAACAAAATGAAAGCTAAAAAATTTCTGTTCTCTTTTGCAATACTATTTATTGCATTCGTTTCCGGTTGTGCAAAGGATGATTTCGAACAAATCGATGCCGTTTGTCCAACTGTGGTAGTCACAAATCCTGACAATGGTACTATTAATGTTCCTCTAGACCAAGCTATTTCGGTAGTCTTCAATGAAGAGATGAATGCAACAACTTTCAATCAATCTTCTTTTATTTTGCAAGGATCTACTTTAGTTGCAGGGACAGTTTCCTTTAGCGGATCAACTGCTTTGTTTACTCCAACAAATCCGCTTTTGCCAAATACAACATATACAGGTACAATTAAAACATTGGTTAAAGATATAATGGGAAACGCTTTACAAGCTGATTATACTTGGACTTTTAGTACTGGTTCAACGATTACCCCGATGGTAGCCACCACTGATCCTACTAACAATGCGACCAATGTATTCCTGAATAAAATTGTTGCTGTGAATTTTAATATGGCAATGAATCATTCTACCATTAACACATCAAATTTTACTTTAAAACAAGGAATAACAGCTGTAGCGGGAACCGTTTCTTACATTGGAACCAGTGCTTATTTCACACCTGATACAGCTTTGGCAATCAATACAATTTATACTGCTGTTATAACCAAAGGCGTTAAAAATCTGGAAGGAACACCATTGAAAAACGATTATACATGGACATTTACAACAGGATCTACTACAGCTCCCAAAATAATTACAACTGATCCTGCAGACAATGCTACAGGTGTTGCTCTAAATAAAACAATCACTGCTAATTTTAGTGTAGCAATGGATCCGTTAACCATCAATGCAAACTCATTTACGTTAAAAAACGGAACGATAATAGTACCCGGAGCAGTTACATATTCAGGTACAACATTATCTTTTAACCCAACAACTGCACTTATAGCCGGAACTATCTATACGGCTACAATTAATACAAAAGCAAAAAATTTAGCTGGTGTATCTTTGGCCAATAACTATGTTTGGGAGTTTAATACTAATTCAGCCATAGTTGGAAATACTGTAAATCTTGGTTCAGCTGAAAGATTCGGAATTTTATCCGGTGTAGGAGTCAGCAACAATGCCGGCTTTAGTGAAATCAGAAATATGGATGTTGGAATAAGTCCTGGTGTTCGTTCTTCAATTACAGGATTTCCACCTGCGATTATAGTAAATGGTGCTATTTATGCCTCTGATGATATTGCACCTCTAGGAATAGCCGCAATGCTGACACAAGCAAAATTAGACCTTACAAACGCATATCTTTTTGCCGAAGGTGCATCGTATAGCGCACCTATAACTGTTTCAGGCGATCAAGGCGGAAAAACGTTAGTTGCCGGTATTTATAAATCTACCTCTACACTTTTGGTACAATCTGGTGATTTAACTCTTTCGGGCAGCGCAACTGATGTTTGGATATTCCAAGTTGCATCAGCCTTTACTACTATAGGCGGAGCTGGTGGAAATATAAAACTTACCGGTGGAGCACTTGCAAAAAATGTTTTTTGGCAAACAGGAAGCTCTGCAACTATTGGAGACTATACCTCATTTGAAGGAAATATTTTAGCCTTACAATCTATAACAATGGGATCACACTCAACTGCAAAAGGCAGAATGCTTGCCAGAAATGGAGCTGTAGTCATGACACATACTAACATAATC
Organism: Flavobacterium lacustre; assembly: GCF_027474525.2. Lineage (NCBI taxonomy): Bacteria > Pseudomonadati > Bacteroidota > Flavobacteriia > Flavobacteriales > Flavobacteriaceae > Flavobacterium > Flavobacterium lacustre. Next base: position 2,916,296 of record NZ_CP114882.2, read on the forward strand.
ACTAAGCCGTAAAAAATGAAAACTAAAACTAATTTTAAATTAGGGTCTTGCATGTCAAGACCTTATAATACTATAACTGTCAAAAGTTTAGCACTAATTGCTTTTGCATGGTTAAGTATTGAAACTCCTGTTCAGGCACAAGAAACACCAACAGTCACTTACACGAAACCTTCTTGGTTTTTTGGAGTTGCAGGTGGCGCTAATTTTAATTTTTATCGGGGTTCAACCCGTCAATTAAATGCGGCTTTCACTCCTCCGGTTACTTTTCATGATGGTGATGGTGTTGGACTTTTTGTAGCACCACTTTTAGAATTTCATCGTCCGGATTCAAGATGGGGATTTATGCTTCAAGCGGGTTATGACAGTCGTAAAGGTTCTTTTGACCAACAAAAAACAGCATGTGATTGCCCAGCAGATTTATCGACTGACTTAAGCTATATTACTGTAGAACCAAGTTTACGCTTTGCACCATTCAAATCTAACTTTTATTTGTACGGAGGACCACGTTTGGCTTTCAATATGGATAAATCATTTACATATGAACTAGGAATCAATCCGGCTTTCCCAAATCAGGAAGCAACTCCAAATGTAGAAGGTGATTTTAATAACATAGAAAAAACGATTATTTCAATGCAAATTGGAGCAGGTTACGACATACCGTTATCTTCACAGAATAATAAAACACAATTTGTTTTATCTCCTTTTGTAGCTTTCCAACCTTATTTTGGTCAAAATCCACGTGCCACAGAAACTTGGAACATCACCACCGTCAGAGCTGGTGTTGCTTTAAAATTTGGACAAGGAACTGAAATTATGGCTCCAATAGCTGTAACACCTCAAGTACAATTTTCAGTTTATGCACCTAAGAATATCGCCGGAGAACGTAACGTAAGAGAGTTATTTCCTTTACGAAACTATGTTTTTTATGACCTTGGATCTAATGAAATTCCAAGTCGTTACAAACGAATAGGAAAAGAAGATGCAAAAAATTTCAAAGAAGAACAAGTAGGCATAACTGCATCTGTAAATCCTTCTGGTCGTTCCGATAGACAAATGACTGTTTATTATAATGTCATCAACATTCTTGGAGATCGTATGGTAAAAAATCCTGCTACAACAATTACATTGGTCGGTTCTTCTGAAAAAGGTCCGGAAGATGGTGTACTTATGGCAGAATCAATCAAAAACTACTTAGTTACTGTTTTCGAAATAAATCCTGCCAGAATAACTGTCAGAGGTCAGTTCAAACCAAGTATACCATCAGAACAACCAGGAGCAACAAAAGAATTAGAATTGCTTCGTGAAGGGGATCGCAGGGTTTCTATCGAAAGTAACTCACCCAATTTATTAATGGAATTTCAAAGTGGTCCTGATGCTCCGCTAAAACCATTAGAATTTGTTACCGTTCAGGAAGCTCCGGTAGATAGTTATGTAACCTTTGATACCACAGGTTCAAACGAAGCATATTCTTCATGGTCTTTACAAACAACAGATCCTGATGGTGCTGTAAAATCTTTTGGTCCTTACACACAAGAAAAAGTGAGTATTCCTGGTAAAAATATTATGGGAACCCGACCTGAAGGTGATTATAAAGTAAAAATGATTGGACAAACAAAAAGTGGCCAAATCGTAGAACAGGAAACAACTACACATATGGTGCTTTGGACTCCATCCGGAACCGAAGAAGGACTTAGATACAGCATTATTTTTGAATTTAATAAATCAAAAGCAATTGCAATGTATGAGAAATATTTGACTGAGGTTGTTGCCCCAAAAATTCCTAAAAACGGAGTAGTTATCATTCATGGTCATACCGATATCATTGGTGAAGAAGCATACAATATGAGTTTATCTTTAGACAGAGCCAATGAAGTGAAAAACATTATCGAAAAAGCATTATCAAATGCCGGCAGAAATGATGTCACTTTTGAAGTACATGGTTTTGGAGAAGATCAAAATGTATCGCCTTTTGAAAATAAATTTCCTGAAGAACGTTTTTACAACCGTACCGTGATAATTGACATTATTCCCGCTACAAAATAAGAACATCATTTAGTAGAAAACACTCTTTTTAGAGTATAAAAAAGGATAGGAACTCAAAACCCTGTCCTTTTTTTATTTTTAATTCGTTCCCAGTTTGAAACATCCAATTCCTAATAATGCAACAAATCCTATTTTATTTAATAAAAGTATAAATTAAAGACCCTACTTTTAATTATTAGAATTAAATTGCTAATTTTAACAAAATTATTTTTATTGTTTACATTCTATTAATATGAACCAAAACGAAAATACACTTAAAAAATTCTACACTGCATTTGCAAATGCGGATGCCGTTACAATGAGCGAATGTTATTCGCCCAACATCAAATTTCGTGATCCTGCTTTTGGTTTATTAAAAGGAAATGAAGTGAGTCAAATGTGGAAAATGCTTCTTGAAAACAGTAAAGGAAATCTAAAAATTGAATTTTCAGATATAGAATCGAATGAATATATAGGTTCTGCAAAATGGATTGCTACATATAATTTTAGTAAAACCAACAGACCTGTGGTAAATGTCATTACGTCTCAATTTCATTTTCAGGATGGTTTAATCATAAAACATATTGATGATTTTGATATTTGGAAATGGTCAAAACAAGCCTTGGGAATTACCGGTTTTTTGTTTGGATGGACTGGTTTTTTACAGACTAAAATACAAGAGAAAGCAATTTTGTCTTTAAAGAAATACCAAGAAAACATTAAGTAGTTATTTTCTTTCAACTATAACGATTGAAATTTTCACACAAAAAATCAACAAATAATTTTAACCCCCTTAAAATTGATTTTTTTCTAATAAAAAAGACATTTTCAACCGCATACCCTCTAATATTTGATTCTAAAATAGAAAAAAACTATCCAATTATCAGTTTTTAAAATTATGCTTTCTTGTAATACAATATATTTATTTGTATGAAAACTGACAGTAAATTATTTTATTTGTAGTCTTTTTTATATAAATGTTAATTTTTAAAACTAACAAAACGTCACTTTTAACTCCAAAAAAAGTACAAAAACAAAAATAAAACAGCAAAACAGGTTATAAAAATATCATATTTTCATAAAAAACAAAACATAGTCGAAAAGTGTTTTTCGGCACAATTTCCTACTTGAAAAGTTCTTAAATTTGAGTTGTAAATTAATTGAAACAAAATATAATTTACACTGATATTTAATAAATAATTTAGATTGTTATGGAAAATATGACCGAAACTGTTCTGTTTAAAACTGGAATATGGAACGACACTATTAATGTATATGATTTTGTTTTAAATAATATCTTCCCATATGAGGGAGATGCCAGCTTCTTAGTTGGACCATCAAAAAAAACAACCCATTTATGGAATGTTTGTAAAGAAGCTTTACTGGAAGAACGCAGCAAAAATGGATGTTTAGCCATTGATACTGAAATTATATCTAACATCACTTCATTTGGACCAGGCTACATCAATAAAGCGAATGAAGTAATTGTAGGACTACAAACAGATGCTGTTTTAAAAAGAGCCATGAAACCTTACGGAGGGGTTAAACTGGTAGAATCTGCCGTTGCCGAAAAAGGATTAAAAGTTTCTGATCGTGTGATTGACATTTTCAACTATGCCAAAGACCACAATCAAGCCGTATTTAATGCTTACGACAGCGAAATTAGAAACTATCGCTCTAAACACGTATTAACCGGTTTACCGGATAATTATGCCAGAGGAAGAATCATTGGTGATTACAGACGTGTTGCACTTTACGGTATAGACCGACTTATAGTCGCTAAAAAAGCTGATTTTGCAAGTACAACAGGCGAAATGACCGATCATAAAGTTCGTTTGCGCGAAGAAATTTCAGATCAGATTAAAGCCTTACAAGACATGAAAATCATGGCGCAAAGCTATGGCATTGATATTTCAGGTCCGGCAACAAATGCACTTGAAGCAGTTCAATTTACTTACCTAGCTTACTTAAGTGCTGTAAAAGAACAAGACGGAGCCGCTATGTCTCTAGGAAATGTTTCTTCTTTCTTAGATATTTATATTGAAAACGACTTATTATCCGGTTTAATAAATGAAGAAGAAGCACAAGAATTAGTCGATCAATTTGTAATGAAATTGAGATTAGTGCGTCATTTACGTCCGGGTGCTTATGATGAAATATTTGGTGGAGACCCAACTTGGGTAACCGAAGCTATTGGTGGACAATTGAACGACGGAAGAACAAAAGTTACCAAAACCTCTTTCCGATTTTTACAAACCTTATATAACTTAGGCGCCTCACCAGAACCGAATTTAACTATTTTGTGGTCTCAAAGTTTACCAAAAGGATTTAAAGATTTCTGTACACAAGTTTCTATCGATACTTCATCACTTCAATACGAAAATGACGATTTAATGAGATCCAACCGTGGTTCAGACGATTACGGAATTGCATGTTGTGTTTCCTATCAAAAAATTGGAAAAACTATTCAGCATTTTGGGGCTCGTGCCAATTTACCAAAAGCATTATTAATGGCTTTAAATGCCGGTCGCGAAGAACAAAAAGGAGTTAAAGTCATTAACAACATTCCAGAAATGAATGATGCTGTTTTAGACTATGACAAAGTAATGGAAGTCTTTAAAACCACATTATCTGAAGTAGCACGAGTATATGCAAAATCAATGTATATCATTCACTACATGCACGATAAATACTATTACGAAAGAGCACAAATGGCTTTAATTGACAGTGACCCAAATATTGATATTGCGTATGGTGCAGCCGGGATTTCTATCATTGCCGACTCTTTATCTGCTATTAAATATGCAAAAGTATCTCCAATACGAGATGAACAAGGTTTAACTGTTGATTTCAAAATAGAAGGTGATTTTCCAAAATTTGGTAACGATGACAATCGTGTAGATGATATTGCTATAGAAATTACGAGTCTTTTTATCGCGGAATTAAGAAAACATGTAGCTTATAAAAATGCTACTCCTACTCTTTCTTTACTTACTATTACTTCAAATGTTATGTACGGAACTAATACAGGTGCAACTCCTGATGGCCGTAAAGCAGGAGAATCTTTTGCACCAGGAGCAAACCCAATGCATGGTAGAGATGTAAACGGTGCAATCGCTTCCTTAAATTCTGTAAGTAAATTAAAATACAATGATGCTCAGGATGGTATTTCTTATACTTTCACTATGGTTCCAAAATCATTAGGGTCTAGCAGAGAAGAACAAGTTACCAATTTAACAACTACTCTTGATGCTTATTTTGGTCGCGATGCGCACCATTTAAATGTCAATATCTTGAACAGAGAAACATTGGTTGACGCTTACAATCATCCGGAAAATTACCCACAATTAACCATTCGCGTTTCAGGTTATGCGGTTAATTTTGTACGATTATCCAAAGCACATCAATTAGAAGTAATCAGTAGAACATTTCATGAAAACATGTAATTCAATACTGATTCTTGAGTGTCTCTGTTTATTTTAACGAATAGTAGCCTGTCTGAAATAAAGCCTTCAACCGTTTTAATTCTTTAGACAGGCTATTTTTTTATACCAAAAACAAGTAAAATTGTTTTCATTTCATATCCCTTATGTATTTCCCAGAACAACCCAATCCAGACGAAGTTTTAAACACCAACCAAACTGATGTTCTCCGCATTCACTCTTTAGAAACTTTTGGCACCCATGATGGTCCAGGAATACGAATGGTGATTTTTGTACAAGGATGTCAATTCCGATGCTTATATTGTCAAAACCCGGATACTTTAGACATCAATGGCGGAACTCTTATTCCCATTGAAGAATTGATTGAAAAAGCATTACATCAAAAGACTTATTTTGGCGAAAAAGGCGGCGTAACCGTTTCTGGCGGAGAACCTCTTTTACAACGCGCCAAACTAATTCCGTTTTTTGATCGTTTGCACGAAAATGGCATTAATACCTGCTTAGATTCGAACGGACGCGTATTAGATTCCCAAACCAAATCTCTTTTAGAAAGAACCGATATATTGCTTTTGGATGTCAAACACATCAATAAAGAATGGCACAAAAAGCTAACAGGTCTAAAAAATGAAACTACCTTAAAAATTGCAAAATATAGAGAAAGTACCGGAAAACCAATGTGGCTTCGCTATGTATTAGTTCCGGGATGGACAGACCAAGAAGAATACTTGCGGGAATGGGGACAACATTTTACAGATTATAAAACGGTGGAACGAGTAGAAATCATCCCATTTCATCAACTAGGAAAACACAAATGGGAACTTTTACAATTAGATTATGCTTTTGCCGAAATTAAAGCGCCAACTACTGCCGAAATCGAAAAAGCAGCAACCATTTTCAAACAGTATTTTAATCCCGATATCGTAGTCATTAAATAATTCGAGATTTTACTGTTGTTTAACCGTCACCCCAAACCTATTCCATAATTTAAAAAAACTTCAAAATGGCTAAAAATAAATATATGATGGCTGCCGCCGGCATGACTATTCAACTTTCAATTGGTTCCGTATATGCCTATAGTATTTGGGTAGAACCCATAAAAAATGCACTTGGCTGGGATATCAGCTTATTAAAAAATGCCTTTATGCTGGCTATCTGTTTCTTGGGATTATCCGCAGCATTTTTGGGTAGTTTTGTACAAAAAATAGGGCCGAAAAAGGCGGGAATTCTAGCGGCTTTATTTTATGGTTTAGGATTAATTGGCGCTGGTTTTTCTATTCATTTGCAAAGTATTTTTTTATTCTATTTATGCTTCGGGATTATAAGTGGGATTGGCTTAGGGCTTGGTTATATCACTCCGGTAGGAACTGTTCTAAAATGGTTTCCGGATAAACCTGGTTTTGCTTCCGGGCTAATTATTATGTCTTTTGCTTTTGGTTCTATCATTGCTTCGCAAGTAATTACGCCACTTACACAAAATTTTGGCGTAGCCAATGCCTTTTATATTTTAGGGATTGTCTATTTTATTTTCATGTTACTTGCTGCTTTATACCTAGAATCCCCGGTTAATACTTTAGCTTCTAAAACAGCAACCAATACAATCAGCACTCCAGAAAAAAGTGCTATTTTCAAAGAGAGCAGATTTTATAGCCTTTGGTTATTATTGTTTTTAAATACGATTTGTGGGATTGGGATTATCTCAAAAGCGGCAATTTTAGGAAAGGAATTTGCTAATTTAGAAGGTTCACAAGTAATTTTATTTGTAGGTCTAATTGGCTTAAGCAACGGACTAGGACGTTTATTTTGGTCTTCTATTTCAGATAAAATTGGGCGATGGAATACCTTTATGACTTTCTTAATTATTGAATTAATTTGTTTTGCAGCTCTTGCCTTCACAACAAATGCATTGCTGTTCCAAATATTGGTTTTTGTTATTATTAGCTGTTATGGTGGTGCATTTGCAACGATACCGGCATTTATCAGGGATATTTTTGGTACTGAGCAAGTCGGAAGTGTTTTGGGATATGTTTTAACAGCTTGGGCAGCAGCAGGAATTGTTGGTCCTATTTTGATTACATTGACTCATAGCGCTACTATCTTTTTACTATTTTCAGCTATAATCAGTATTGCAATAGCAGTAGGAATTGAGTTGAAACGTAAAATCACCGTTTAACTTTATCTCTAAAAACCAACACATAAAAAGTATCTTCTTTTTGAATACAAAGGAGAATATATACACAAAAAAACTCCATACCCATTACTAGCGGGTGTGGAGTTTTTTTTACTGTAATTAACAAAAAACGAAACTTCTCTTATCGTTTTTTGGTTCCTAACACTCTGATATAATTAACTAATTTCCACCGTTGGTCTTCTGTCAATAATTCTTCGTAGGATGCCATTGGTGTTTTTCCATTTGTGATTTTCCAAAAAATAGCTCCATCAGTTTCTTTTGTCACTTTTAAAGCTAAAAAATTTGCTGGTTTTCTTTCCAAAGTCAATCCTGCCGCTCCATTTCCCTTTCCTTGTACTCCATGACATAAAACGCACATCTGCTCAAAAATTTTCTTACCATCGGCAGTAGCACTTTCGTTACCTGCAAATGGGTTTTTTACACTATTTGAATGTTCAGGTGCTATCCAATTACTACTTTGAGCATTACTTGAATTGCTGCCAAGAGCTAGTAACGCTACTACAACTAAAAACAAATATTTATTTTCCATGGTACAAAAAATTAAGTTAGGTCTTTCAAAGTTATGTTTTTACTTAAATAGAAATACTGATAATTATCAGTATTATCGAAATAAATTATATTATATTTAAAAATATAGACTTAATTTTATTAAATATATTTTTATCTTTTTTTCAAAGATTTTAAAATTGGAAAAACTTAGATTTTATGTGAAATTTGGAGGGTAATTTCTATTCAAATATAAATCAATAATAATTAGGACAACCAAAACATTTCACTTTTAAATCAAATTGGTAAATTACCGAAAGTTCATAAATCCCTCCTGTGTTTCCTATTTTTGAAGTATTAAAATCATACGAATAACCAAATTTAAAATGTTCGTATTGCAACCCTCCATATGGATTTATTGAAGTCAAGAAATGACTGTTGATTGCTTTTTTTCCGGGATTAGTAGCTGCTGTAACTCCAAAAAAGAATTTCTTAAAAACCAACCCAACTCCTAAATCAAACCGGCTGTATTGTCCTTGATTCATATAATTTGAAGTCAAAAGCATTCTGGTTTCATAAGGAAGATAGGTAATGTCGATGTAATCCCCCAATAAGAATTCATATCCGGCATTGACAGAAAAGAAGGTTTCTAAAGGCACATTTCCATTGGCAGCAAATGAAATATTAGGTTTATTAATATGTTTTACTGAAGCTCCAAACCAAGCATTTTCATTGTTAAAAAGCATTCCGGCAGAAAAATCAAAAAAACTAACTTTATCATTGAGCAACAGCGGATCTACACTAGAATTATTTATAGTTCCTGAATCGATATTCATTTGATCTTCTAAAATAATATTCTGAAAACCATATGATTTATTTCCAAAACCAACTTCTACTGCAGGTCGAAAAAACCAATTATCATTAAGTTGAACCCGATACGCATAATTGACATTAACTTGAGTAAAATTATAATTGGTTACTTTTTCTCTGTGGTTCAAAATACTAATTCCTATTCCGCTGTTTGCATTTTCGGACCAAGTGTTTATAAATCCAAAATCAGTATCAACTCTAAAATTAAGTTCCGGCCATTGGGTTTTGTGCAAAATTCCCGCAGTAGTCGTTTCTAAAAAACCTGTAAAACCAGGATTCAAGGTTTCCGGCACCATAAAATATTGAGTAAAAATAGGATCTTGTGCCTTAGCAGAAAAAGAAATACTCAACAGAACTATATATACTATTACTTTAATTTTCATTTTTATAGTGCTTATTTTATTAATGTAAAAGGTCCATTTTCGTTTAGAATTGTCCCATAGAAAGTAGTCGCTTTTACTTTGTAATAGTAATTTCCGTTTTCAGAATCTTTTCCTTTTATTTTGCCGTCCCAACCACGAAGGGTTTCTCCATTTTCGGTAAATATCAATTCGCCCCAAGTGTCATATACATCCATTTGTATTGTTTTTAACCCTTTAAAAACCGGTTTAAAATTTTCATTAATACCGTCTAAATTTGGAGTAAAACCATTTGGAATCATTAATTTATATCCTTTATCAATCAACAACGTAACAACGTAAGTATACACGCACCCTAAAGGATAAGTAACGGTTTGAGTCACTACATAACTGCCTTCATTTACATAGGAATGAATTGGATTTTCTTCGGTAGAAACACTACCGTCACCAAAATTCCAAGAGATAGCACTGTAGCCTCCCGTTGCCGTATTTGTAAATTGAATCGGATCAACAATCGAATAAATTCCGTAGGTAGAATAAGAATAGGAGTTTGTACTAAAAGAAGGATTTCCGAATACTGGTACCTCAACATTGAAAGAATAATTTGCCATACAACCTAAAGCATCGGTAACATTTAAAACTATAGTTCCACTTTGATCAGTAGTCATTATTTCATTCATAGTTCCGCTAACTATTCCGCTGGACCATACTAATGAATAAGGAGGAAAACCACCTGAAACTTGGGCAATAAAATTTTGTTCCACCGCTCTGGTGTCACAATCAACCAATGTTTTTGTGCCGATACCAATTGTTATAGGCTGTTGTCTGTTAATGCTATATTGCTCCTGTTTTGTACAACCATTTGCATCTGTAACCGTAATTAAATAATTGCCTGCTGGAATATTCGTTAAATCTTCCGTTGTAGCGCCATTGGACCACGCAAAAGTATATGGTACTGAACCTCCGGATACCATAAGATTTATGGCTCCGCTGTTCGCATTATCACAATCGAATGCATTGGAAACATTAGCCGTTAAAACTAATGCTTGCGGCTCAAGTATAACAAAGGTTTTCTTTATTTCACAAGGTTTTCCATCGCTGATAGTTACTGTGTATGTCCCGGGGCCAAGATTATTTCGAGTTAAACCAGCTGTACTTCCGTCACTCCAAACTAAAGATACCGGAGCAATTCCCCCAACTAAATTCAAGGTAATACTTCCATCTTTTGCACCAAAACAAGAAATATTTTTAACTACCGGTTTTGTTGTAAAAATAGGCACTTCTGGTATATTTACATTTAATGTTTGTTGACAATTAGTAGCATCCGTAACTGTAATTACATAATCTCCCGCCGAAAGATTATCCTGAAAAGTCCCTGTAGCTAACGTATTCCAAAGCACATTATAAGGCGCAACTCCACCTGAAACAGCAACATCAATTGATGCATTATTATCGCCGTAACAATTGATAGCAGTGGTAGTCGCTGTCATCAAAATTTCGGGAGATTGAGTCACAATCACAGATAGATTTTTGGTACAACCGGAATTATCGGTCACAATCAAATTGTAGGTACCCGCTGAAATAGTATTTAAATTTTTATTGGAACTTGTAAAATTATTAGGCCCAGTCCAAGCATAATTATAATCGAAAATACCCGGAGAAATTTGAGTTGGCGTTCCTCCTGCCACATTAATAGTTATGGCTCCGGTTGCGGTTCCAAAACACAAAACATTGGTTTGACTAACTAAGTTTACCTGTAAAAAGGGTGGTTCAGTAATCGTATAAGTAGCCGTTACCGGACCACAATTATTGGCATCCGAAACAGAAACTATATATTCTCCCGGACTTAAATTAGAAATATTTTGGGTATTTGCAAATGGAGTACCATTCAAAGTCCAAGCATATTTATAATTCAAAGTTCCCCCTGTTATTGAAATTGCTATTGCACCATTGTCACTTCCAAAACAAGTGCTATCATTTTCAAAGTCAGTAGTTAAAGCAATGGCATCTGGTTCTGTGATTGTGTATGTTTTTTCAAAAGGACAACCTCCATTCTCTGTAATTGAAAGCGTATAATCTCCTGGTTTCAGGTTAGTGATAACTGCTGCATTAGAGGTGAAACTGTTGGGTCCTGTCCAAGAAATTAAATAAGGTGCTCCCGAACTAAAAGGAATTCCACCAGTTAAATTGGTTTGTATTGAACCTGTATTACTACCAAAACAAGTACTATTAGTAACAATACTATTAGAATTTACAGCCGGATTTACCGTAACTGTAACTGTAAAACTAGCTCCTGCACATGACCCTGAAGTTGGAATAACGGTATATGTAACTGTTGCCGGACTAGTAGTCGTATTAATTAGCGTTTGACTAATTTCATTTTGCCCAGTTCCTGTATGACTTCCCGTAACAGCATTTGAAGGAATAATTGTAGGCGCCGACCAACTATAAGTAGTTCCAACAGGCACAATATCACCGCTTGAAGAATCAGGTGAAATAGTAAAAGTTGCACTACTGCAAATTACAGCTGTTTTATTTGCAATTACAGGATTTTGATTGACCTGAACTGCAGCAATAGTAGAGGTTAAAATCGAACATCCACCGGTTGAAAAAGTAATTACACAATAATAATATACAGTTCCAACTGCAGTTGTCGGAGGATTATAGTTATCAGCTGATGCACCTGGAATAAGCTGACTTCCTATTAAGGAATTCACAGTATTAGAATACCATTGATACTGTTGCGTTCCTACTCCATTAATCGAAGTTACTTTTAAAAGTGTTGGTATTTCTCCCAAACAAACGGTGCTCGAGATGGGTTGTAAGGAGAATGTTGGTGCCAAATTTACTATTACTGCCGCTGTATTAGTCGTCACACTGCAACCAAAACCAGTTTGAGAAATAATACAGTAATAATATAGTGTTCCTACACTTGAAGTTGATGGTGTATAGATTGCGTTTGTTGCTCCCGAAATTAAAGCTCCTCCAGTATTTGAATTTGCAACATTTGAATACCATTGATATGAAAATGTTCCGATTCCTCCTGCTGCAATAACTTGTAAGTCTTGAGCAGTGGCTCCATGACACAATATCTGAGAAGGGATTGGTTGAGTACTTATTGATGGATCTGCAACTACAATAACTTCGGCTGGATTACTTGTTATTGGACCGCATCCGCTTCCTGATAAAGTTACTACTGCATAGAAATAAGTAGTTCCTGTTGTAGTAAAAACCGGTGGCGTATAACTTGAACTAGTTGCACCCGAAATTAAAGTTCCACCAATATTTGAATTTGCAGTATTTGAATACCATTGATAAGCAGCAGTTCCCGTTCCTCCTGAATAACTTACTGTTAATGGACTTGCAATAGTTGCTCCTACACATAAACTTTGAGTTGGTGTTGGATTACTAGTAATAATTGCTCCTGACGTAACGCTAACAGTGGCAGTATTCGAACTGATACTAGAACAACCACCTGATGGCAATGTGATAACACAATAATAATAAAGTGTTCCAACAATCAAAGCTGGTGGTGAATAAGTAGCACTCGTTGCACCAGAAATTAAAGTTCCACCACTATTTAAATTTGAAGTATTTGAATACCATTGATAGGTTGGTGTTCCAACGCCATTTGTATAGGTAACAGATAACGTTGTTGGCGTTCCATTTTGACAAGCAGTACTTGAAACGGGTTGGTTTACAATTGTTGGTGCGGCAATAACTATAACTGCTGCAGGAGCGCTAATTACTTCGCAACCTGCACTACTTTGACTTATTTTACAATAATAATATACGGTACCTACAACCGTCGTTGGCGGTGTATAAAAAGCATTTGTTGCACCTGAAATTAAAGTCCCACCACTGTTAGAATTTATTGTATTTGAATACCATTGATATAAAAATGCCCCTGTCCCTCCTATTGCGGTAACTTGTAAATCCTGAGGAGTTGAACCTTGACACAATGTCTGAGAAACGATTGGTTGAGTACTTATTGTTGGATCTGAAAATACAATAACTTCAGCTGGATTACTTGTTATTGGACCACATCCGTTTCCTGATAAAGTTACTTCTACATAGAAATAAGTAGTTCCTGCTGCTACAAAAACCGGTGGTGTATAACTTGAACTAGTAGCACCGGAAATTAAAATTCCTCCAATATTTGAATTAATAACATTCGAATACCATTGATAAGTTGCCGTTCCTGTTCCTCCCGAATAACTTACCGTTAATGGGCTTGCAATTGTTGCTCCCACACATATGCTTTGAGTTGGTGTTGGTTCTGCACTAATTGTAACCAAAGGACTAATTGCTATGACAGCAACATTAGTTTTAATACTAGAGCATCCGCCAGAAGGTAATGAAATAATACAATAATAATAAAATGTACCAACAGTAGCTGTTGACGGAGTATAAGTAACATTTGTTTCTCCAGGTATTAAAGTTCCTCCAACATTTGAATTAGTAGTATTAGAATACCATTGATAAGTAGGTGTTCCAGTTACCCCACTCAAAACAAAACTAAGCGGAGTTAGAATTCCGTCTTTACAAACTGAACTCGAAACGGGTTGAGAAGTTATTTTTGGTGCAGGAATTACCGTAATTATATAATTAGTAGTTACACCATTACAAGTACCTATTTTTGGTGTTATTGCATAGGTTACTGTCCCTGAAGTTATACCGGAATTAACTAAAGTCTGAACCGGAATTGTACTAGTTCCTGAACTAACATAGCCCGTAATTCCCGGAGAAGCTGTAGCAGTCCAACTATAAGTTGCTCCTGCAGGAGTGGAAGTTAAGTTTACCAAAGTAGAAGAAGTACCGGAACAAATTGTTTGTGTCAAAGGCGTATTTGTCAAAACAGGAACATCATTTATAGCAAAAGCTTCTGTTGCTAAAATAGAATTTCCACATTCGTTAGTTACAATCAATGAAACCATATAATTTCCAGATGTACTGTAACTAATTACACCCGGATTTGCTAATGTTGATGAAGCAGGAATTCCTCCTGGGAAACTCCAAGCGTAAGTCAACGTACTCGATAAAGGGGCACAAGCATTGACCACAGCTGTTGGGGTAATTGTTGTTGGCCCACAAAAATCAGCAATTAGATTTATGATTGCTGTTGGAGGTTGCTTAACTGTTACGGTTTGAATTGCAGAAGTGACAGAGCCACAGGAATTTGTTACAGTCAATGAAATTGAATAGATTCCTGAATTTACAAACCTAAAAACAGGACTTGCAGAGGTACTGGAACCACTTGAATAGGTGTACGATGGCGCTGTCCCACAATTTGCGGCAGCATAAGTAACGGTCCATAAATACGTAGGAGGAGCACAAGAATTTGTAGTAACAGTTGTATTAGTTGTACTAACTGATAATGGGCCGCAACCGGCAGTTGTATTCAAGGTAAACACAGGAACTAATGGAGCTTCTACACAAATTTGCATTGTTTTAGTTGCCTTGCCACAATACCCCTCTGCTGTCAAAGTGACTTGGTAATTCCCAGGTGTGGTGTACGTATGATTTATATTTTGAATGGATTGTTGCTCTGGTGATCCATCGCCAAAGTTCCAAGTATATATAGAATCCTGAGTACAGGTTTGATTAAAACCTGAAATTGTTGTATTAGTAAATAAAACACTGGTATTAGAACATACATTCGCAGGTACAGCAAAATCAGCAACAGGTTTAATGTATATAGTAATATTAGAAACTGTTGCTGTGGTAACTCCACAAGCATTAGTTACGGTTAGTTTAACAATAAATTCATTACTTGGACAACTTGTTGTGGTATACAAATGCGGTATCAAATAATTCCCTGATGCCGAAGGATTAGATGCATTAAATTGTGCAGAACTCTCTAACTGACTTTGAGTAAGATGCACTATAGGGGAATTATCGCCATAATCAATATCATAAACGGTCCCAATTGAATTGTTTCCCCAAGCCGAAATCCCAAAATCAATATTTATAGTTGGAGCACATAAATTAATTGTACTTCCGGGACTTACAAGTCCTCCGGAAGGATTGGTAACATTTTTAATAACATAAGTCTTAGAATTACTGCATCCGTTAGTTCCTAATGCTGTAACAATCATATTAAAAGCCCCCAACTGCATGTACGTATGCGTTTGAGGAAAAGTAGTAAAATTAGGCGTTGATGTACCATCCCCCCAATCTATAGAATAGGAAGCAATACAAGAAGTGGAAACCGAAGTGTTTCCCACTGATACAACATAATTAGGATTGGAGACTGTCGCATTTTGACAGTTACTAAACGGATTGAATGAACTGTTATTATCTTTAAAACTGATATCCGGTTTTTGTTTTACTAATACATTTTTAGTTACTACCGAAGAAGTACATCCAATAGCATCAGTTACTTTTAACTTTACAGTAAAAGTTCCTATTGCGCAACCCTTAGAATTAAAAGCATGAGTTGGATTTTCTAAAGTAGATGTTGTACCATCTCCAAAATCCCATAAATAAGTATATGGTGCTGTACCTGTCGAAATAGTTGACGTAAATTGAACCAAAGTCCCAGAGCATGTATTGTCATTATTAAATGTAAAATCGATAACAGGCAAAGGAGCAACAGTTACAGTGGTAAAACTTGTTTGGGACTGAGTAGCGCCTGTACTATCTTTAACACTTACTAAGGTGTAGATGAAACTTCCAACAGATGTTGTTGGAACATCCAGCGTTTTGCTATCACCAGAAGTTGTTGTAATAGTTAAATCAGCACCATTATTAATGGTATAAATAAACGTATAGGGGGCTGTACCTCCAATTCCTGTAAAAGTTATAACAGGTTTTGTTCCGTTAATACAAACAGCAGGATCACTGGCCGTTATGGTAGCCGTAGGCAATACGTAAGCACCAGATTTTATTTTAGCTACCGCTAAAGAACCATAATTATTATTTGCAATTAAGGTATTAACTGAAATTATTAAAATAAAAATAAGCTTATGTAGTTTTTTCATAATTATCTAAATAATTGGCTTTATATTTTTAGTCTTTTTTATATTAAAAAAACAAACCATACAAATATATAGCATTGGATAATCATAGCTCAACTATTCAGCGACAGACTGTTACATTTTACTTCTAATTAAAAAAATAAAACCTATAAATTAAAAATAAAGAATAGAATAGTATACTTATTGTGATTAGTCTACAAAAAAAACCGCCTCATTACTAAAAATGAGGCGGTTACTATTTATACATTAACTTCAATTACAAAATATAATCGGTATTAATGAAGTTTGATTCTTTGCTGTTTAATAATGCTTGCAAAATTTCATTATTATAATCATTATCTTTCGAAGCTACAAAAGTTCTTATAGAGAATGAACGCAAGGCATCATGAATACTCAATGTTCCTACCGCAGAATCTTTTCTACCGGTGAACGGGAAAACGTCTGGTCCTCTCTGACAAGAACTGTTTAAGTTTACTCTGCAAACTAAGTTTACTAAAGTATCAATTAGCGGTGCAATGGTTTTGATATCTTTACCAAACAAACTCACTTGTTGTCCGTAATTTGATTCAGCCATATCATTCAAAGGTTCTTGAATATCTTTGAAAGTTAAAATAGGCACAACCGGACCAAATTGCTCTTCGTGATACACGCGCATTTCTTTGCTTATCGGAAATAAAACTGCTGGAAAAATAGAATTTTCGGTATGTTGACCTCCTTTTGCATTAATCACTTTTGCTCCTTTTGCAGTAGCATCATCAATTAATTCCTGAATATAAGCCGGTTTTTCTTTTTCGGGAAGTGGTGTAAGCATTACTCCTTTTTCCCAAGGATTTCCATAAACCAATGCATCAACTTTGGCAGCAAATCGTTTGTTAAATTCTTCGGCAATCGATTCATGAACATACAAAATTTTCAATGCAGTACAACGCTGTCCATTAAAAGATAATGAACCTGCAATACATTCTTGGATAGCCAAATCTAAATCGGCATCCGGTAAAATTATCGCTGGGTTTTTTGCTTCTAATCCAAGAATTAAACGCAATCTGTTTTTATTTGGATGTTGATCCTGTAAAGCAATTGCTGATTTACTGTTTCCGATTAAAGCCAAAATATCAACTTTTCCAGATTTCATAACCGGAGAAGCTACTTCACGACCTCTACCGTATAAAATATTGATAACTCCTTTTGGAAAACTGCTTCTAAAGGCTTCTAATAAAGGAGAAATTAATAAAACACCATGTTTAGCCGGTTTGAAAATTACAGGATTTCCCATAATTAATGCCGGAATAAGCAATGAAAATGTTTCGTTTAACGGATAATTGTATGGTCCAAGACACAATACAACTCCCAGCGGTCCTCTACGAACCATGGCGTTTATTCCTTGTACTTTAGAAAAGTGCGCACTACGAGCATTTAATTCTTTTAAACTTTCGATAGTATCGTAAATATATTCAACTGTTCTGTCAAATTCTTTTTCAGAATCTCCCAATGATTTTCCAATTTCCCACATCAAAAGTTTTACAACTTCGGCACGGGTGGTTTTCATTTGGCTTACAAAGTTTTCCATACATTTAATGCGATCCACTACTTTCATAGTAGGCCATAAACCTTGACCATTATTGTAAGCAGCATCTGCGGCAGCAACAGCTTCCATAGCTTCTGCTTCGCCCATGAACGGAATAGAACCTAATAATGTAGGCTCATAATTAGCAGAAGAAGAAATAGTTGAAAAAACAGGAGTCGTTTGTCCGGTCCATTTTTTTAGTTCTCCATTAACTAAATACGTATCTTGAGTAAGTAAGTCGGTAATTTGAAATTCTTGAGGTATTGTATTCATTGTAAATTATTGTATTTATTAAATGTAATAGATAAAGAGGTATTGATTTATCTAGTCTTCAGGTGCGACTACTTCTCCATCCCAATCTAAAATCCCTCCAAGTAAATTATAAGCGGTTTCAAAACCCAACTCATTCATGATTTCACATGCTTTTGCACTTCTTGCTCCCGAGCGGCAATACACATAATAATTTTTGCTCTTATCTAATGCTTCTAACTCAGTGATAAATTCCTGACCTTTATGAATATCAATATTTATGGCATTAAGTATTATTCCATCATTGTATTCAGCCTCTGTTCTCACATCAAGTATAACTGCATTTTCATCAGCCTCGAATTGAGAAATCCAATCTTCTTGTGATAAATTCATAGTTTATTTTTTTGTAAAAATACAATGTTTTTACGGAACAATAAACGGTGATTTTGTTAATTAGATTATATTTCAAAGAAAACGTTTTCGCATAATTGTAAAAAAGGATATATTACGAATTTGATAAATAAATCACAATAATAATTCACTAAAACCACAACTATCAGCAATATACTTCTTTTAATTCAAGTTTTATGCTAATTTTTTCATTAAAAAAACCAATTCTCCTCTTAATTTTTTAGAGTACTTTTACATCAGTTTTATTCAAAAAGAACTCTAAAAAATAATCTTAAAATGTACAATACTATCAAAAAAATATTTCCCTCTTTTTCAAACGAATTAATCCTTGATATTGAAGCCAATGATGCTGTACAATCCTTTGAAGCAGGCACTATAATTATGCGAACCGGTCAGTATATTAAGAATACTATTTTGGTTACAAAAGGCAAAATAAAAGTCTATCGGGAAGATGAAGAAGGCGGAGAATTTTTTATGTATTATTTACAACCGGGTCAAGCATGTGCCATATCTATGGTATGCGCCACCAAAAATGAAAAAAGCCAAGTTATGGCAAAAGTAGTTGAAGATGTTGAATTGATATTAGTCCCTTTGTCCTTAATGGATAAATGGATGATGAAACACCGCAGCTGGTATGAATTTGTGATTCATACCTATCGCAGCCGATTTGAAGAAGTATTAGAAGTCATTGACAGTATTGCATTTAGAGCAATGGATGAACGTTTAGAATTTTATTTAAAACGTCATGCAGCCTCTTGTGGATGTGGTGATTTAAAACTATCCCATCAGGAAATTGCTTCTGATTTGAATACATCAAGAGAGGTTATTTCTCGTTTATTAAAAAAAATGGAACAACGCAACTTGGTAAAATTACACCGCAATCATATCGAACTCATACAATAAAAACATTCTCAATAAACGGAACTCTACTATTGAATTATCCTAAAAAAGCCTTCAATGTGATAAATGTTACCGTCTTTTAAAATTTTACAAACAATCTTTGCAAATAATTTTTTAATAGTATGGAATATTTAGGATATTTTGCTTCGATAATTATAGGACTCTCTTTAGGCTTAATTGGAGGCGGAGGTTCTATTTTGACCATCCCTATTTTGGTTTATTTATTCAAAATAGATCCTGAATTAGCCACAAGTTATTCTTTATTTATTGTGGGAATTACCGCTTTATTTGGCTGTTATGGCCATTATAAAATGGGAAACCTTAAAATTAAATCAGCACTTTACTTTGCTATTCCGTCCGTTTTTTCTATTTTGATTATCCGAGAAGTTATTTTTCCAAAAATTGCAGCTACTCTTTTCTCTATTGCTTCCTTTCAGGTTTCGAAAAGCTTCATGATCATGATCATTTTCTCTGTTCTTATGATGACGGCGGCCATTTCTATGATAAAAAAAACCAATACTAAAATAAAATCTTCAAAAACAAATTATACCCAACTCGGAATAATAGGATTTATAGTGGGAATTGTAACTGGTTTTTTAGGAGCTGGTGGTGGATTTTTAATCATTCCGGCATTGTTGTTTTTTGCTAATTTACCCATGAAACAAGCTGTTGGAACGTCATTATTAATCATTTTTATCAATTCCAGCATTGGTTTTGGTGGAGATTTATACATTGGAACACCCATCGATTATCCTTTTTTATTAAGCATCACAGCAATTGCTTTTTTGGGTATGATTATAGGAATTCAACTTTCAAAAAAGATTGACGGAAATAAACTCAAACCACTATTTGGCTGGTTTATTCTAATCATGGGAATATACATTATTACCAAAGAAATTTTCTTCAGTTAGTTAAAAGAAGGTTAAGTAACTAAAGTCACTATTTATCAAAAAAAACAGAATTATCTTTGTACCACTAAATGAAATTTCCAAATCATGCAAATAGAACAAATTTATACCGGTTGTTTAGCTCAAGGTGCGTACTACATCACTTCAAATGGTGAGGCGGCCATTATTGACCCTCTTCGTGAAGTACAACCGTATTTAGACCGGTTAATTCGAGATGATGTAAAACTAAAATACATTTTCGAAACTCATTTTCATGCTGATTTTGTATCGGGACATGTTGATTTGAGCAAAGAAACAGATGCTAAAATTGTCTATGGACCAACTGCTAAACCAGAATTTGAAGCAATTGTTGCCACAGATAATCAAATATTTGAAGTGGGAAATATCAAAATTAAAGTTTTGCACACTCCTGGTCACACTATGGAAAGCAGCACTTATTTATTGATTGATGAAAGCGGAAAAAATCATGCTATTTTCTCTGGAGACACCTTATTTATTGGTGATGTCGGAAGACCTGATTTAGCCCAAAAAGCGGCTTCAATGACTCAGGAACAATTGGCTGCAACATTATATCATTCGCTCAGAACTAAAATAATGAGGCTGGAAGATGATGTTATTGTTTATCCCGCTCACGGTGCCGGAAGCGCTTGTGGTAAAAATATGAGTAAAGAAACCATTTCTACAATTGGCAATCAAAAAGCAACTAATTATGCTTTGAGAGCCAACATGACCGAAGCCGAATTTATCACCGAAGTTACTGAAGGTTTATTGCCGCCTCCAGCCTATTTTGGAATGAATGTAGCCATGAATAAAAAAGGCTCCCAAAGTTTTGAAACGGTATTAAACAATGGTATGAGAGCAATACACGCCATAGAATTTGAAAGTGTTGCAGATGAAACCGGTGCCTTAATTCTGGATACCCGAAACAATAAAGACTTTAGCAAAGGATTCATTCCGCAGTCTATAAATATTGGGATAGATGGTGATTTTGCCCCTTGGGTAGGCGCTTTAATTGCCGATGTAAGTCAGCCTATAATTTTAGTTACCGAAATAGGACGAGAAGAAGAAACCGTAACTCGTTTGAGTCGCGTTGGTTTTGATAATTTAATTGGTCATCTACAAGGTGGTTTTGAAGCTTGGCAAAAAACAGGGCAAGAAATTGATACCGTTAACCGAATCACTTCGGAACAATTTGCCAAAGAAGTAAAAATTGGTGAAAGCAAAATAATTGATATTCGAAAAGAAACTGAATACTCGGCAGAACACGTAGAAGAAGCGTATAACAAACCTTTAGCATCTATTAACGAATGGATTAAGGATATAAATCCTGACACTCATTTTTACCTGCATTGTGCTGGTGGATATCGCAGTATGATTGCTGCATCAATTCTTCAAGCGCGCGGTTTTAGAAATTTCACGGAAATTGAAGGTGGTTTTAATGCTATTGCCAAAACCAACGTTCCTAAAACCAATTTTATTTGTCAAAGCAAAATATTAAAATAAAACATTAAAATTAATTACTAATCAAAAATACCACACACCATGAAAAAAAATGTAGGCTCAACAGACCAAATTATTCGTCTTATCTTAGCAATTTTGGTTGGAATATTATATTATACTGATACGATTAGCGGCACATTAGGATTGGTTTTAGTAGCATTATCCATTGTTTTAGTGCTGACGAGTGTAGTTAATTTTTGTCCTTTGTATTTACCTTTTGGAATAAATACACGAAAAAAACAAGTCAAACACAAATAGTCAAAACCATATTGATAATTATAGAATAGATTATTATGGGAAATGAAAAATGCTGTGTGGTTCAATGCGAAAGAAACTTAGACCAAGAATATTGGGACGCACAGTATAAAGCAAATGTAACAGGTTGGGATTTGGGAAAAATAGCTCCCCCAATCAAAACTATTATTGATAATTTAAAAGATAAAAACTGTCGGATTTTAATTCCGGGCTGTGGGAATTCCTATGAAGCGGAATACCTTATTGAAAGCGGTTTTACAAACATTACTGTTTTAGATATTGCACCAACATTGGTTCAAAACCTTACCGAAAAATTTGCCGGTAATACCAATATAAAAATCATCTTGTGTGATTTCTTTACACATCAAGGCGTTTACGATTTGATTATAGAACAGACTTTTTTCTGTGCTTTACCTCCAAGGATGCGTCAAAAATATGTTTGGAAAATGCACCAACTCCTGGCCGACTCCGGAAAAATAGCTGGCGTATTATTTCAGAAACAATTTGAAGTAAATCCTCCTTTTGGCGGAAGCAAAGAAGAATATATCGCTTTGTTCCAAAAAGCTTTTACAATTGTAAAAATGGAATTATGTGAAAATTCAATTCCACCGAGAGCCAACTCTGAAGTAGTCATTGAATTCAAAAAAAATCCTGATGTCGCTGTAAACCTTTATACATTCGAAGGTATTACCTGTAGTGGCTGTATGGAAAATGTGTCTGATAAATTAGCGCAAATAAATGGCGTGATGAATGTGAGTATCAGTACTGATTTTTCCAAAGTGCTTATCGTTAGTACAGAAGAAATTGATTTAACAGCACTGCAATTTGCGGTTTCTTATGATGAAAAATATAAAATAAAAAAAGCAACAGTCACTAATTAATAGGAGTAAAAATGAAAGAGTTACTATTTACAAATTGGCATCTTATGCGATGGGTTCGTTTAGCATTTGCCGTTTTTTTGTTCACACAAGCCTTTATTTTACGAGAATGGATGTTCCTTGCTTTTGGTTTATTTTTTATGGTTCAAGTTATTTTTAATTTAGGTTGCGGCCCTAATGGCTGTACAGTTCCTAACAAAAAACATAAAAAAGATGAATAGTTTTAATCAAATTATAAAATCGGACACTCCTGTTTTAGTTGATTTTTTCGCAACATGGTGCGGTCCTTGCCAAATGCTGAGTCCTATTTTGAAACAGGTAAAAGATAGTTTAGGAAATCGGGTTTCTATCCTAAAAATTGATGTTGATAAAAACCAAACTGTCGCTTCACAATATCAAGTTCGCGGGGTTCCCACAATGATATTATTTCAAAACGGGAAACAATTGTGGCGTCAATCCGGTGTGATATCCAAAGAGGAATTGATAAAAATTATAGTTGAAAAAAGTAATTAATACATACTTTTTTTATCCAATCTATAGAATCAAACTCTTTTTATCTCAAATTGCATAATAGAACATCTTTTTAGAAAGATGCTATTATGCAATTTTTTTGTTCTAAAAGTTATAGATTGATTTGAAAAATAAATGGAATGATTAAAAAATATCAAACCTGATTTTAAATTTACAATCAATAATTTTAAACTAATGATATCTTCCTTAGCCATTTAAAGTAGTTTGTTAATTTTGTTTTGTATAAACACTCTTTTGATTTAAATAATTCACAGTAATTAAAAATTTTCGAGAAAATATACCATGTGGATTTAAAATCATGAAAAAACTACTATTCCTTCTTTTCACAACTTGTATATTCGCTCAAAACAACAAAGAACATTATGTCTATTTCTCTGGGGCAATCGATATAAAAAATCTAATCGCAGGAAGTGATTCAGCTAATAGTAAAAATGAATTAGATTATTACTTTCAATTTGGAATGGTGGGTAAAAATCTGGAAGTAAATGTTGGATACGAATGCTTCAAAGCTATTCAATTCAGAAAATTTA
Source organism: Flavobacterium lacustre (assembly GCF_027474525.2). Lineage (NCBI taxonomy): Bacteria > Pseudomonadati > Bacteroidota > Flavobacteriia > Flavobacteriales > Flavobacteriaceae > Flavobacterium > Flavobacterium lacustre. The sequence goes on from NZ_CP114882.2 coordinate 2,940,370, forward strand.
CAACTGGTGTAGGATATCATTTTCCAGTAAACGCTTACATTGGTAACGGAAAAATTAAAACCGTAATAATCCCATCTATAGAACCTACTCTAATTGATCGGTGGGGAACTCGAGGTAATGCAATATCATACGATCTAGCCAGTTCTCACTTATCTATTGGCGGAAATTTATCGCTAAGATGGCATTTGTCAAATCATGTAGCAATAGAATATATGTATAATATATTACCCCGAGTTGATATCTATGCCCAGTATTACAATAAAAACAGTGAGGGAATAGCTAGCATAAATGGGGTCCCTCTTGTGAGTAGCAATTATTTTAAATTGCTCTATAAAATCTAATAAATTGTAATCAATCTCCGATTGCATAATAATGAAATATAAAGAATAAACTACCCTTAATTTTTAGTTTTTGTAGTTAATTGCCATTTGGCAAACGAATTTTCATTGTACAAAAGTGACCAGTTTTGACCTACGATTCGATATTTAATTCGCACATAAATAAATCAAATTACCCTAAAAAAACAAGCAGATAAACCGCAAAAAAATCATAGGTTTTAATAGTAGAATATAGACTAAATCAACTTCATCAGTATTAAAAAAATAAAATAAAATCAACTTCAAAAAAATTAATTTTATGATTTAATCGTAAAAAAAAATAAATAATACTTTTTATATCTAAAATAAGCACATAAAATATTTTTTTTTAACATATGACTATTATCAGACTTCTGTATAGTATTTTATTTTATCTTTACTAAACAATAAAGATTATTCTATTGAATTAACACTTTTTACTGACAAAAAAAACAGCAAAATTAAAACCTTCAATTAAGACAAAATCAACAATCAATTAAGTTCTGTTTAGTAAAAATCAAAACTCATTATTCCAAACAAAACATACATTCCAAATTATAAACAAAAAAATAAAACATGAATTCTGTTAAAAGAAAATTACAATTAAACAAAAGCCCCGTAAAATAAGATCAATACTAATCAACTTTAAATATGAAATAAAAGAAAAATAAAAAACCAAACAATTACGACTCCTTTAATCCTACTTAAATAAAAATCGTAAAAAGAAAAACAATACAATATGCTAATGAATCTAAAAATAACACATTCAAGCCCCCAAAATCATGAAAAAGTTAATATTAATACTCGTAACATCACTTACTTTTGCCCAAAAAGGCACTGAACATTATATCTATTTTTCTGGAGCAGTAGATGTGCTGAATTTAGCTGTTGGCAGTAAACCTACAGAATATAAAAGCGGTTTAGATTATTTTCTTCAATTCGGAATGGTTGCTCGCAATTTTGAAATAAATATAGGCTACGAACGCTTTGGAATGGTTCAATTTAGCAAAAACACTATCGGCTTAGGATATCACTTCCCACTATACAGTCACATTGGTAATAAAGATATAAAAGTAGTCTTCATACCATCTATTGAACCTACCATTATAAACAGATGGGGAACATGGGGCGACGGATTATCATATGACCAAGCCAGTTCGCATTTATCAGTAGCAGGAAATTTATCTTTACGAGCGCACCTATCGGATTCTTTTGCTGTTGAATACTTGTTTAATGCCTTACCAAGAGTTGATATTTATGGTAAATACGACAATAATAATTGGAGCGGCAGAACCTCAATAAATGATGTACCTATCGTGGGCAGCAATTACCTCAAATTAATTTATAAAATTGATCATTAAAAAAACAACAACTTTATTGTCAGCTTATGATTCTAAAACTACTATTATAAATTAAAAAATAAAATAGGAACTTCATCTTGCAACTACTACCTACATATAGTTTCAAGATGAAGTTCTGATTTATTGAAAACTTGTTTCCACAAAAAATAATTTTTACTCTTCCAAAAGTACTGCTAAAACTATTTCTTCAGCATAAATTATACCTTAAGAATCTATCTGATTATACCTTTGCTACTCCATAAAAAAGCAATAAATTAGCACCATAAAAATTTTACTTAAAATACAATGAAAAATACTGCACTAACGCACATTCATGAGAGTTTGGGAGCGAAAATGCTTCCTTTTGCCGGATACAATATGCCTATTTTATATGAAGGTGTAAATGCTGAACACGAAACCGTAAGAAACGGAATTGGAGTTTTTGATGTTTCTCATATGGGTGAATTTTTACTGACAGGTCCAAATGCATTAGCTTTAATACAAAAAGTAACTTCAAATGATGCTGCAACATTAACCATAGGAAGAGCGCAATATTCTTGCTTACCTAATAATGAAGGCGGAATTGTTGATGATTTGATTGTGTATAAAATGAAAGACGAGCAATATTTATTGGTCGTAAATGCTTCAAATATTGAAAAGGATTGGAATTGGATTTCAGCACATAATGATTTAGGAGTGGAGATGAAAAACCTTTCAGACGACTATTCTTTATTAGCCATTCAAGGACCTAAAGCTGTTGAAGCAATGCAATCGTTATCCTCTTTAGATTTATCAGCTATCGCATATTATCATTTTGAAGTGGGTGATTTTGCAGGAATTGAACATGTTATTATTTCAGCAACCGGATATACAGGCTCTGGAGGATTCGAAATTTATTGTAAAAACTCAGAAGTTGAAACCATTTGGAACAAAGTTTTTGAAGCCGGAGCTGCATACGGAATCAAACCAATTGGTCTTGCTGCCCGTGATACTTTACGTTTAGAAATGGGATTTTGTCTGTACGGAAATGATATCAACGATACAACTTCTCCATTAGAGGCCGGATTAGGCTGGATTACCAAATTCACGAAAGAATTCACCAATTCTGAAAACTTAAAAAAACAAAAAGAAGCAGGTGTTACTAAAAAACTTGTTGCTTTCGAAATGCAGGAGCGCGCCGTACCAAGACACGACTACGAAATCGTTGATGCAACTGGAACTGCAATCGGAATCGTAACTTCGGGAACGATGTCACCTTCTATGAATAAAGGAATTGGTCTAGGGTATGTAACAACCGTAAATAGTACTTTGGATAGTGAAATTTTTATCAGAATTCGTAAAAATGATGTTCCTGCCAAGGTGGTAAAATTGCCTTTTTATAAAAAATAAAATGAAACTATTTTCGCTGTCCCTATTCTTGATTTCATTCTCTTTATTTAGTCAAAATGGAGACAAAACTTGCGAAATACTTTCAAAAATTAATATCTTAATTCAACAAGAACATTACAGTCCAAAACCGGTAGACGACAGTTTATCGGTTTATGTTTTTGATACCTTCATGGACCAATTAGATGCTAACAGAAATTTATTTACCCAAATAGAGTATCAAAAATTAGCGCAACATCGACTACAATTAGATAATTATATTGTACAAAAAAATTGTTCTTTTATGAACGATTTTGTTTCCGCTTACCAATTGGCTTTAAAAAGAAAGAAAAAAATACTTGATAAAATACAAAAAGAGGCTTTTGATTATAATACAAATGACACCGTTAAATTTTCAAAGAAAAACTTTCCATTTGATTTAGCAGAAAAAGACCTTGAAAGAGTTTGGAAAAAAAGACTCCGCTATGATATTCTTGAAGAAATTTCAAAATTGAGTACCAATTTAGATTCACTGAATATCCATTTTGAAAAACTCGAAAAAAACACCAAAACAAAAGTATTTGATACCAATTTATGTAAAGTAAGCAGTCTTTTGAGTAGCAAAAAGGGAATCGAAGAAGATCTTAAAAACAGCTTCCTGAATATTTTTTGTACCTATTTTGATCCACATACCAATTATTTTTCTCCAGATGCAAAATCAAGTTTTATGTCTGGTTTATCCACCAGTAACCTTTCTTTAGGATTGAATATTACTTTCAATGAAAAAGAAGAAATAATTGTAGACGAAATTGTTCCCGGTGGTCCGGCTGCCAAATCAGAGAAGTTCGAAAAAGAAGATGTAATTCTGAAAGTTTCCAATAAAAAAGGAGAAGAATATTTAGTTTCTTGTGCCTCAATAGAAAAAATTGGCGAATTGATTTATTCCGATTCCAATGCAGAAATTGAACTGACAATTCAGAAAAAAAACGGAAATATTCAAGCCGTACTTCTCAAAAAAGAAGTAATGAAAACAAATGCAAATTCCGTTTTTAGTTATATTGTCGAAAAGGAAACCAGAATTGGATACATCAATATTCCTAGCTTTTACTCCGATTTTGATGGTTCAACCGTTCAAGGTTGTGCCGATGATGTAGCAAAAGAAATTGTAAAACTTCAAAAAGATAACATCAAAGGCTTAGTGATTGATTTACAAAATAACGGCGGCGGCTCTATGGAAGAAGCCATAAAATTAGCTGGAATGTTTATAGATTCCGGTCCAATATCCGTTTTAGTAAACAGTAAAAAAAAGCAAGATATTATAAAGGATGTAAATCGTGGCAGCGCATACAACGGTCCGATTATAGTCTTAATCAACGGAAACTCCGCATCGGCAAGTGAGTTTTATAGTGCCACCATGCAGGATTATAATAGAGCAATCATCATTGGAAGCAAGTCATTAGGAAAAGCTTCTATGCAAACTATCATACCTTTAGATGAAAAAAAACAGCAGGATTTTGTAAAACTAACAGTTGAAAAATTCTACAGAGTAACCGGCGAAAGCAACCAAATAAAAGGAATCATCCCTGATATTTCGCTTCCCGTTTTATTTGACAGCATTACGACTCGCGAAGTAAGCTTCAAAACCGCACTACAACAAGACACTATTAGCACTAAAGCTAAATTTAATCCGTTAACGAACCCTAATTTTGAAAAAATAGTGGCATTAAGTAATTTGAGAGTAAAAAAATCGGAACTTTTTAATGAAATTAACATCACTAATACTGAAATAAACGCCTTGTATCTCCATCTGAAAAAACCAATCCGATTGACTTTCAAAGATGTATTTAGCGATTTTCATGAAATTGACGCCCTTTGGGAAAAAGTAAAAAAGATTGCCGAAAGTGAGTCCGGTTGTACCATTTTGAATAATTCAGAGGATATCCAAAAGATTCAATTCGATACTTTTCTACAAGATATAAATACCTACCGAATAAAAAACTTAAAGAAAAATCCTTACTTAGAAGAAGCTGTTGCAATATTGAAGGATTACACTACTGTGAATAAATAAAGGCAATACTAAATTCAATTCAGAACCAACAAATACAATTACGTATTAGAAAAACAACCGGGAGGATTTTATTTCGAAACATGCCCCAATTGAACACTAAAAATATTTGGTAAAATAAGGAATAACTGTATTTTTGCAGTACAAAATAAGAAATAGAAATGGGAAGAGCGTTTGAGTTCAGAAAAGGAAGAAAAATGAAACGTTGGTCAGCAATGGCCAAAGCCTTTACCAGAATTGGTAAAGATATTGTTATGGCTGTAAAAGAAGGCGGTCCAAATCCTGATGCCAATTCAAGATTAAGAGCTGTTATTCAAAACTCTAAGGCAGTAAATATGCCAAAAGAAAATGTAGAACGTGCCATAAAAAAAGCAACCGATAAGGACACTGCCAATTATAAAGAAGTTTTATTTGAAGGATATGCTCCACACGGAATTGCTATTCTTGTTGAAACAGCTACCGATAACAACAACAGAACTGTGGCAAATATTCGTAGTTATTTTAACAAATGCAACGGAACTATGGGCACACAAGGTTCAGTTGAATTTATGTTCGACCATACTTGTAACTTTAGAATTCCTGCAAACGGAATCGACCCGGAAGAATTAGAATTAGAATTAATTGATTTTGGTGCCGAAGAAGTTTTTGAAGATGAAGATGGTATTTTAATCTATGCGCCTTTCGGAAGTTTTGGAACCATCCAAAAAGAATTAGAACACAGAAGTATCGAAATATTGTCTTCTGGTTTTGAAAGAATTCCTCAAATCACAAAGAAACTTACCGAAGCCGAAGCTGCTGACGTTGAAAAATTAATAGAAAAAATCGAAGAAGATGATGATGTGATGAACGTATATCACACGATGGAAGAATAATAAATATCAGATTACAATTTTAAACTCCAAAGAAATTTGGAGTTTTTTTTTATTTAAAATTCTGTTATAATAAAATAGACCAATACTAAATTTTAAGCTTTAAATAGCTCAGGAATAAAAACTAAAAACTCCATCAACTTTATAGCTGATGGAGTTTTTTTATGTCTAAATATAGAATACTCTATTTTATAAATTCTATTTTTTGAGCTTCTTCTTCATTAATACTGTCAAAGAAACCTTGTTCATTCATCCAGTCATCACTAAATACTTTACTCATGTATCGGGAACCGTGATCAGGAAAAATGGCAATTACATTACTGTTTTCGTCAAATTCACCTTCTTCAGCATATTGTTTAATAGCTTGAAGCACCGCTCCGGAAGTATATCCAACAAACAAACCTTCTCTTTTGGCTAATTCTCTTGTAGAATGTGCACTTTCCTCATCGGTCACTTTCATGAACTTATCAATGATTTCAAAATCGGTTGCTGTAGGAATCAAGTTTTTACCCAAACCTTCTATTCGATACGGATAAATTTCAGCATTGTCAAACTCTTTAGTTTCATGGTATTTCTTTAACACCGAACCAAAAGCATCAACTCCTAAAATTCTAATATTTGGATTTTGCTCTTTTAAATATTTTGCAGTACCTGAAATAGTTCCTCCAGTTCCGCTACAAGCAATAAGATGGGTCAGTTTACCGTTAGTTTGTTTCCAAATTTCTGGACCTGTCGTCAAATAATGCGCATCAACATTCAATTGGTTAAAATACTGATTGATGTAAACTGAGCCTTTGGTTTCTTCGTGCAATCGTTTAGCAACACTGTAATACGAACGCTCATCATCAGCAGAAACGTGTGCAGGACACACATAAACTTTTGCTCCCAAACTGCGAAGCATATCTATTTTATCTTTAGATGATTTTGAACTCACGGCAAGAATACAACTATATCCTTTGATAATACTTACCATAGCTAAACTAAAACCAGTATTACCGGAAGTGGTTTCTATAATAGTATCACCAGGAGTTAATATTCCCTTTTTTTCAGCCTCTTCGATTATGTATAATGCTATTCTATCTTTTGAAGAATGTCCTGGATTAAAAGCTTCTACCTTTGCGTAGAAATTACCTTCTAACTCTTCGGTGACTTTATTTAGTTTAATAAGTGGAGTGTTACCTATTAATTCTAAAATATTATTATAAGCATTTATTTCTTCTTTCATAAAAAAAATAGTTAATCGAGAAAAATTTTAACCTTACCTCGATAGAGTGCAAATTTAACAAAAAAAATCTAATTAGTTTTTAATTTTCTCTAAATCTAATAAAAAACTATACTCTTTTGCTAATTCCTTAAGCGCTTCAAATCGTCCGGAAGCACCTCCATGACCTGCATCCATATTTGTATTCAGGAATAAGACAGTATCTCCCGTTTTTTTAGTTCTCAATTTCGCCACCCATTTAGCTGGTTCCCAATACTGTACCTGAGAATCATGCAGTCCTGTAGAAACATACATGTTTGGATATTTTTGTGCTGTAACATTATCGTAAGGTGAATATGACAACATGTAATCATAGTATTTTTTAACATTTGGATTACCCCATTCGTCGTATTCGCCTGTTGTAAGCGGGATACTGTCATCAAGCATTGTTGTTATAACATCTACAAAAGGAACTTGAGCAATCACTCCATTGTATAATTCCGGAGCCATATTAACTACCGCTCCCATCAATAATCCTCCGGCAGAACCTCCTTCAGCATATAAATGCTCTGGAGAAGTATATTTTTCTTTAATCACATGTTTGGAACAATCGATAAAATCAGTAAACGTATTTTTCTTTTTTAATAATTTACCATCCTCATACCATTGTCTGCCTAAATCTTCTCCTCCACGAATATGAGCAATAGCAAAAATAAAACCTCGGTCTAATATTGATAACCGTGTCGATGAAAAATAAGTATCCATCGTAATTCCGTAGGATCCGTATGCATAAAGCAATAACGGATTCTTTCCGTCTTTTTTCAATTCTTTGCGATATACCATAGAAATTGGCACTTTGGTACCATCTGTTGCTGTAGCCCAAATACGCTCTTCGATGTAATTACTTTTGTCAAATTTACCACCAAGTACCTGCTGTTCTTTCTTGATTTCTTTTTCTTTGGTGGTCATATTAAAATCAATAACTGAAGATGGTGTTGCCAAGGATTGATAGCTGTAACGCAAAACATCGGTATCAAAATCTACATTGGTAGTCGTATAAGCATTGTAAGTTTCACTTCCAAAAGGCAAATAATATTCCCCTGCTCCACTCCAAGGCATAATTCGAATATGATTCAATCCGTTAGAACGTTCTTCTACAACTAAATAATTTCTGAAAATTTCAATATCTTCGATTAAGACCTCTTTTCTATGTGGAATTAAGTCTTTCCAATTTTCTTTTGAAGTCGCATTTTCAGGTGTTTTCATTAATTTAAAATTGGTCGCTTTATCTTTATTGGTAAGCACGTAAAAAGAATCTCCAAAATGCGAAATACTGTATTCTAATCCGCGAACTCTAGGTTGAAAAACCGTAAACTCTCCATCAGGGTTGTCTGAATTCAGGATGCGATATTCGGTAGTCAAAGTACTTCCGGACCCAATTACAATATATTTTTTTGATTTTTCTTTACTCACCGAAACGTTGAATGTATCGTCTTTTTCATCAAAAACTAAAACATCATCAGCTGAATTTGTTCCCAGTTTGTGTCTAAAAATTTTATCGGCACGCAAAGTCACCTTATCCTGTCTGGTATAAAAAATCGTTTTGTTATCATTCGCCCAAACCGATCCTCCGGTAACATTTTCTATTTTATCCGAAAGGATTTCTCCCGTTTCAAGATTCTTTATTTGTATGGTATAAATACGTCTTCCAACGGTATCAACTCCAAATGTGGCAAACTTATTATCCGGACTGACACTTAAACCGCCTAACTGAAAAAAGGAATGTCCTTTGGCCAAATCATTACAATTGAACAAAATTTCTTCATTTGCCGAAAGGCTGCCTTTTTTTCTGGAATAAATAGGATAATCCTGTCCTATCTCAAAACGAGTGATGTAATAATATCCGTTATATAGGTAAGGAACGGATTGATCATCCTCTTTAATCCTGCCTTTCATTTCCTCGAATAAATCTTTCTGAAAGTCTTTCGTATGGGCAGTCATCGAATTGTAATAGGCATTTTCCTGATTCAAATAATCAATCACTTCCGGATTTTCTCTCTCATTCATCCAAAAATAATTATCAATTCTGATATCTTTGTGTTTTTCGAGCGATTTTGGTATTACTTTTGCTTTCGGAGCCAATAAGTCTGTTGACATTGTTTGTGCTTTTGTATTAGTAAATGAAGTTACAAAAATAACACAAAGACCGGGTAAGATGAATCTGTTTTTCATTATTTTTTGTTGAAAGTGAGCTCGCAAGATACTAATTTCGTAACAAATTAATTTAAAAAAGTTAAAAAAATGGATTTAATGGGAATGATGGGAAAACTTAGAGAAACCCAACAAAAAATTGAAGATACTAAAAAGAGATTAGACACAGTACTAATCGACGAACAAAGCAATGATGGTTTATTAAAAGTGACGCTAACGGCGAACCGAAAAATTACATCAATTGCCATTGACGATTCTTTATTAGAGGACAAAGAACAACTGGAAGATTATTTAATTTTGGTTTTAAACAAAGCCATCGAAAAAGCTACAAATGTAAATCAAGCAGAACTAGATGCTGTAGCCAAAATGGATATGCCGATGATTCCGGGAATGGATAATCTGTTTAAATAAAAAGTTTAAAATGTAAGGTTTAAAGTTTTGGCATTGCACATCACTTTAAACCTTACCTATTTTTACGCTAAAAAACCAATTTTTCTAAGGTTTCCAACACATACGTGTGCATTACTTCCCTGTAATCCAGATGTGTAACGATTCGTAATTTTCCAAATCCCATAGCGCTGATTGAAATGTTTTTTTGTTTTAATTTTTCAATTAAAACTACTTCACTAATACTGGGAACCACAGAGAATATCAAAATATTAGTTTCTACAGGTTCTACAGCCGCAACCCAAATGGCGTTCTTTAAGACTTCGGCAAGTTCTTTTGCTCTTCGATGATCATCCGCAAGTCGCTCTACATTATGGTTTAAAGCATAAATTCCGGCTGCTGCCAAATAGCCTACCTGACGCATACCACCACCCAATATTTTTCGGATTCGCAACGCTCTGTGAATCGTTTTTTTATCTGCTAATAAAACAGAACCTATTGGTGCTCCAAGTCCTTTTGACAAACAAACAGAAATGGTATCAAATAATTTTCCAAAGGCTTTTGGATCTTGATTTTTGGCTATTAATGCATTCCAAATTCGGGCACCATCAAGATGAAATTTTAAATTATTAGCATCGCATACTTGTCTTATTTTTTGTAAATCTTCTAATTCGTAACAAGCACCACCACCTTTATTAGTCGTATTTTCAACACAAACTAAACTCGTTAAAGGACTGTGATAAAATTCAGGATCATTTATAGCTCCGGCAACTTGCGCTGCAGTTATCATTCCGCGATGTCCGTTTAGCAAGCAGCAGGAAACACCGCTGTTAAAAGAAACTCCTCCGCCTTCATAATTATATACATGTGCATACTTATCAGCTATCAATTGTTCGCCAGGCTGCGTGTGTAATTTTATAGCGGTTTGATTAGCCATAGTTCCAGACGGAAAAAAAAGACCGGCTTCCATGCCAAAAAGTGCTGCAACTTTAGATTCTAATTCAATAACTGTTGGATCTTGCTTATAAACATCGTCACCTACAACAGCATTAAACATATATTGCAACATTTCTGGTGTTGGCTTGGTAACGGTATCACTAACTAAATTTATTTCCATTATATTTATTTTATTTTCAATACAGAAAATTCGAATTGTCTCTTCACAAAATTTTCTTATTTTTGCCCTACAAAATTACTATAATTTATGACAACTACCGAACAAATAAAAGGTATTGTAGAGCGCCTTGGTGCGTTGAGGAGGTATCTTTGACGTTGATGCCAAACTAATTGAAATTGCCAACGAAGAAGAGAAAACTTTTGCTCCAGACTTTTGGAATAACGCAAAAGATGCCGAAATCATTGTACGAAACCTTCGAAACAAAAAAAAATGGATAGAGGATTACAATAAAGCAGTTGAAATGACTGATGAATTGGAACTTGCCTATGATTTTTATAAAGAAGGGGAACTTACCGTAGAAGAATTAGACGAACAATACTCGCTCACCCAAGCCCATATTGAAGCCATCGAATTCAAAAATATGCTTTCTGACGAGGGTGATACACTGAGTGCTGTTGTCCAAATCACATCTGGAGCAGGCGGAACTGAAAGTTGCGATTGGGCTGAAATGCTCATGCGTATGTACATGATGTGGGGCGAAAAATACGGATATAAAATTAAGGAACTAAATTTCCAAAAAGGAGAAGCTGCCGGTATAAAAACGGTAACTTTAGAATTTGAAGGGGATTATTCCTTTGGTTATTTAAAAGGAGAAAATGGCGTACACCGATTAGTTCGGATTTCTCCATTTGACAGCAATGCCAAACGACACACTTCATTTGCCTCAGTATACGTATATCCGCTTGTAGATGACAGTATCGAAATTGAGATTAATCCTGCCGATATCGAAATTACAACTTCGAGATCTAGTGGTGCAGGTGGGCAAAACGTAAATAAAGTTGAAACAAAAGTACAATTGTTTCATAAACCAACCGGAATCCAAATACAATGTTCTGAAACACGTTCTCAACAAGACAACAGACAACGCGCCATGCAAATGTTGCGCTCTCAATTGTACGAAATTGAGTTAAAAAAGAAACAGGCACAACGCGCTGATATCGAAGCGGGTAAAATGAAAATAGAATGGGGATCCCAAATCAGGAACTATGTAATGCAACCTTATAAGTTAGTCAAAGATGTTCGTACCGGTTATGAAACCAGTAATGTTGATGGTGTAATGAACGGTGAAATTGACGAATTCCTTAAAGCCTATCTTATGATGATGGGACAACGAGAAGAAGAATAAATACATTAAATATTCAAAAATAAAACCTATAATTAACTTTATAGGTTTTATTTTTTTATTTCCAAAGACACTAAATCGATATCGTATAAATTATTGATAAATCAACAACCAAATCCATTAATTACCTTGATTATTATACATTTTTTTCAATAAAATTTCATAAATTTGAGAATATCTAATTTTAATCTGATTTAAAAATGAGCAAGATACTACCTGAAAAATACAGACATCCTTACGACTTTAATGAAAAATACGAGAAATCAGCCGTTTATTTCTCAATGGAATTTGCCATTGACCAATCCTTAAAAATATATTCTGGTGGTTTAGGATTTTTAGCCGGTTCTCACATGAGAAGCGCCTATGATTTGAAACAAAATCTAATAGGAATTGGAATTTTATGGAAAAAAGGATATTATGATCAATACCGAAAAGAAGATCTTTCGATGGGTTCTCTTTTTATAGATAAAAACTACAGTTTTCTGGAAGATACCAATATCCGATTTACCATAAAAATCAATAATTGTGATGTTTGGGTCAAAGCCTATTATTTAAATCCAAAAACTTTTGGAACCGTTCCCATGTTTTTTCTTTCGACAGACGTACCGGAAAATGATTATTTGGCACGATCAACAACTTTTAAATTATATGATTCTGATCCAAGTGCCAAAATTGCACAAACCATGGTTTTAGGATTAGGCGGTGCCAAATTATTAGATGCATTAGACTATGAACCGGATATTTATCATTTGAACGAAGCACATGCAGTTTCCTGTGTTTTTCACTTGTACAACAAATACAAAAGTGTCGAAAAAATCAAAGAGAAAATGGTTTTTACCACGCACACACCCGAAGAAGCTGGAAACGAAAAACACGACATCAATCTATTAGATAAATTAAGCTTTTTTGACGGTATTCCGTTAGACAAAGTTCGAGAAATAACCGGAATTTACGATAATACATTCAACCATACTTTAGTAGGATTGCGATTGAGCCATAATGCCAATGGCGTTTCAAAACTACACGGAGAAGTTTCCAGAGAGATGTGGAAAGATTTTCCCGGAATTTGTCCCATCACACACATTACCAATGCACAAAATAAAAAATACTGGGTAGATCCTTGGTTGGATGAAGCTTTTAAAGCAAAAGACAGAGCCGCTTTAATCAGCAGAAAGAAAAGATTAAAAACAAAACTTTTTGAAGTTGTAGCCGATCAAACCGGAAAAATATTCGACCCTGAAGTATTAACTATCGTATGGGCACGAAGATTTGCAGAATACAAGAGACCCGATCTTATTACACGGGATTTAGAACGCTTCAAAAATCTTCTGGCCAACACGGAGCAACCCGTTCAAATTATATTTGCAGGAAAACCATATCCGATGGATTATAATGCGATACATATTTTTGATAATTTGACTTACATGAGTACCAATATCAAGAATATGGCAGTTCTTGTAGGACATGAATTAAAATTATCCCGTCAATTAAAAAAAGGAGCCGATGTTTGGTTGAATAATCCTAGAGTTACCCGTGAAGCATCAGGTACTTCGGGAATGACAGCTGCAATGAACGGCGCTATCAATTTTTCTACAAATGACGGTTGGGTACGTGAATTTAAAGACCTGAATAAAACTCAAAATTCATTTGTTCTTCCCATTGTTGACCACTTATTACCAACCTATCAGCAGGATCAGATGGATTTAAATAATCTATATCAAATGCTTGAAAACGATATACTTCCGCTATATTATAAAAAACCTGAAAAATGGTGGGATTTAGTTGAAACCAGTATGAAACAAATTGTCCCTTATTTCGATTCTGATAGAATGGTAGATGAATATTATAAAAAATTATATAAATAGCCACAAAAAGCTGATTTGAAATAAAAAGCTCGTTTAGGATTTCTTAAACGAGTTTTTTATTGTTTTAAAAAAGCCTTGAAACAAGTATTTTTTATTGACAGGAATTTTTTAGAGGTTATTTTGGAGAATTCAAAGTTCTATTGTCAAAACCTATATTTTTATTTTAAAGTTGCGAAATAGACTCGGACAAATATAACGAATTGCATTAAAAACTTAAAGCCATTCAATTAATGAAACTCCAATTCCAACAGTTGTTTGTTCATGATTATAATCAATAAGAGTTTCGCCATACCCTTGTGAAACCCTAAAATAACCTTTCAGATTGCCTTGAATTGGATACGACCATGAAATGGTTACATTACCTCTAGTTTTTGAACCAAAATTTAAATTATGGCTTCCTTGTAAAGAAAAAACATTCTCGTTTTTAGTATATACAACATTTAAATCCCCACGTCCTAAATATTCTGAAATATCAGGATTTTCATCTTTTTCAGCTCGCAAACGAAGCCAAGGTCGTAACATCACACTCCAATTCTCCCGTTCGAATCCGGCATGAAAAATAATACGATTCCAGCCTCTTGAAAAAGGATTTCCTTTCCCATTTGATTCATGATTGAAAGCAACACCCACCATTCGAGCATTAAAACCTAATAAATTAAAACGAACAGGAAGGTTTAAAATAATTTCCGGCTCATAATTAATTTCTCTAAAAGGGCGTGACAAACTTTTATTATACAATTGCCAATGTGATTTTTGAGTATAAGCCACCCATAAATCTCCATGTCCCCAAAATATACTTTGCAAAATTTTTGTTTTAAAACTCAATTGGAATTTTGCTTCTATATTATTGTAATTTGTTCCTTCTGGTGCTACAAAATCAGGATCGGCATTCCCTGAAAAAGGAGCTTCATTAGGACTGCTGGACCAATGTACCGGTAAAATAAAAATAGGCTTGTATGGCGTTACCAAAAAAGTGCCTCTTGTAGCTGTAGTGTCCAGTTCCCATCTTTCGGTCAAGGTACGCGCTTGCGTCTTGGCATTAAACAAAGACCTAACCTGTGCATTTGACACAAAATAAGTAGAAAAAAACAACATCAAACAAAATTTCAGCAACAATAGTCTCATTATTTACATCCTTAAATTGACTTGTAAAAATACCTTAACACACTGTTAATCTGTTATATATTTAATAGTATTCCTTATATAAATCACACTTTTAAATCCTGTAAAAAAAGAACATCATTAGGAAATTTAACTGTAATTCATTTTATTTGGTATCTATTCTATTACCGTAACTAATTTTTAACTGATGAAATCCTACTCTATTCAAGAAATAAATGAAATTTTAAAAGGTGTTATTGTCGGTAATACCAGCCATAATATTACTGCACCGGAACAATTGGAAGTAGCAAAGACTACTGAAATTTCATTTATCGGAAATAAAAAATATGAAAAATTTTGGGAAGCATCAAAAGCATGTGCTGCGATTGTAAACGAAGATATTTCAATTGAACCCGGAGAAAACAGGGCTTTTATAAAAGTAAAAAATGCCGATTTGGCGATGTCTCAAGTATTGGAACTTTTTGCTCCACCAACTCCATTATTTGAAGTTAACATTCATCCGACAGCTGTAGTCGATAAATCTGCAGTTATAGGAAACGGAACCCGAATTGGAGCAGGAACTTATGTTGGACCAAATGTAGTTATTGGAGAAAACACAACTTTATATCCTAATGTCACCATTCTTGACGAATGTACCATTGGAAAAAATACAGTAATTTGGTCTGGAGCTGTCGTTAGAGAACGTTGCCATATTGGAAATGATTGTATTTTACATCCCAATTCAACCGTTGGAGCTGATGGTTTCGGATTTCGTCCATGTCCGGAAAGAGGTTTGGTCAAAATTCCACAAATAGGAAACGTAATCCTTGGAAATGGCGTTGAAATTGGTGCCAATTCTTGTGTAGACAGAGGAAAATTTAGTTCAACTGTTCTGGGTGATGGCTGTAAAATTGATAATTTAGTTCAAATTGGACATAATAGTAAGTTAGGACGCTTTTGTATTATGGCAGGACACAGCGGATTAGCCGGTTCCGTAACTTTGGGTAATGGAGTAATCATTGGCGGAAGCGCATCTATAAAAGATCACGCAACTATTGGTGACGGAGCAACAGTTGGTGCTGGTTCAGGTGTTACTTGTGATGTTCCTGCAGGAAAAGTGGTTTTAGGTTATCCCGCAGTTGACGCCAGAGATGCCTTGAAACAATGGGCAATTTTAAAACGATTAGTAAATGACACTAAGAAATAAGGATTTCTATCTTTATAAAATGTATACAAAAAACAGAGGTTCGCTTCTGTTTTTTTGGTTTAGTTTAAATCCGATTTAATTCTCTTTTTAATCAATCCTAATTCATAAAAATTATTTCTATGGTTTTTGTAAATTAGCAAACCTTATATTTGTAAAAACACTATTCCGATATGGACTTAAACTTCAACAAAAACGAAGACCACAATAAACTTTTACTTTCTCAATTGCGCCAAAAATTTACTAAAGTCAAATTAGGAGGTGGCGAAAAACGCATTCAAAAACTACATTCCGAAGGCAAAATGACAGCCAGAGAACGTATCAATTATTTGTTAGACGACAAAGCCAAAAGTATAGAAATCGGAGGATTTGTTGGTGAAGGAATGTACGCTGAACACGGAGGCTGCCCTTCTGGTGGTGTTGTTGTAAAAATAGGATTCATCAAAGGAAAACAATGTATCGTGGTGGCCAATGATGCAACCGTAAAAGCTGGTGCCTGGTTTCCGATTACGGCAAAGAAAAACCTTCGGGCACAGGAAATTGCTATGGAAAACCGACTGCCAATTATTTATTTAGTAGATAGTGCAGGCGTTTATTTGCCTTTACAAGATGAAATTTTTCCGGACAAAGAACACTTTGGACGTATTTTTAGAAATAACGCATTAATGAGCAGCATGGGAATTACTCAAATTGCTGCTGTTATGGGAAGTTGTGTTGCAGGAGGTGCTTATCTACCTATCATGAGTGATGAGGCGTTGATAGTAGATAAAACAGGAAGCATATTCTTAGCAGGAAGTTATTTAGTCAAAGCAGCCATTGGTGAAAGCATCGATAACGAAACTTTGGGCGGAGCAACGACACATTGTGAAATTTCAGGAGTTACAGATTACAAAGCTAAAGACGATAAAGATGCTTTAGACAAAATAAGAAATATTGTTGACAAAATTGGTGATTATGACAAAGCCGGTTTTAGCCGAATACATCCTGAAAAGCCAGCTTTAGACGAAAAAGATATCTATGGTATTTTGCCAAAAGCAAGAAACGAACCATACGATATGATGGAAATCATCAAGCGTTTAGTTGACAATTCTGAGTTTGAAGCGTACAAAGATGGTTATGGCCAAACTATTATCACCGGTTATGCTCGAATTGACGGTTGGGCTGTTGGAATCGTAGCCAATCAAAGAAAAGTGGTAAAAACTAAGAATGGAGAAATGCAATTTGGAGGCGTAATCTACTCCGATTCAGCCGACAAAGCCACTCGATTTATTGCAAATTGCAATCAGAAAAAAATACCTTTAGTTTTTATTCAAGATGTGACCGGTTTTATGGTAGGATCAAAATCGGAGCACGGAGGTATTATTAAAGATGGCGCCAAAATGGTCAATGCAGTATCCAATTCAGTAGTACCAAAATTTACCGTAATCGTAGGAAATTCTTATGGTGCCGGAAATTATGCCATGTGTGGCAAAGCCTATGACCCAAGACTTATTTTTGCCTGGCCAAGTGCAGAATTAGCTGTTATGGGAGGAACACAAGCCGCAAAAGTATTAGCTCAAATTGAGGCTTCTTCGCTTAAAGCAAAAGGAGAAATGGTAGACGAAAAGAAAGAAGCTGAATTATTTGCAAAAATAAAAGCCCGTTACGACGAACAAGTTTCCCCTTATTATGCTGCTTCCCGTTTATGGACTGATGCGATTATTGATCCTTTAGACACTCGAACATGGATATCAATGGGAATTGAAGCTGCCAACCACGCACCAATTGAAAAGAAATTTAATTTAGGCGTAATTCAAGTTTAACGATTCATTTACAGTTATTTATAAAAATAATAAGTACATTTATATTGAATTATCCTTTTGAAAAATAAGAATGCCACACTCTTTTTCAACAGATATTCAGCCCCTTTGAAAAATCTTAACCTTTTTATTCTAATCCTTTAAAATTAGAAAAATGAAAAAGATTTTACTCCTTTTTTTATGTACTGTATTTTTAGGAAATTTGTTTGTTGCTGCACAGAATCAAGATCAAACAGAACGTTTGCTGCGCAAAAAAGAACTCGTTTATGTTGAAGGCGGAATCAATATGTCCTTACCTGTACATATTCAAATGTACCGTTCTCACAGACTTGCCATTGGAATAAACCTGAGAGCAGCAAAACCTATATCATCAAAAACAGAATTTGGAGTTCGGTTTGAATTTGATTATCGATTCATAAAGAAAAACAGCCGAAATTTAACTCCAGAAAGCACATTGGAAGAAAGGGCTTTACACAGTAATTTTAGCTTAATCACTATTAAACCTAACTTTCAATTTAATTGGAATTCGCATTGGTTTTTGGGAGCGGAAACCGGAATTGGATATGCAATTTCGGATGAAGACCCAAAAATCGGTTTGGGTTTCATCTCCGAATATGATAGTAGCGAACAATTTGGTTCGTGCTCTGGTTTGTATATTGGAAGGTATTTTACCATTAAAAATCAAAAAAAGAAATTAGGTATTTCTTTGAGTTTTACCAATTTTGTTGCCAATTGGCATGCGGAAAACTCGCTTGGTCTAAAGTTCAATTATCGCTTAAAAAATTAACTTAGCTTTTGATTGTGAAAAATTTATAAAAAAAGAGAGCTGATTCAATAATCAGCTCTCTTTTTATTTAAAATGGGTTATTTTTTTAATTTAAGCTACCGGTATACTTTCATTTCTGATAATTTTTCCTGTAGCAGTTTGTTTAAATTTAGGAATAAACACAATATCTTTTGGTTTTTCATATCGATCCAAAACATCAAAAACGGAGTCTGCAATTTCTATAGGTTCCCCTTCTATAAAAAGCACTAATTTTTCTCCAAGTGTAGCATCAGCTTCTCCGTGAACGAAATAACGTCTTGGAATTAATGTAGATAATTTTTCTTCGATTTTTTCAGGAATCAATTTAATTCCACCACTATTAATCACATTATCATAACGACCGACCCAAACAAATTGAGTATCTGAAATTAAATTTACAATATCATTTGTAACGATTTTTTCGCTGCTGATCTTTTTTGCATCAATAACTAAACATTGATTTTCGTTAACAGAAACCGTTACATTTGGCAAAGTTGTAAAAGCATCTGCTCCTATTCGTTTTGCGGCAATATGTGTAATTGTTTCAGTCATACCATACGTTTCATAGATTTCGATTGGTAATTTTACCAATTCTTGTTCTAATGATTTATGAATTTTCACACCACCTATAATTAGTTTTTTGATGTTGTGCAATTGATTGATAGAATTTTTTGCCTGCAAAGGAACCATTCCACAAAAATCAAATGTTTCGTCAATAAACTCTAGAGGATTTGAACTTGGAGCAACAAACTCCATATCTAATCCTAAAATAAAAGATCGAACAAACATCATTTTACCTGCAACATAATTTGTAGGCAAACAATGTAAAACTTTATTTCCCGGAACTAAACCAAAGAAATCACCGGTAGCTAATGCTGAATTAACCATGGCTTGTTTGTCTACTTTAATAATTTTTGGAGAACCGGTTGTTCCTGAAGTGTTTATTTCTAAATATGTTTTATCATCAAACCAGTCTAATATAAAATCACCTAATGGTTTTTCGTAGTAATCGCCTTCTTTAATAAAAGAATAAGCAATTCGAATCAAATCTTCTTTAGTTAAATGAAAGCCATTTAATTTAAATTTGTTGTGAACGTTGTGGTAAGTTGGGTTATTCATTTTCGTTTTTTATTATATTATTATCAACTAATAGTATTTTACCTGTAAGTTTTTCCTTCCAATTATTCCAATTGTATTTACTCGAAAAAATTTTGAGCAAGATAGGGAAAATAATAAAAACTGGCAATAAAACATCCAAAGAAGCGGAAGGAATTGAAACATCTCTAAAAATAGAATGCGTTTGAAAAGCAGACCAATCCGAAGTGACTAATAATGCGCTAACTAAGTTGTTGGCGGCATGAAAACCCAACGCTAATTCCATTCCTTCATCCATCAAAGTGATGATTCCAAGAAATAATCCTGTACCTATATAATATATCATGATGATATTTCCCATTTTTGCCACTTCGGGATTTGAAATATGCATCATACCAAAAATCACTGAAGTCATCAGCAATGGAAACCATTTATTTCCAGACAAATTCGCAAATCCTTGCATCAAATATCCTCTAAAAACATATTCTTCGGTGCTGGTTTGAAAAGGAACTAACACAACTCCGATAACCACCAAAATAGCAAATGGAACTGGTTTGAAATTGATTGTGAAATTTTCCGGATTAGACCAATAAAAAAACAATGTGGTTATGATGGTAAAAACGGCCCATAAAAAAAAGGAGAAAAACACTCTGCTCCAATCTATTTTGGGTCTTGATGTTGTAACGGAAAGCATCGTTTGATTGTGCAGATAACGAACAACAAAATAGATTCCAATTAAAGCAAAAACAAAGGAAATCAGCAATAAAAATAAAGTCATATTCGGTTCAAAAAAACGCATTACTTCTTCATTTGAACTTGGATAGCGTTTTTTATTTACAAGAGTTTCATAAACAATCCCTAACAACATTGGTATTTGGCCCACAAAAGAAGCCATAATAATTAATAAAGAACCCACGATGTATTTCCAAAACTTATTCTCAGGGCGTATTCCTTGTTCTATAAACATAGTATTCTATTTAATTTGAATTCATTAATTAGTTCTGAAAAAAATATTTTGTTACCTCTAAAATACGCTTTCTATTTTGAATTTTCTTTACTTCGCAAAAAAAACATGATACAAATATACCATAATCCACGTTGCGGAAAATCAAGAAATTGCTTGTCTTTTTTGGAAGAATCAAAAAAAGAATTTGAAATTATCAAATACCTTGAAAAAACACCTTTATATGAGGAATTAGTTTCGCTTATCAAAAAACTAAATGTTCAACCCATTGCATTGGTTCGTGTAAAAGAAAAAATTTGGATAGAAAATTTTAAAAACAAACAACTATCTGATGAAGAAATTATACAAATATTAGCATCAAACCCTATTCTCATTGAAAGACCCATAGTTATAAAAGGAGAAAAAGCGATAATTGGTCGTGTATTAGATGATGTGTCTGCATTTATTTAAAGCATTAACATTTATTTGTGATTCATACTATTAAACCTAAGCCTATTTTTGTGGTCTAAAAAATATAACCAAAAAATAAACTAATGAGAAAAATACAATTTGTCTTAATTCTTGTGCTCTTTTTCACAAGCCTTATCAATTTTGCGCAAGAAGCACCTCAAGCCAAAAGCAAAGTAAAAGTAAGCGGTAAAGTGATTGAAAAAATAAGCAAGCAACCGCTGGAATATGCAACAATAACATTCAAAGACCCAACGAATCCAAAAGCACTTTCAGGTGGAATTACAAATGCTAAAGGAGAATTTGACATAGCGGTATTGCCGGGAGTTTATAACATTACAATTGAGTTTATTTCTTTTAAAGCAATCGAAATCAAACAAAAAAACATACAAGCCAACAGTAGTCTAGGACTAATTTTTTTAGATGAAGACGCTTCGCAATTGAATGAAGTAGTTGTTCGTGCCGAAAAAACAACTGTCGAAATAAAATTAGACAAAAAAGTGTATAATGTAGGTAGTGATTTAATGGTAAAAGGCGGAACTGTCAGTGATGTTTTAGACAACATTCCTTCTGTTTCTGTTGATGTTGAAGGAAATGTAAGTCTTCGTGGTAATGAAAATGTTAAAGTTTTAATTGACGGAAAACCTTCAAACGCGATTAACATTGCCGAAGCTCTGCGTTTGATTCCTGCAGATGCAATTGAAAAAGTAGAAGTTATAACAAACCCATCTGCACGATATGATGCTGAAGGTGGCGGAGGTTTATTAAATATTGTTTTGAAAAAAGGAAAAAACTTAGGTTTAAATGGAACTTTTATTGCTTCAACCGGATATCCTGATAATTATGGAATAAGTGGAACGGTAAACTTTAAATCCGAAAAATTTAATTTATTTACTAATCAAGGCTATAATTACAGAAACAGCCCTGGAAATATGATTAACGAAACGGAATATCTAAACGCCGATAACACAACCAAAAACTTTGTTATTGAACCTCGAATTAATGAGCGTTATGGTAAAGGATATAATGGGAATTTTGGTATCGAATTGTATTTAGATAAATCAACTTCGTGGACCAATACCATCAATTACAGAAAAAATAATGGTGATGACACTGATAATATCTTCCAAAAATATTATGATGCTGATTATGTGTATGATTACACCCGAAATCGTATTAATGTAGAAGACAATAAAAGTGAAAATGTAGAATTTACAACCAACTTCACAAAAAATTTCAAAAAAGAAGGGCATAAACTTACTGTAGATGGATCTTTTTCATCAAATGATGATAATACTAATGCTTTAGTTACTGATTCAGCTAACAATTCTGACATCATAAAATTAGACAAAACCCTTAACCATCAAACTCAAAACAGAAATTTAATTCAAATGGATTATGTTTTGCCTTTGGCAAAAGGAAGTCAATTTGAAGTAGGTTACCGTGGAGATTTCAACAAATTGCTAACGGATTATCAAGTAGCAAATGACGGTGTAATCAATTATAATTTTACCAATACTTTAGAATATAAAGAAAATGTAAACGCATTATACACACAATACGGATTAAAAGTAAATAAAATCTCTGTTCTTTTGGGATTGCGTTGGGAAGATTCTAATATTGAAGTAAATCAATTGTCAACGAATGATTTTAACACCAAAAAATACAATAATTTTTTTCCAAGTGCCTTCTTTACTTATGAACTTTCAGATAAAAGCAGCGCTTCATTAAGCTACAGCAGAAGAATTCAAAGACCAAGAGGACGAATGTTAAATCCGTTCAGTAATCTATCTAGTAATATCAATATTTTTATTGGAAATCCTGATTTAGATCCTGCTTTCACAGATGCAATTGATTTTGGATATATCAAAAGATGGGATAAATTGACTTTTAATACTTCCTTATACGTGAATAAAACAACGGATGTTTTCCAGATGGCAAGAAGAGAATCCGGTGAATTTGTTAACGGAACACCAATCATAATTACTTCGCCTATCAACGTCGCTACAGAATATCGAACCGGTTTTGAATTTACCTTAAATTATTCGCCATACAAATGGTGGAAAGTAAACGGAAACTTCAACTTCTTCAGAAACGAAACACAAGGTGACTTTACTTATATTAATTTTAATGATAATGAAGTTACTCAAAATTTTGATAATACAGCTACTTCTTGGTTTACCCGTGTAACATCAAAAGTAACCTTGCCTTATAAAATAGAATGGCAAACTAATGCTACTTATAATGCTCCACAAAAGAATGCTCAAGGTGAAGTTTTAGGGAATTTCAGTGCTAATTTAGCTTTTAGTAAAGATGTCCTAAAAGAAAAAGGAACCGTTTCGTTTAATGTAAGTGATGTATTCAACTCTAGAAAACGAATTATGGAAACCTATCTTCCTGGCGTTCTGAATTCTCATTCTGAAATGCAATGGAGAGAAAGACAGTTTACTTTATCCTTTACGTATCGTTTTAACAAACAGAAAAACGAAAGGGAAAAACAACCTAAGAAAAGTATGAATGAAGGTGGTGAAATGGAATTTCAAGGATAAAAAAAAAAGACTCGTGAAAACGAGTCTTTTTTTATTTAAACAACAATCAAATTAAAGTGATTGTTCTTGCTTTTTCTTAGCTTTCTTTTCTTTGTATGCTTCCCAAGTTGCTCCACCTACCCAATAGGATACGAAACCAACCAAGAAAAACATTAACCAAAAACCGATCGTTAAAACGGTTAAGAATAGCAAAAAGCCTAAATACTGTGAGAAATCAAACATATCTTCCGGAATTTTTGAATGTAAGTACAAATGTATGTTTATTATTTTTGCTTAGCAATAAAAATTGTAAAAACTACAGTGATTTTTTAAAAAGAGGAACTTCCTTGATTTTTAACCTCTTTTTTAAATAGATTATAATTATACCAAATCTTTGTAACCCGATATAATTCTAAATTATTAACAGAACATTTTTGATTAAGAAATATTCATTTTACTACCTTTACGGCCTTAAATAAAAACTATGTCAGCCGCAAAAAAAGATTACAAAAGAATTACTACAAAATCATTAATTGAAATGAAAGCCAATGGCGAAAAAATTTCAATGCTTACCGCTTATGATTATACGATGGCAAAAATCGTTGATACCGCTGGAATTGACGTGATATTAGTGGGTGATTCTGCTTCAAATGTAATGGCAGGACATGAAACAACATTGCCAATTACTTTAGACCAAATGATTTATCACGCTTCATCGGTGGTAAGAGCAATAGAAAGAGCATTAGTTGTAGTTGATTTACCTTTTGGAAGCTACCAATCTGATCCTAAAGAAGCCTTGCGTTCTGCTATCCGAATCATGAAAGAAAGTGGTGGACATGCGGTAAAACTCGAAGGTGGTAAAGAAATTAAAGATTCAATCAAAAAAATATTAAACGCAGGAATTCCAGTAATGGGCCATTTGGGTTTAACCCCACAATCTATCTATAAATTTGGAACTTACACCGTTCGAGCCAAAGAAGAAGAGGAAGCAGAAAAACTGATGGAAGATGCCAAAATGCTCGAAAAACTAGGTTGCTTTAGTTTAGTTCTCGAAAAAATCCCTGCTCATTTAGCCGAAAAAGTAGCCAAAAGCATTTCGATTCCTGTAATAGGAATTGGCGCTGGTGGCGGCGTTGACGGACAAGTTTTAGTAATTCATGACATGCTTGGAATGAACAATGAATTTAGCCCTCGTTTTTTAAGACGCTACATGAATTTATATGAAGGAATGACTAAAGCCATAAGCCAATATGTTACTGATGTAAAATCAAGTGATTTCCCAAATGCAAATGAACAGTATTAGTATTTTGTAATGCATTGGCACTTTCATAATATCCATTTAATAAAACCGCTTTACTTTTGTCCAATAAAATAATTTCTAACAAAAATAACCTCCAAATTCTTCACGAAGACAATCACCTAATTGTGATTAATAAGCGCGTTGGCGATATCGTACAAGGAGACAAAACGGGAGACAAACCACTATCAGAGGTCGTTAAGGAATATATTAAAGACAAATACAATAAACCCGGAGAAGTTTTCCTTGGAGTTGTACATCGCTTAGACCGACCTACAACAGGAATTATTGTTTTTGCCCGAACAAGCAAAGCACTAACCAGAATGAATGAATTGTTTAGCAATCGGGAAACACAGAAAACGTACTGGGCAGTTGTAAAAAACAAACCCGAAAAATCCGAAGATAAACTCGTTCATTATTTAAAAAGAAACGAAAAAAACAATACTTCAAAAGCACATCTCAAAGAAGTTCCCGAAAGCAAACTAGCCAGTTTAGATTATAAAATAATCAAGGAACTCAACAACTATTTTGCTTTAGAAATCAATCTTCATACCGGTCGTCACCACCAAATTAGAGCACAACTTTCGGCTATTGGTTCTCCTATAAAAGGCGATTTGAAGTATGGTTTTGACCGAAGTAATCCTGATGGCGGAATTCATTTACACGCCAGAAAACTAACTTTTATACATCCCGTTTCTAAAGAATCCTTAACCATCATTGCACCAATACCAAATGATGTGATTTGGAATGCAATTTGATTTTTGGAAAAAAAATTCAATATGTAAATTATAAAATTTAACTTGCAGTACACTTCCTAATTTGTGTAGGTATGAACTATAAAACAAGTTTGAGTTTTAGAAAAGAAACTTTAGTACAATTATTGAATGCAATAGTTATTCATGAAGATGAAATTATTGAAGCTTTGCATGATGATTTCAAAAAACCTGCCTTTGAAGCTGTTTTAACAGAAACCAATTATGTTATCACAGAACTAAAAGATACCATCAAAAATTTGTCAAAATGGGCAAAACCCCAAAAAGTATTTCCATCGATACTCAACTTTCCATCTACCGATTTTATTTATAAAGAACCTTATGGAAAAGTATTAATTATTGCACCTTGGAATTACCCTTTTCAATTGGCTTTATGTCCAATGATTGCAGCAGTTGCCGCAGGGAATCAAGTAGTAGTAAAACCTTCTGAACTTACACCAAAAACTTCGGCAGTAATCCGTAAAATAATTGAAAAAATTTTTCATATCAATCATGTAGAATGTATTGAAGGCGGACTTGAAGTTTCACAAAAACTGCTTGCTGAACGTTGGGATTATATCTTTTTTACAGGAAGTCCCTCAGTGGGGAAAATAATTGCCAAAGCTGCCGCCGAAAACCTGACTCCGGTCACCCTTGAACTTGGCGGTAAAAACCCATGTATCATTGACGAAACTGCCAATTTAAAACTGGCAGCCAAAAGAATTGTTTGGGGAAAATTCATAAATGCCGGACAAACCTGTATTGCACCTGATTATATCTTAATTCAAAAAGATATGAAAAGTCATTTCATAGCGTATTTGAAAACCGAAATCACTAAAGCCTACGGAGAAAATCCGGCGCTTTCTCCTGATTTTGCAAGAATCATCAATACTAAGAATTGGTTACGGTTAGCCAATTTGATTGAGGAAGAAAAAGTGATTTTTGGAGGACAAACCGATATCGAAAACAACTACATCGCCCCTACTCTCATTGAAGAAAACGATATGGAAAGTTTACTAATGCAAGAAGAGATTTTTGGTCCATTATTACCCATTCTTTCCTATGAAAAAGAAGAAGATATTAAGACTGTTATTTCTAAATTCGAAAAACCTTTAGCACTGTATGTATTTAGTGAAAATAAACGATTTTCTGAAAAAATTATTACGCAATATTCCTTTGGCGGAGGCTGTATCAATGATACTGTAGTACATTTTTCTAATAAAAGATTGCCATTTGGCGGTGTAGGACACAGTGGTATCGGAGCTTATCACGGACGTTTGAGTTTTGACACTTTTTCTCATAAAAAGAGTATTGTAAAAAAAGCAAATTGGCTGGATATACCGCTGCGATATGCCCCGTATAATGATAAATTAAAATCAATTAAAAAAATACTAAAATGGATGTAACCAAAGAAAAATCGGTAAGTGAAGCCATTAAATACCGGCGTTCTGTTCGAGTATTTACCAAAGAAGCTATCGAGGAACAAAAAGTCAAAGAATGCATTCAGTTAGCAAGTCTCGCGCCAACGAGCAGCAACATGCAACTTTGGGAATTTTATCATATCGTTTCTCCTGAAATTATTCAACAAATTGCTGGAGCAAGTTTTGACCAAAATGCAGCAAAAACAGCGCAGCAAATTGTTATTGTGGTTGCCCGAAAAGATTTATGGAAAAAAAGAGTACAATCAAACATTGCCTATTTAAAAAATCAACACGGCGATAAACCGGCTAAGGAATATACCAAAAGAGAAAAGTTTGCATTAAACTATTACCAGAAAATTGTTCCGTCCCTTTACATGGATTTTTTCGGAATTTTAGGAAGAATCAAATACTTTGCTTTTCAAATAATTGGTTTATTTAAACCCATTTACAGACAAGCCCGAAACAGTGATATGCGAATTGTAGCTCATAAAAGTGCAGCTCTGGCGGCTCAGAACTTTATGATTAGCATGGCTGCAATAAATTATGACACATGCCCCATGGAAGGTTTTGATTCCTTGAGAGTGAAAAAAATAGTACATTTACCTTTTTCCAGTGAAATAAATATGATAATCGGATGTGGAATTCGGGATGTAAATGGCGTTTATGGAGAACGCTTTAGAGTTCCATTTGAAGAAGTCTATTTTAAAATATAAAAATTAAAAACTAACCCCAAAATCAAACCAATTTAATAATGGAATCAACAAAAAAAAGAATAGAAGAAATAAAGAATAATGGATATGAATTAGATTTTAGCGATGTTTTCAATCATGCTTTCGAAAATTATAAAAAAATTGCTTTGTATGCCGGATTAGCCTTATTCGTTTTTTTAGTATTGATGGGTATTATTATCGCTGGAATAGCCGTATCTGTTATGGGAATGGCAGTATTGAATGAAAAGTTTATTGAAAATTTAAAACTTGAAAACCTTTCCGGAGTTTATGTTATCCTTTATTTGATTGTTGCTGTGTTTTTTTCAGCTTTGTTGAGTCCATTTAATGCCGGTTTTCTTAAAATGGCATACAGCGCCGAAAAAGACGAAGAGTTTCACGTTTCTACTTTTTTTGAATATTTCAAAGCGCCATATTTTAAAGAACTGTTTACAGCAACTATTTTAATTACCTTAGTTAGTTCCGGACTCTCTATACTTCTTGAACTTGCCAATATCCAAATACTTGGTTTTTTAACTTCAATGGCAGTCTCCTTTTTCACTATTTTAACTCTGCCCTTAATTATTTTTGGAAACTTAAAAGCAATTGATGCTATTCAATCCAGTTTCACTATTGTACTAAAACAACCTGTAACCTTGATTTTATTAGTTTTAGTCGCTTATATCGGCTCTTTTGTTGGTCTTATTGGTTGTTGCATCGGAATATTCTTTACTATTCCATTTATATATTCTACCCAATATGCCGTTTATTGCGCTATTGTTGGAATAGATTCAAAAACCGAATTAGAAGAAATCGGCTCAGACATCGAGTAATTTTAGTTAAAATTTGTAAATTAAATTTGAGAGTGTTTTTTTATGGATATTTTTTTCTAAATTTCTTATCTATAAAATTCGCTCCTTGAGTGTGTACAATTAAATTTAAAAAAAATATATGGCATTTTGCTATACCCACATATTATGTTCCATTTCAAACTCAATTATAAATTGTAGGGTTTCTTTTTTGACGCTAATAAATTACACACAATTAATGTTTATTAATCCCAAATCATGGATTTTAATACCTGCTTTAATTAGTGCTGTATTTTTATTATTCTATAATTTTTTTAGAATCAAATCTAAATTAAAAAGCGAGTTTATAAAGAACAACACTACTATTAACTCTGTAAATAAAGAATACCAATTGTATCTTTTATTTTTAGGAATTATACTGATTATCATAGAGATTATTTTTGAAATTTTTAAAGTAAGACCTAAAAGCGCCTTGTTTCAGAACGTTTTTATAGGACTATCTTTGCTGCTCTTATACATAATGAGTAAAAGATTCTCTTACATTTATAAAAACATTAAGTCAATTTTTATTGGCATTTACATTGTTTATTATGTTTTGGTAACAAGAAATTTAATTGTTCTCACAAACGATGTTATACCTTCAATAGCATTTGTCGTTTTCTTTTTCTTTTCATATACCGTGTTCAGACCTGTAAAGTTATATTGGTATTTAACCGGTGCCCTTTTTATATATATTCTTGCGATTTTTACTTTCGATTTAGTTCCTACAAAAAAAGCTATTATTCTGTTAAATTATTACTTTATAATTCTAATATTAAACTACGTAAGACATCTCTCGTTATTAAATTTAAACGATAAATTTCGGTTTGCCAATGAAATTGTAAACAAAGGAAATTCACTCACCATTGCAGGA
This sequence comes from Flavobacterium lacustre, assembly GCF_027474525.2. Taxonomy (NCBI): domain Bacteria; kingdom Pseudomonadati; phylum Bacteroidota; class Flavobacteriia; order Flavobacteriales; family Flavobacteriaceae; genus Flavobacterium; species Flavobacterium lacustre. Next base: position 2,970,171 of record NZ_CP114882.2, read on the forward strand.
AATAAAAAAGGAGAAATATCTTTTTGCAGTGATACAATAACAGCCATATTGGGTTATACTCCCGAAGAAGTAATAGGTTTTGGATTTTGGGAACTTACGGAAGATCCTGATTTTGTTGGCTCGGATTATCACAATGACTTTGTAGAAAACAGAGCATACATCCGAAAATTAAAATGTAAAAATGGGGAATACAAATTCATTCAATGGAAAGATAAAAAGTATTCAGAAGATTTAGTGATTGGCATTGGTCAGGATGTGACAGAACAAATACAAATCAAAGATCAATATAAAAACCTGATTGAAAATGCAAATGATATTATTTTTGAAGTTGATCATGATGGTAATTTTACATTCATCAATAAGTTTACTTTCAAAATTTTAGGATATACTGAAAAAGAAATTATTGGTAGAAATTATTCAGAATTTATAAAGCCAGATTACATCAGTAATATGATGAGTTTCTACGAAAATTTAGAAGAAAAAGAATTTGATTTCCCAATTGTAGAATTTCCATTACTGAAAAAAGACGGTGGAGAGTTATGGATTTCTCAAAAAGTAATAATTCGTCGAAATGATTTGGGCGAAATCATTGGATATTCGGGTATTGCCAGAGACATTACCAAATTAAAAAATATTGATGAAGAAAATAAAATTAGAAATTCAAAAATTGAAGAATACAATACAGCCATAAAAAAACTGTCTACCATAAATTTCAGCAACCATGAAAACATTGATTTTGTAATAAAATTAATCATTGAAACGGCTGCAAGAGCATCACATTCAGACCGTGTAAGCTATTGGAAATATACAGATAGTCGAATCGTATGCAAAAATTTATTTCGCTTGAATACCAATGATTATGGAGAAAAAATTGTTTTAACGAAAGAAAAATTCCCGATTTATTTTGAATCCATAAAAAGTAAAACATTAATTAGTTCCGTGGATGTTTTTGATAAATGGGAAATGTCAGAATTTACAGAGAATTACTTTTTGAAAAACAACATAAAATCATCACTTGACATTCCTATTTTTATTAATGGAGAAATTAAAGGAATTATATGCTTTGAAACCACTTTAGTAAAAAGAAATTGGGATAATGAAGATATCAATTTTTCCAGAACAATATCCGACATAATCTCATTAGCAATAGCGTTACAAAAGCGTCATGAAGTAGAGAAAAAATTACAATATAAAAGTGAGCTCTTATCTGCAATGACTATTTGTACTGAGAAATTTCTGAACAGTAATGATATCAATGACATTTTTTCTGATGTTCTGATTATAATGGGAAAAGCCACGAAATCCCATCGAGCCTATTATTATGAAAATAATGAAAATACAAAATCAATAAGCCAAAAATACAGGTGGATTATTAACAATGATACACTAACAGAAAATAATGAACAGCTACAAAATTTACCTTATAACTATTTTGAAGAATTATTAACTCCACTTCTCAACAATAAAATATATACCAAAAAAGTTAGAAAAATTAAGAATGAATCTCTAAAAAATAAATTATCAAATGTTGAAGTTGTCTCATTAATTCTTTTTCCAATATATATTAAAAATAATTTTCTGGGCTTTTTGGGATTCGATGATACCCAAAACGAACGAAAATGGTCAGAAGATGAAGTCAATATTCTACAAACTTTAGCCAGAAATATTGCTTCATCAATAGAACATATTACTAATGAAACAGCCATCTATGAAAGTGAAGAGAAATTTCGACTATTAGCTAATAATATTCCCGGAACAGTTTACTTATCTAAATATGATAAATATGCCACCAAAGTTTATATCAATGACGAAATAGAAAATCTAACAGGATATCCAAAATCTGATTTTCTAAATAACAAAATATCATTTATTGACCTGATTCATCCCGATGATAAAGAGCAAACTTTATTAGGTGAAAAAGAAGCGATTAGAAAGGGGAAACAAATACGTCAAACCTATAGAATTATTCATAAAAACAAAAATATTGTTTGGGTTGAAGAATTTGGAGAAACCATTTATAAAGACGGAGAAATTATGTTTATTGAAGGGATCTTCATTGATATCACCGAAAGAAAACAAGCAGAAACCTTCGTAAAAGCAAAAGAATTAGCCGAAGCGGCAAATAAAGCAAAATCTGAATTTCTGGCAAATATGAGTCATGAAATCAGAACGCCACTCAACGGTATTATTGGGTTTACTGATTTATTAATGAAAACAAATCTCGAGAAAACTCAAGAGAAATACATGATTACCATTAATCAATCTGCTAATTCATTATTGAATATTATCAACGATATTCTTGACTTCTCTAAAATTGAAGCCGGAAAATTAGACTTATTCATAGAAAGCCTTGAAATAAATGAAATATTGAGTCAAATTATGGACTTAATATTTTATGAATCGACACTGAAAAAATTGAATTTAGAATTAAACATTGCCTCCGATGTTCCCAAATACTGTTGGATTGACATCGTTCGTTTAAAACAAATTCTAATTAACCTCTTGTCTAATGCCGTAAAATTTACCGAAAAAGGAACAATAAAATTAGACGTCAACGTATTGGATATAATAGATGAAAACACGAGCAAAATTCGTTTCTCGGTAATCGATTCCGGTATTGGAATATTAGAAAAAAATAAGGCCAAAATTTTTCAGGCTTTTTCTCAAGAAGACAGTTCAACCACCAGAAAATTTGGAGGTACAGGTTTAGGACTTACAATATCCAATCAATTATTGGGATTAATGAACAGTCACCTACAACTTGAAAGTTCCATAAATAAAGGAAGTGTTTTTTATTTTGATTTAATTTTAAAAACCAGTAATTCAATTGCCGAAGAATCCATAGAAATAATACCTGTTGATGATAATCATATCAACCTAATCTTTGAGACAAATGAAAAATATAGAAAATTAAAAATAATGATTGTTGAAGACAACACAATAAATATGCTGTTGCTCAAAACAATTCTGAAAAATTTATTTAAAGATGTAATCATTTATGAAGTTGTAAATGGCAAGAATGCTGTAGACCAATTTGAAACCATACAACCGGACATTATCTTTATGGATATTCAAATGCCTATAATGAATGGTTATGAAGCTACCAGAGCAATCCGAAAATTAAAATCCGGACAAGAAATTCCGATAATTGCCATTACTGCAGGCACGGAAAAAGAAGAAAAATTTAAATGTCTCGAAGCTGGAATGAATGATTATATTTCAAAACCTATTCTTAAAGGAATTATTGAAGAAACCATTTTAAAGTGGACGGAATAGATTGATAAAACTTACACTGTTTTATTAATATAACTTTTAAACAGAAACTATAAAGAGTTATATTACCATAATAATAACGATTCAATTATAATGGATTAAATCAACATACTATCTTTTATTTAAACAAAGACAAGTAATAAGAAGCACATCGAAAAAAATTAGCAGTACCTTCGCGCCAAATTAAAGAAGTAAACTAAACAATTGTGTTTGCTTCATAAACACTATTTATGTCATTTAAATCATTAGGCCTATCGGATGCTTTATTAAAAGCCATCAGCAAAAAAGGATACACAACCCCTTCTCCAATTCAACAAAAAGCAATTCCACCCATCTTAGAAGGCAAAGATGTTTTAGCATCTGCACAAACAGGAACAGGAAAAACAGCAGGTTTTACCCTACCCATATTACAAATATTATCACAAGGAAAACACTTAAGCCACAGACCCATTCGTGCCTTAATATTGACCCCAACACGAGAATTGGCTGCACAAATTTTAGCCAATATAAAAGAATACAGTGAGTTTGTTGATTTACGCTCTGCCGTTATTTTTGGTGGTGTAAACCAAAATCCACAAGTTAGCCAATTGCGTCAAGGTGTTGATATTTTGGTCGCAACTCCCGGTCGATTGATCGATTTACAAAATCAAGGTTTGGTATCACTGTCCAAAGTGGAGATTCTGGTTTTAGATGAAGCTGACCGTATGTTGGATATGGGATTTTTACGAGATATCGAACGCATCATGAAAGTATTGCCATCCAAAAGGCAAAACTTACTATTTTCGGCAACCTTTTCAAAAGACATCAAGAAATTGGCAATGGGAATTTTGCATAACCCGGTTCAAGTGGAAGCAACACCCGAAAACACAACTGTTGATGCCATTATTCAAAAAATATATCCTTGTGCCAAAGAGAAAAAAACAGAACTAATCATCAAACTGATTACGGATGGCAACTGGAAACAGATTTTGGTTTTTACCCGTACCAAACAAGGAGCCAACAAATTGACTGAAAGCATGATTAGCGCTGGTATTAAAGCAGCAGCCATTCATGGAAACAAAGGGCAAGGTGCAAGAACTAAAGCTTTGGCCGGTTTTAAAGACGGAAGCCTGACCGCTTTGGTTGCCACAGATATTGCTGCTAGAGGTTTGGATATTCCATTATTGCCACACGTGATCAATTTTGAATTGCCCAATATTCCCGAAGATTATGTACACCGCATTGGTAGAACCGGACGTGCCGGAGCAAGCGGAGAAGCCATTTCGCTATTTAGTCCAGACGAAACTGTTTTTCTACGTGATATCGAAAAATTGGTAGGATTGAAATTACCTAAAGAGAACATCAAAGGTTTCGAACCCGACCCTAACGCATCAAAAGAGCCAATCAAACAAGGACAAGGAAGACAGCAACGCGATTCAACTCCGCGAAAACCAAAAACAGACTCTACAAACCGAAGCAGCAATAACAGCTTTGGTCCAAGACGCCCGAGTCAAAATAATGACAGACGTTCTAATAGATAATTAATTTTTATTCTTTTTTAGGAGCAGAAAGAGTTCGTTTTTTTAGAACGTATTTCCCGCTATACACTACAATCTTGTGGGGGCTGAACGCCAGCCTCCACAAGGATTTTCATTTCTATCGGGGCTATAATTCAAGATTTTTTTTCTAAAAACCTTTGCAATCAAATCTAATAAAAAATACGCTACGCTCCGCAAAGTCTTTGACTTTGCGGAGCTTGGTTGTTAAAATAAAATGGCATAAGCAATAGGTAAAAAGTTCTGTATCAGTAAGTAGAATTCTCCTATGCATTTCACGATTCTCTCATGCATTTTGCGATTCTCCTATGCGCATTTAGGATATTGCCATGCACATTCACGATTCTCCTATGCAATTTTACGATTCTCCTATGCGCATTTAGGATATTGCCATGCACATTCACGATATTGCCATGCAATTTTATGATTCTCCTATGCGCATTTAGGATATTGCTATGCACATTTGCGATATTGCCATGCACATTTGCGATTCTCCTATACAATTTTACGATACTGCTACGCAAAGTCTCCGACTTTGAGGATGTGTTCGTCAGACTCTGACTGACCTATACATTAAACAATCCAAAATAAAATCGGTTGAAAACAGAAAATCATTACCTCAAAGTCGGAGACTTTGCAGAGCATATAATCTGAAACCAAACTCCTCTTTATATTGAAAACTGTTGTTTCCAAATATAACAATAATGTTAAGCCTTACTTTACAAATTAGTATGCTATTCATACAGATTCAAATCTAGATTAAGAATAGTACCTACTCTGCTAAACTCTTCATTAATCTTTGCATTCAAGATAAGTGGTTCATTAGTTATGGGATGATTAAAAAATAACTGATGTGCATGAAGCATCATTCCTTTCAGTTCAAAATGCTCCAACCATAATTTATTTTGTTTGTTACAACCATGTGGCCGACTTCCTAAAATGGGATGAAAAATATGTTTGAAATGTTTTCGTAATTGATGCATCCGTCCCGTTTCAGGAATCGCTTCTACCAAACAATATCGGGACGTTGGTTTATTGTTAAATTCTAACTCAATTTCGGTAGTTTGCAATCGATGAAAGTAGGTTATTGCATTCTGGATGACGTCATCATCATTGGTTAAATCATAATCAATCGTTAGTTCTTCGGGTGACCAACCACGTAAAATGGCTAAATACTTTTTTTCGACTTCGCGTGTGGCAAAACGATCATTCATAATTTTTAAAACATCCTTGTCCAGTGCAAATAACAAGACACCAGATGTTTTGCGATCTAACCGATGAATAGGATAAACGTGTTGTCCTCCTATTTGATTTCTCAATTCTTGAATCGCATAAACTTTTGCATCGCGCGCATAAAATGATTTGTGGACTAACAATCCACTTGGTTTATTAATTGCAATAATATATTCGTCTTGGTACAGAATTTCTAACATTTAGCAAAAATAAAAGAGATTCCTCTCGAAATCTCTTTTTTGACGTATTTATTTCTATACTTTCTTTTTTCATTTTAGCTCGAAAAACAAAATAGAAGATTACGAATGATAAAACTGTTATTAAAATTGTATCACTGCTCCTCATAGTTTCCGACTTTGCAGAGCATATAACCTGAAACTACCCCAACCATCCATCTCTGTCCAAACTTCTATACTGAATCGCTTCGGCAATATGAGAGGAAATAACATTTGGAGCAGCATCTAAATCGGCTATGGTTCGAGCTACTTTCAAAATCCGGTCATAAGCACGAGCAGACAAATTCAAGCGTTCCATGGCAGTTTTCAATAATTGTTTCGAAACATCATCGAGCGCACAATATTCGCGAATGTGTTTGGTATTCATTTGGGCATTGTAATGGATATTTTCCATTTGTTCAAAACGGTTAGTTTGAATTTCACGTGCAGATGTCACTCTTTTGCGAATATCAACACTACTTTCTGCTTTTCTATCATCGGAAAGTTTCTCAAAAGGAACTGGAGTTACTTCAATATGAATATCAATTCTGTCTAATAAAGGTCCCGAAATTTTGCTCAAATACCGTTGCATTTCGTGTGGCGAAGACGTTTGTGGAGAATCTGGATCATTAAAAAATCCACTTGGACTCGGATTCATACTCGCCACCAGCATAAACGAAGACGGATAAGTAACCGTAAACTTGGCTCTCGAAATAGTTACTTCTCTATCTTCTAATGGCTGACGCATTACTTCCAGAACATCACGTTTAAATTCCGGTAACTCATCCAGAAATAAAACGCCGTTGTGCGCCATAGAAATTTCACCCGGCTGTGGATAACTCCCTCCCCCGACAAGCGCCACGTTCGAAATAGTATGATGTGGACTCCTGAACGGTCGTTGATTCATCAAACCCACTTCTTTTAGTTTACCGGCAACACTATGAATTTTGGTGGTTTCGAGTGCTTCACGCAACGTCATGGGTGGTAAAATACTAGGCAAACGTTTAGCGAGCATAGTTTTTCCGGCTCCAGGTGGACCAATAAGAATAATATTATGTCCGCCGGCTGCTGCAATTTCCATGCACCGCTTGATACTTTCTTGCCCTTTTACATCCGAAAAATCAAACTCCGGAAAGTCTAATGTTTTATAAAACTCTGCTCTGGTATCTATAGTTGTAGGTTCTAAAGTTCCTTTGCCTTCAAGGAAATCAATTACTTCTTGCAGATTATCTACACCATAAACATTCAATCCGGCTACGATAGCCGCTTCTTTTACGTTTTGCTTTGGAAGAAAAAAACCTTTAAACCCTTCTTCTTTGGCTTTTATGGCAATGGGTAATGCACCGCGAATAGGCTGTAAACTTCCATCAAGTGAAAGTTCTCCCATAATGATGTATTTATCTATTTCATCTGCTTTTATTTGGGCGGAAGCCACGAGAATTCCAATGGCTAAAGTCAAATCATAGGCAGAACCCTCTTTTCGCAAATCGGCAGGCGCCATATTGATAGTGATTTTCTTGCCTGGCATGGCGTACCCATTATTTTTGAGTGCAGCGGCAATTCGGTAGCTGCTTTCTTTAATCGCATTGTCTGGTAAACCAACTAAGTGATACCCGATACCTTTATCAATATTGACTTCGACAGTAATAGTTGTGGCTTCGACACCAAAAACAGCACTTCCAAAAACTTTAACTAACATATCTTTAGATTTCTCTAAAAGTAAACAAAAATCAACATTATAATAGTAATCCTCCTATTAAATTTTAATTTTATATTATATCTGATGGAAATACTAACCCTATTTGAGTTCTCACTTCATCTACTATTTTGATAAGATCTAAACTGTTTTGATGGGACCAAAGAGTGCTTTCAATTTTATTTTCTTTGATACAACTGTGGCATTCTTCTATTTCATAAGTATATCCTTTGCCTTTTGTTGGCAATTTAAACTTCACTTTTCCATTATTTGTCACTAATGAATACGATTGTGCTTGATACCAAAGTGGATTCAAAATTATTCGGCCCGAGGTACCGCTTATTGTTGCTTTCATATTTGAAGAAGAAACAAAACTGGAATGTAAAACGGCTTGTGCTTGATTATAATTCAGAATCATGGCTGTTTGCAAATCAGCACCCGATTCATGAAAATTTGATTTTGCGAGAATTTCGTTTGGAATACCCAAAATTAAATAAGCTAGAAATAAAGGATATACTCCAATGTCTAAAAGAGAGCCGCCGCCTAACTTTAAATCGGTCATTCTATTACCATTTAGATTTTCAACATGAAAAGCAAAATCAGCATTAACGTATTTAACCGTTCCTATCTCTCCATTTTTAATTTTCAAAAGCGCTTCTCTGACGGACGGATTAAATCGGGTCCAAAAAGCTTCCATTAAAAATTTGTTGTTTTCCTTTGATGCTTCAATCATTTGCAACGCATCGGCATAACGCAAAGCAATTGGTTTTTCACACAGAACATGTTTATTGTTTTGTAACGCTTTAATCGTTATTGCTGTATGAGAATCATGGGGAGTCGCAATGTAAAGAATGTCAATTTCAGCATCTGCAATAATTTCTTCGTAGGATCCATATGCTTTTTTGCAATGATATAGTTGAGCAAATTCTTTCGCTTTATCTAAATTTCTTGAAGCCACAGCGGTTATTTCTGCTCCTTCAACAAGTAATAACTCTTTTGCAAATTGATGCGCAATAGATCCCAAACCAATAATACCCCACTTTACTTTTTCTTTCATTTTTATAGTATCATAAATTTTTTAACCAATAATTTTCAGCACACAAAAGCAATTTGAATGCAAAACTTAAAGAGCCCTGATTTACATTCAAATATAGTGCATCAATAGCACTTTTACAGAAAACAAGCCTTGAAAAACCATTCTGTAAAATGTTAATTATAGACTTAAAAAAAAGGGATTGACAAACCTAAATCTTAAATTAGCAAAACATTAGCACTGAAAACAGCTAATTTGAATTATTTTTGAAACTCATAAATTATATAAAATAAAACCATGGGACTATTTAACGCCATATTAGGCAACGCATCAGAAGTATCAATTGAAAATGTTTCTAAAGAGTTTCAACCCATTCTTATAGATGGAGAAATAATCGAAAAAGCATATAAACTCATCAAAGACATGTTTGTCTTTACCAATAAAAGATTAATCTTAGTCGAAAAACAATTGGTAGGAACCAAAGTGGATTATATGTCAATTCCATATTTCAATATCAAAAAATTTTCTAAAGAAAGCGCCGGAATACTCGATTTAGATGCCGAATTAAAAATTTGGCTGAACAATGATTCCGCTCCCATAGTGAAGCAATTTGGAAAAGGAGGTAATAATATAAATGAAGTATATAAAATCTTAAGCCAGCATATTTTAGGATAAATTAAAAGAATTATACAATAAAGGAGATACATTTTTAAATAAATGTATCTCCTTTTCTATTTTTAATACAAACATGTTCATTTTTAATAAATCTGCCTATTATTTCTTTTAAATACATTCAATAATTACCTCTAAAATCAATTAAAACCAATAATTAGGCATTAATAATTTATAAAATATCCCAATAATTTACAACATACCCATAAAATTACGGGGGGTAAAATATAAATATGATAAAAATTAATTTTTATTTATGATTTTTAATGGGGGTATGAAATGATTTTATATTTTTATCGAAATTTAAAACTAAAAACTAATAACTATGCGAAAGATTATTTTAAGTGTGATATTGATCACAATTTTGGTATTATCCCTTTTTTCAAATTATTTTCTTACTGAATCCACAACTTTAGGAGAACATGTTGTTGCCTTAAAATTAGATACTGGAGATACGGCTTGGATGATCGTTGCCTCAGCTCTTGTATTAATAATGACTCCGGGACTTGGTTTCTTTTACGGTGGTATGGTAGGTAAGAAAAATGTTATCAGTACCATGTTACAAAGTTTCATGGCTATGGTAATTGTAACTGTTCTTTGGGTTGTAATTGGATTTGGATTATGTTTTGGACCAACAATTGGTGGTTTTATTGGTAACCCAACATCAAATATGTTTTTTCAAGGTGTAGGCTCTAATACAGCTTGGGAATTAGCTCCAACTATTCCTTTTATCTTGTTTGCGTTTTTTCAAGCAAAATTTGCAATTATAACACCAGCTTTAATAACTGGAGCTTTTGCAGAACGCGTTCGTTTTTGGGCTTACTTATTATTCATGGTTTTATTTATATTATTGATATACGCTCCACTATGTCACATGACTTGGCATCCTGATGGAATGTTCTTTAAAATGGGAGTATTAGACTTCGCTGGTGGTACTGTAGTACACATGAGTGCTGGTTGGGCTGCTCTTGCAGGAGCAATGTTCTTAGGAAAAAGAAAAGTTCAAAAAGTAAATCCTGCTCGTATTACTTACGTATTATTAGGTACAGGTTTATTATGGTTTGGTTGGTTTGGTTTCAACGCAGGATCTGCTGTAGGTGCTAGCGGTCTTGCTGCACAAGCTTTAGGAACTACTACAGTTGCTGCTGCTGCTGCTGCAATGGCTTGGGTATTCCTTGATAAAATTTTAGGACACAAATTATCTGCAATGGGAGCTTGTATCGGTGCAGTTGTTGGTTTAGTTGCCATCACTCCTGCTGCTGGTTTCGTAAGCATTCCTCACGCAATGACAATTGGTATTATCGCAAGTATTATAAGTAACCTTGTAGTAAGCAAATTTCCTAAAGGAAAAATTGATGATGCTTTAGATGTATTTGCTTGTCACGGTGTAGGTGGTATGGTTGGTATGCTTTTAACAGGTGTATTTGCTTCAAAATCTGTAAATTCAATTGTAGGAGACAATCAAGGTTTAATTTTTGGTGATGCTACATTGTTTTTAATCCAATTAAAAGCGCTTGTTTTGGTTTCTATCTTCGCATTCTGTGCTTCTTACGCTTTATTCTTTATTGTTAACAAAATCACTCCATTAAGAGTTAGTGAAGACAAAGAAGAATTAGGATTAGATATTTCTCAACATGGTGAATATTTATAATAAATAAACCAATATCAAATAAATAACCAATTATTTAAAACACTCTAAAAATTAGTTTTTAGAGTGTTTTTTTTTTATCTCATACTTTCCATTTGGGCGTGCCACCATTAGAAAAAGGGGCTGCTCAAATTGTTTTAATAAAAGCCCCTTTCTCTAATGCTGTCGGGCTATACGCACTACTTCGGTAGTTTGCTGCTATCCCTCACGCAAAAAAACCAATAAACCCTACAACATTCCCCAAAAAAAAATCCCAATCTGTATTAGATTGAGATTTGATAGCAGTACGAATTGAAAATCATTAAATTAAATCTTATTTCAAATCAAACTTAAATATTAGCAAAAGCTATTTTTTAAATTTTGAAATTCCAATTTTCAACCAACTTTCGTATTCTTCAACAGAAACATAACTTATGGTTGGTTTAGCTGTATTAAGACTATTTCCTTCTAAATCAGTAAGAACATACAAAGGTTGCGTATTGGTTTTATATTTAGAAATCATAAAATCTGTCCACTTATCGCCTATCGTTTCAATTACAGAACCGGTTGTTTTCGAAGTGAATTGTTCGTTTTTTGGCAAGTCCCGTTTATCATCAACATACAATGATATCAAAACGATTTCGTTTTTCAACAGCGATAAAACACGATTGTCCGACCAAACATTATTCTCCATTTTTCTACAATTTACACATGCAAATCCAGTAAAATCAAGCATTATTGGTTTATTAACACTTTTGGCATAAGCCAATCCTTTTTCATAATCATCAAAAACCACAATCCCGTGCGGACCACTTTTAGCTCCCGATGGGAAAACTGCAATCGAATTTGAACCACCCGAACCTCCAACTCCAAAAGGACTTTCACCATATTCCATTGGTGGCGGAAAAGCGTTGATTAATTTTAATGGCGCTCCCCAAAGTCCAGGAATCATATATACCGTAAAAGACATCACTAATAATCCTAATAACAATCTGCCAACCGAAATATGAGGTAGCGGACTATCATGTGGTAAAGTAATTTTTCCAAATAAATAAAAGGCTAAAGCACCAAAAATAGCAATCCAAATCGCTAAGAATACTTCTCTTTCCAACAAATGCAATTGCAACACCAAATCAGCATTTGATAAAAATTTGAAAGCCAAAGCTAATTCCAAAAATCCTAAAACTACTTTTACCGTATTCAACCATCCACCCGATTTTGGCAAAGAATTCAACCAACCTGGAAACAAAGCAAAAAGCATAAACGGTAAGGCTAATGCTAATGAAAAACCAAGCATTCCTATAATTGGAGCAATCCCACCTTTTGAAGCAGCTTCTACCAAAAGTGTTCCAACTATTGGACCTGTACAAGAAAACGAAACAATCGCCAAGGCCAAAGCCATAAATAAAATACCAATTATTCCGCCTCTGTCTGCTTGATTATCAACTTTATTAGCCCAAGAATTGGGTAACATAATTTCAAAAGCCCCCAGAAATGAGGTGGCAAAAACAACTAATAAAACAAAAAATATCACATTAAACCAAACATTTGTCGACAATGCATTCAACGCATCGGCACCAAAAATCCAGGTTACTAAAAATCCTAAAAGAACATATATCAATATAATTGAAATCCCATAAATGATAGCATTCCGAATTCCAGCAGCTTTATTTTTACTTTGTTTGGTAAAAAAACTGACCGTCATAGGAATCATAGGAAAAACACAAGGCGTTAATAAAGCAGCAAATCCTGATAAAAAAGCGATAAAGAAAATTGACCACAAACCTCTTTGTGAAGCGGGTTTAGAATCCGATTTTTCTGTTTCTAAAGACGCAACTACCGGCTCCGCTTTAACCACTTCGGGTGAAACAATTGTATCCGCTTTCAAAGAATCGGTTGGCATCGTAACTACTGATTCAACACTTGAAACCGAAACAACTACTGAAGGAATATCAAATGTAAATTTCTTCTCTAAATTAATACAAGCATCTTTACAAACCTGATAATTTAAATCGACTTCAATTTTTGTAATCTTCAAATTAGTCACCGTTATCTCTTGTGTAATCTGAGCTTTTTTCTCAAAAAAAGTTTCATTTACACCAAAAATATCATTAAAAGCAGTTCTCGTTTTACTTTCTTTGGCTTTACCAACTAAGGTAAAATTTCCTTTTTGATTCTTAAAAATCACTTCCATTGGCAATGGTCCGCCATCTGGTGTAAATTGAGAATACATATGCCATTCGTTTTCTATTGTTCCGTTAAACGTAAGCAAATAGGTATTCCCTGATTTTTTTTCAATTTTGGTAGTCCATTTTACAGGATCTAAAATCTGAGCATTTCCTTTGGCAAAAGCCAAAAAAACAAGTAGTAAAAAAACAATTTTCTTCATTATTCAAGTTGTATTTTAAGCAGTTTTTTTGTTGTATTTGTAATTCTAAAACGGTCATCTTGCCGCATCCCTATGATCCAAACAATTTCAGTTCCAGAACAAAGTAACCAAACATTTTCTTTATCAATCAAAGATAATTTCTCGTCTTTAAAAAGTTTACTCACTTTCTTCGATTTTCCATTCATTCCAAAAGGTTGAAAACTATCTCCTTCTTTCCAATGCCGTAAAACTAATGGAAATTGCAATGCATCTTCGTCGACAAAGATAGTTGTATTTGAACCTATGCTAATGTCTGTTACTTTAGAAAACGAAAGATTTAAGGGAATATTAATTTGATTTTGAAGACTGTCAATGATATATTCTGTTTCTTCGTCAATGGTATGTAACGGACTTAAGATTAAAAAATCACGATCTTTCAACAATCTAAATTCAGCCGAAAAAACTTGTTTACCAGACTGACTGTCAACTAAATCATAAATATCGTCCCAAGCCGTAAAGCCAAATTCATTCAGCCATTGATACAAATACGATTTATAATTCGGTAATTTTTTTAACTGATTTAAATCAAAAAAAATAGCCTCTTCCTCCTGCTTTGCCACTTGCTGATACACCATAATGGAAGCATCTTCAACCAACATTTGCGCATCCTGCAAATAGTTTTGAGTGTTCTGAAAAGAGTCCATAAAATTAGGATTCAATTCTTTCAAAATCGGAATTAGATGATGTCGAATTTTATTGCGCAAATATTTATCCGAAGCATTACTGCTGTCTTCCCGCCATTCTATTTTATTTTCTTTGGCATAATGCTCAATTTCCTCACGCGTAAAACACAATAATGGCCGAATGACTTTATCATTTTGCTTCGGAATTCCGGTTAAACCTTCTAATCCTGTTCCTCGTGTCAAGTTAATAAGAAACGTTTCTATAGTATCATCCGCGTGATGTGCGGTAAGTAAATAATCGAAATTCTTAGCTTCTAATTGCTCGTAAAACCAGCTATAACGCAATTCTCTGGCAGCAACTTGTGTAGAAAGTTTATAATCTTTGGCAAAAGCCGTAGTATCAAATTGCGTTATAAAAATGGGGATGTTATTTTCCTGCGCATAGCTTTGAATGAAATTCTGATCCCCAAAACTTTCTAATCCGCGCAGTTGAAAATTACAGTGCAAAATTGCAATTTCAAAATCCAATTGTTGAAACAAATGCACTAAAACCATGCTGTCCAAGCCACCACTGACGGCCAAAAATAGTTTTTTTTGTTCCAAAAAAGGAAAGTCGTGAGCAATGTGTTTTTGGAGTTTCGCTAGCATTTTTCAAAAATAAAGATTAAAATTTAATATTGAATTTAGGAGGTAAAAGTTAAACAGTATTTTAACACAATACACAAAACAATTATATGGCGATTCAATTAAAAAAAGCTGTAATACTATTCTAAAACTTCAAGCATGGCTTTTGCTTTAAGCAAACATTCTTCGTATTCTTTTTCAGGATCTGATAAAGAAGTAATGGCACTTCCTACCGAAAAGGAAACGTATTCCTTTTCCTGATTATACAAAATACTTCGAATGACCACATTAAAATCAAAATCCCCGTTTGGCGTAAAATACCCTACTGCCCCACTATACAAACCGCGTTTGGTTTCTTCTAATTCCTCTATGATTTTCATCACCGAAAACTTTGGAGCTCCGGTCATACTTCCCATCGGAAATGTAGTTTTTATGGCATCAACCGCAGCATATTTAGAATCTAATTTTGATGTAATAGTAGAAATCATTTGATGCACCTGCAGGAACGAATAAATTCCGCAGGATTCCTTGACTTGAACAGAGCCTTTTTGGGCAGTTCGCGATAAATCATTCCGAACCAAATCAGTAATCATAATATTTTCGGCACGCTCTTTTGGGTCGGAAGCCAATTCTATTCTTGATTTTTCATCTTCAGCTGCTTCCAAAAACCGTTTCGCAGTTCCTTTTATTGGTTGGGAAATCAAATTATCACCTTCTTTTTTCAAATAACGTTCCGGCGAAGCAGAAAGTAAAAATTGCTTGTTATTTTTAAAAAAAACAGCAAAAGGCGGTTTTGAAATTTCATTGAGTTTTTGAAATTTCACTATGGGATTTAAAACTGCATTTTCGGCAAAAAACTCCATACAAAAATTAGCTTCATAAATATCTCCACGATGAATATGATCGAGCATGGCATTGACTTTCGATATATAATTGACTTTTGAAATTCGCTGTTGTACTGCAATTGTACTTGAAGCTACAGCTGTTTGCAATTGAAAAGTAGTAATTTCCTCGAAATCATCTTCCAATTCGTCCTCACACATATTCAGATATTGTATTTCGAGTTGATTTCCTCTCAATACAATTATTTTTTTAGGTTGAAAGAAGAATAAATCCGGAAATTCTAATCCATCAAAATTAGTGGAGGATAAAACCTCAATATCATTTTTTAAATCATAGGACAAATACCCAAAAAGCCAGTCTTTCGTAGTTTGTTGGTATTGTTTTAAATCTTCAAAAGCATTGAAATAATCGGTTTTTACAGACGTAAAAGCATCGACGGCAAGCATACAATCAAAACTCGAATATACTTCCGGATACGCATTACTGTCTAAAAAAACAACCTCTCGGAATTGTTGTGACCAAGCTAAAAGCTGCTGCTTAAAAGCTGCCAGATTAGAAATAGACTTATATATTGAAACTCTCAAAAACTAATTATTTTAGATTTCAAAATTACAATAAAAAATACCATCCATTAAAGTAGTTTTGAAAAGAATCTTCATTGGCTCATCTTCTTGAGGATTCTAAAAACATAGAAAAAAATATCATTGAGCGACCAAATAAATTTTAGCATCGTAATGTCAGATTTTTTGTTTATACGAAGTAGTAAATGAAATAAAACGTAACCTACTGACCAACTGATGATTTTTGTTTAAAAAAATTAATTATATTTGATATAGAATCAAACAAATCATAAAATAAAACGCTCCAAATTTTAGATTTTTGTGGATTTAGCAGTGCAAGAACTTTATTTTGAGAATTTAGTTAGGCATCAATAATACGTTTGGGATGGAAATGAAAGTGATATTGCACAATGTTATCTTATTTATTTAACCAATAAAAACCATATATTATGAAAATTGCTACTATCATTATCCGAACCTTAATTGGACTTTTACTGCTCTTTGCATCAATCAGTTATTTCTTGAACCTGATGCCTGAACCGGAAACTAACGGGAATTTTAAGGCTTTTAATGTTGGTTTAGTCGCATCAACTTATATCATGCCTTTAGCAAAAACAATCGAATTACTTTGTGGTCTGGCCTTTGTTTCCGGACGCTACGTGACTCTGGCTAATATTCTTATCATGCCGATAACCTTAAATATTCTATTCATCAATTTTTTTCTGTCACCAGATGGAATTCCAATTGCAATTCTGTTATTTTTAGGTAACCTATTTTTGATTTACAGATATTGGAATAATTATAAAAGTCTGTTCACAGCATAAGCTTATTTAAATTTTCCTATAAAAAAAACCCGATAGTCAGCTATCGGGTTTCCTTTTTATAAAAGTTTGATCAACTATTATATGTGTAATGCTCTATTATCTGTAGCTGCCAAAGCCGCTTCTTTTATAGCTTCTGCAAAAGTTGGATGCGCATGTGACATTCTTGAAATATCCTCTGCTGATGCTTTAAATTCCATTGCAGTTACTGCTTCGGCAATTAAATCTGCTGTTCTGGCTCCAATCATATGAACTCCCAGAACTTCATCAGTTTTTGCATCGGCTAATATTTTTACAAATCCATCTAAATCTCCGCTGGCACGAGCACGACCTAAAGCTTTGAAAGGAAAACTTCCCACTTTATACTCAGCTCCCGAAGCTTTTAATTGCTCTTCCGTTTGTCCCACTGCAGCCACTTCTGGCCAAGTATAAACAACACCTGGAATTAAATTATAATCAATATGTGGTTTTTGTCCAGCAATAATTTCAGCAACCATTGTTCCTTCTTCTTCTGCTTTGTGAGCCAACATGGCACCTCGAACGACATCACCAATCGCATAGATATTTGAAACTGAAGTCTGTAAATGATCGTTTACTTCTACTTGTCCTCTGTCTGAAATTTTCACACCTGCTTTATCAGCATTCAATCCATCCGTATACGGACGACGACCTACAGAAACTAATGAATAATCTCCTTCTAAAGTAATCGTTTCTCCTTTTGCATTTTCGGCTTGAACAACAACCGCATCTCCATTTCTTTCTACTGATTTCACTTTGTGTGAAACATAGAATTTCATGCCTTGTTTTTTCAATACTTTAGTCAATTCTTTAGACAACGCACCATCCATTCCGGGAATAATTCGGTCCATAAATTCTACTACTGAAACTTGCGCTCCCAATCGTAAATATACTTGTCCTAATTCGATTCCAATTACTCCACCACCAATAATAACAAGGTGTTTCGGCACTTGTTTAAGAGCCAAAGCTTCCGTAGAAGTAATGATTCTTTCTTTGTCAATTTTAATAAAAGGCAAAGAAGATGGTTTTGAACCGGTTGCAATAATGATATTTTTTCCTTCTATTGTTTCTGAACTTCCATCGGCTTTTGCAATAGCGACATGTGTAGCATCTACAAATGAACCTAAACCATTGAAAACAGTCACTTTATTTTTATCCATTAAGTAATTGATTCCGCCAGAAGTTTGATCTACAACTGCTTGTTTGCGGGCAATCATTTTTTCTAAATTCACTTTTACTTCACCGGAAAGTTCAATTCCGTGATCAGCAAAATGGGCAATTTCTGCATAATGATGCGAAGAAGACAACAATGCTTTTGATGGAATACAACCAACATTCAGACAAGTACCGCCAAGTGTCGAGTATTTCTCTATAATAGCTGTTTTGAAACCTAACTGTGCGCAACGAATTGCTGATACATATCCGCCGGGACCTGAACCTATAATGACTACGTCAAATGAACTCATAGTATGTGTTTTTATTTTTTAGTGTTGCAAAATTAAGGAATTAAGTTTTGTTTAAAGTTCAAAGTTTAAGGTTTTTTGTTACGAAAATGATGTTCTTTTCTTTATTTCAACAGATAATCCCAAATTTCTTCTCCTGTTTACTGAATTTGGATTCAAAAATAGATAGTTTCTAAAGTTCGACAACCGTTGTACTTTTGACTTCGCTAATCATAAAAGTGCTGTGTGTACTTCCAATATGTTCTAATGTGGTGAGTTTTGTGACCAAAAAAGCTCTGTAGGCTTCCATGTCTTTGACTACAATTTTGAGAATATAATCATAATCGCCACTTACATGATGGCATTCTAAAACTTCTTTGAGCTGAATGACTTCATTTTCAAATTTATCAATAAATTCTTTGGTATGCTGAATGAGTTTGAGATGACAAAAAACTACAAATCCTTTTTCGACTTTAGCACGATTGAGCAAAACAACATATTTGTCGATAATTCCTTCACGCTCCAATTTTTTAATCCGTTCGTAAACGGCCGTTACCGAAAGATGGAGTTTCAAAGACAATTCTTTGGTTGTTTTTTTGGTGTCATTTTGCAATAAATACAAAAGTTTTTTATCGATGGAATCTAATGTCATGGTCTTAAAGGTTTTGAATTTGAAATAAAATCTATAAAAATCCTGTTTACGAAACGAATTTAGAAAAATAATTTAACAAAAATATATTTAGCAGTTTTTAAATCTAATTAAAAACAACATCATTGATTATTAATCTAAAATAAAGTTATTTTGATGTAGAATTTCTTGATATAACGAAATGCCCTAGCCCCGATAGCAGTGAAAATCCTTTCTCTTCCTGACTTTTCAGGAGGAGAAAGATTGTAACGGATAGCGGGATTAAGCTCCTAAAAAATAAACTATGAAAAATTTTAATCCAGCAGATAACATTCAGGATTTACAGTACTTTGGAGAATTTGGAGGTGTAAATCCATCAATTTCCGATTCATCAACCTATACTTTTCTTTCAGCAAAAACGATGTTTGATACTTTTGAGGGGAATATGGAGGGTTGTTACTTGTATTCGCGCCATTCATCGCCTAGCAATTTGTATTTAGATAAAGCCTTGGCAGCAATGGAAGGAACGGAAACGGCCAATGTTTCGGCATCGGGAATGGGCGCAATAACTCCAACTTTGCTGCAATTGTGCGGTTCTGGCGACCATATTGTTTCGAGCAGAACTATTTATGGCGGAACCTATGCTTTTTTGAAGAATTTTATTCCCCGATTAGGCATCAAAACTACTTTTGTAAACATCACAAAACTTACAGCTGTTGAGGCGGCAATTACTCCGGAAACAAAGGTTTTATACTGTGAAACGGTGAGCAATCCTTTGCTTGAGGTGGCTGATATTGCGGGCTTGTCTAAAATTGCAAAAAAATACAATTTGACTTTTGTGGTTGATAATACCTTTTCACCACTTTCGGTTTCGCCGATAAGATTAGGGGCAGATATTGTGATTCACAGCCTGACAAAATACATAAACGGAAGTAGCGATACTGTGGGCGGCGTGACATGTGCTTCCCGAAGTTTTATTGATTCCTTGAAAAATGTAAATTCGGGCGCAAGCATGCTTTTAGGCCCTACAATGGATAGTTTACGGTCGGCAAGCGTGATGAAAAACTTGCACACATTACACATCCGAATCAAACAACACAGCCACAATGCTCTTTATTTAGCAACTCGTTTTGAAAAAGACGGACTGAAAACCGTTTATCCAGGATTAAAAAGTCATCCGAGTCATGCGCTGTACAAAAACATGATTAATCCAGAATATGGTTTTGGAGGAATGATGACTATTGATGTGGGCACTTTGGCGAAAGCCAATGAATTGCTGGAATTAATGCAATCTAAAAATTTGGGCTATTTGGCCGTAAGTTTAGGTTTTTACAAAACATTATTTAGCGCTCCGGGAACTTCAACATCCAGCGAAATCCCAATTGAAGAACAACTGGAAATGGGCTTGACCGATGGTTTAATTCGGTTTTCTATTGGCTTGGACAACTCTATCGAAAGGACGTATGAAATGATGAAAACGTGTATGATTGAATTGGGAATTTTGAAAAAATAAGGTTTAATTATTTTAATTTGTTTATTTACTTGTTTGTAGAATCCGTTTGAAAGCCATTTTCGAACGGATTTTTTTATATAAAAAAACCGACTTTCAATGAAAGTCGGTTTTGTATATTTATAACTTATATTGTTTTATACAAGGTTCAATTTACTGTTTTTTCGGCTGAAGCCAAAGTAAATAACCAAACCAATCAAAAGCCAAATTCCGAAATAAATCCAATTCCAAACACTCAATTCTGCCATCATATATAAACAACAGATTAAACCTAAAAGTGGAATCAAGGATAAATTTTCTTTGTAAGACCAAACTGTTAATCCAACTAAAACGATAAGGAAAATCCACATTGGAATTTTGTGCTTGAATAAATCAAAACCACTTTCGTATTTGATGGAATCCGAAATTGGTAATCCCGCCACAACCGAAGCATACTTCGCATCATCTTGCTGGTATTGACTTAATAAATGTTCAATATCCTGTGTTTGTTCGGTACTGTTTTTGGCATCAATACCCACTAAATAATCATATACTTTTTGAGTTTCCTCTTTGTTTAATGACGTTATGATATAAGAAGAATTGTTGATTTGAGTTTCATTTGTGATGAAATCCATGGTCGCTTTTTTGTTAAAACCAAAAGAGAATACTAAACCAATAATAATTAAAATCGGCATGATAAATTTAGAATTTACATAAGGCGTTTTGAATTTTCCTCTCGGAATATCGGTTTTATTTTGCAAAGCCAATACTCCAGCGCAAACCAAAACAAAGGCAAATAAAGTTCCAATACTACACAAATCCGTCACCATTGTTAAATTCAAAAACAAAGCGGGAACCGCTACCACAAATCCGGTTACGATGGTTGCATAAGAAGGCGTTTTATATTTTGGATGTACTTTAGAAAAACGTTTTGGCAACAATCCGTCACGACTCATACTCATCCAGATACGAGGCTGTCCCATTTGAAATACTAACAAAACACTGGCCATCGCAACTACAGCACTTACGGCAATAATTCCAGACATCCATTTTAAATCTAATTTTTCGAATACAAATGCTAATGGATCTCCAACATTTAATTCAGTATAACTTACCATTCCCGTTAAAACCAACGCAATCGCAATATATAGAAGTGTACAAATAATAATCGCCCACATCATTCCTTTTGGCAAATCGCGTTGTGGATCTTTACATTCCTCGGCTGTGGTTGAAATAGCATCAAAACCAATATAGGCAAAAAACACTGCAGAAACTCCTTTCAATACACCTGTTACTCCATTTGGTGCAAAAGGATGCCAATTAGCGGTATCCACATAAAAAATACCAACCGCTATAACCAAAAGAACGATACATAATTTCACAACCACCATTATATTACTCGCATTACGGGATTCTTTCATCCCACGATAAATTAATGCCGTAATTAAAACAATAATCAATAAAGCCGGTAAATCCGCTACAAAATGGAAAGAACCAATCACCGGTGAAGTGGTCCAGGCCATATAAGAATCTTGCAACGCCGGACTCAAATTAGCATATACTTTTCCGCCTTGCATGAGTGCTGTGGCATCATCAAAACCTTTAGAAGCCGTTAAATAATCCATTTGAACCCATTGTGGCAAATGAAGTCCGCCACTTTCGAGTAATCCGGTAAAATAATCACTCCAAGAAATGGCGACGGTTATGTTCCCAACAGAATATTCCATGATAAGAGCCCAACCAATAATCCAGGCTATAATTTCACCAAAGGCAACATAGGAATACGTATAAGCACTACCGGAAACTGGAACCATCGAAGCAAATTCAGCATAAGCAAAGGCTGCAAAACTACACGCAATAGCGGTAAACAAGAAAAGAAATATAACTGCAGGACCACCATCAGCGCTGGCTTTACCTATTGTACTAAAAATCCCGGCTCCTACAATTGCAGCAATACCAAAAGCAGTTAAATCACGGGCAGTCAAGTGTTTCCCTAAGGCTTCATGTCCGTCAGCATTATTTTTTTCAACCTGTTTTAAAATATCTTGTACTGTCTTTTTTCTAAATAAACTTGTAAGCGCCATATTGTAAATTTTATCATTAAAAATTAATATACTGTAAATTTTGCGGTTTTTATTAAAAGTAATGCAAATTTATTAAAAACCAAATATATAAAAGAATTTTACTTTTTCAAGTATTGACATCATTTATTTTTATTTCTAAATAAAAAGTCAAAAATAACCTTTTAAAAACAAGAAAAAATTAATCTGAGTTAAAATTACTGACTATATCGAAAATCCCTTTGTGCAAATGAAAATCAATTCTTTATGACAAACAACTTCTCAAAATAGTAACAGGATGCAACGCTTCTCTTTTTGTTCCGTCAAAAATTTGATGGCGACAACTGGTTCCGGCCGCTGCAATTGCTGTGGTTTCACTTGTGGCTCGCACCTTTGGAAACAACGTATCTTCGCCCATTTGCATACTTATGTCATAATGTTCTTTTTCATAACCAAAAGAACCTGCCATCCCGCAACAACCGGAATTGTATATCGTAACCGAACTGTTTTGGGGTAAATTCAACATGGCAAATGTGGCTTCAACAGAACTCAATGATTTTTGATGACAATGTCCGTGAATTTTTATTTCTTTTTGAACATCAGAAAACTGACCCGAATGTATTTTTCCGGATGTTATTTCTTTTTTAAAAAATTCTTCTATTGTGAATACGTTTTTCGAAAGTTTTTGAGCACTTTCTTTGTCATCTGCTAATCGAAGATATTCGTCTCTAAAAGTCAATATCGCTGATGGTTCTATTCCTATTAAAGGAAAATCTTCAGAAATCAAATCAGAAAAAATAGATACATTACTATTGGCGATTGCTTTGGCTTCTTGCAAAAATCCTTTCGAAAGGAAAGCTCTTCCACTTTCTTCATGGTCAACAATTTCGACTTCATAACCTAATTTTGTCAATAGTTCAAAAGCATCTATTCCTACTGAAACATCATAAAAATTGGTAAATTCATCACAAAATAAATAGACTTTCCCGTTCGGAAAAGAATCGGTCTTTGGCTCATCTGCTTTATTTTCATACCATTTTCTAAAAGTCTTTGGAGCCAAAAGTGGTACTTGCCTTTGAGGTGCAATCCCCATTCTCTTTTTTACAAAAGGCAAATTGACCATATAATTGGTAATCCGTGGCGTTATACTTCCCAGATTATTAAGTCTGGCATTGAATGCAAATATTTTATTACGAAGGGAAAATCCGTTTGCTTTTTGATATTGGTACAAAAACTCTGCTTTCAAGGCGGCAACATCAACATTACTTGGACATTCGCTGGCACAAGCTTTGCAACTCACACACAATTCAAAAACCTGATACAGTTCTTCGTAATCAAATTTATTGTCTTTATCCGAATTAGTAAGGTATTCACGAAGTGCGTTTGCGCGAGCGCGAGTAGTGTCTTTTTCGTTTCGGGTAGCGCGATAACTGGGACACAAAGTTCCGCCTGCCGATGGTAATTTTCTACAATCGCCGGAACCATTACATTTTTCGGCAGCTCGCAAAATCCCCATACTATCCGAAAAATCCTGAATCGTTTGGATTTCCGGTTCGACTCTCCCCGATTCCATCCTCAGATTCTCATCCATTTTGGGTGTATTTACAATTTTACCTTCATTTAAAATCGTATTGGGATCAAACGCTGCTTTAATTCGTTTCAACAATTCATAATTGGTTTCGCCAATCATAAAAGGAAGAAATTCACCGCGTACAATTCCATCACCATGTTCCCCGCTCAATGAACCTCTATATTTTTTGACCAAAACGGCCACTTCGGTCGCGATGGTTCTAAACAATTTTAAATCTTCTTTTTTCTTTAAATTCAAAACCGGTCGCAAATGCAATTCGCCTGCTCCGGCATGAGCATAATAAATGGCTTCCTGGCCGTATTTTTTCATCATAGCCGCAAATTCAGCAATATAATCCGGTAAATCACTTAATTCAACCGCAGTATCTTCTATTGAATCGGCGGCTTTATCATCACCTACAATACTTCCCAAAAGTCCAAGACCCGCTTTTCGCAACTCATTTATTTTATCGATATCTAAACCATAAATTTTAGGCAATGCATAGCCAAAATTATGCAGTTCAAGATCAGCTATCAAAGCATTCGCTTGTGATTCGGCATCTTCCATACTGTGTGAAGCGACTTCAAGCATAATAACCGCCTTGGGATCTCCTTGTATAAAAAAACTGTTTTTGGCTTGTTCTCTGTTGGTTTTTGTACAATTCAAAATAGTGTCATCCATCATTTCACAGGTGTACAAATGATGTTTCATGGCTATCATTACCGCTTCTAGACTTTCTTGAATGGTATGAAAATGAGCTACAACCATAACATTATTCGTCGGTGGCAAATCATCTGCTTTCAACGTGATTTCGGTTGTAAAAGCTAAAGTTCCTTCACTTCCGCAAAGTAATTTTCCTAGATTTATTGTTTTTTCAGTTCCGGAAAACAATTCTGACTGCAATAATAAATCGACTGCATAACCGGTATTTCGTCTGTGAATCTCTGGTTTTGGAAATTCCTTTATAATTTCTTTTTGAGTCGCTTCATTCGAAAGTTCCTCGTAAATGGTTTTGTAAATTTTGCTTTCAAGCGAATCCCCTTTCGTCTTTTCTATAAATTCTTCCGAAGAAAGTTCCTTGAAAACCACCGAAGTACCGTCGCTCAAAAGCGCTTTTATTTCAACAATTTTATCCCTTGTAACGCCATAGCGAATCGAAGTGGTTCCAGATGAATTATTACCAACCATCCCGCCTATCATACACCGATTTGAGGTTGAAGTATTGGGACCAAAAAACAATCCGTGTGGTTTTAGAAACAAATTCAATTCATCCCGAATGACGCCGGGTTGTACAGTAACGGTTTTTTTGTTGGCATCAAAAGAAACTATTTTGGTAAAATATTTAGATACATCAACGATAATTCCACTTCCTACCGTTTGTCCCGCCAAAGAAGTTCCTGCGGTTCTGGGCGTAAGAGAAATTTTATTGGCATTGGCAAAATGAATCAATTTAGTGATATCACCAACCGTTTTAGGTAAAGCAACAGCTATCGGCCTGAATTTATAGACAGAAGCGTCGGTAGAATAAATGGTTTTATGAAGTTCATCATATAAAAGTGTTCCTTCTAATGATGCGGACAATTGCTTTAATGGCAAAGAGTTTAACATGGCTATTATAGTATTATGCTTGTTTTGAAACTTTGAAAACAGCTTCTTCCGACAAATATAAAAATTTATAACGCATGAAAATTTAATAAATCAAATAAGAAAACAAGACCTTTTTTAATCCAATTGATTCTTTGGCACGGTCTTTCCTGATAAATACTTTTGAAAGAGAATTAGCAACCTAATTTTTATCAAAATTTTATCGGATTAACTTCGCTAAAAAAGCTATTTTTGAACTCTTTAAAAATGTATCGATTAATGATTAAAAACTGTTTTAATACTATCCTGATTTTATTTTTTTTATTTTCGTTTTCAAACGGAAATGCACAAAAAAATATCTTGTACCCTAAAAATGAATTCCGGGCAGTCTGGATTGCTACGGTAGTCAATATCGATTGGCCAAAAAATGGCGTAGATGCCGTAGAAAAACAAAAAACAGATTTTCTTGAAATTTTAGACACCTATAAAAAACTAAATTACAACGCCGTAATTGTTCAGATTCGCAGTGTTGGCGATGCTTTTTACCCATCTGAACTGGCACCGTGGTCGCGTTATTTAACGGGTAAAGAAGGACAATCGCCAAAACCTTATTTTGATACTTTGGCTTGGATGATTGCTGAAGCTCACGCCAGAGGTTTTGAATTTCATGCCTGGCTTAATCCCTTTCGCGCCACATTCGATTTAAAAACAGAAACCTTAAGTCCAAAACATGACCTTTTTAAACATCCGGAATGGATGATTAAATATGGCGGAAAATACTATTACAATCCTGCCCTGCCCGAAGTACAAAACCATTTAACGGCCGTTGTGGAAGAAGTAGTTCAGAATTATGATATCGATGCCATTCATTTTGATGATTATTTTTATCCTTACACGATTAGCGGAGAACAATTTAATGACACCCAATCTTTTGAAAAATACGGAAACGGACTCAGCTTGGCCGATTGGAGACGCTCGAATGTGAGTAATTTTGTCAAAAATATTTCCTTTAGAATCAAAGAATGCAAGCCTTGGGTACAATTTGGAATCAGTCCTTTTGGGGTTTGGCGCAATAAATCAGTAGATCCAAAAGGTTCTGACACACAATCCGGACAAACCAATTACGACGATTTATATGCAGATCCAATTGCCTGGATGGACAATAACTGGATTGATTACATCCTGCCACAATTGTATTGGAGCTTGGATCATCCAAAAGCTTCTTATTCTAAATTACTGAAATGGTGGTCGGAAAACTCAAAAAATACAGCAATTTATATTGGCAACAGTACCTACAAAATAAGAATGGATGCCGATAAAAAATGGAACCTTCCGAATGAAATACCAAATCAGATTGATTTTACCAGAACTTTTGCAAATGTGCAGGGAAATGCTTTTTTTAGCGCCAAATGGTTTGTAGAAAAAAATCAGGATGTGGCGAATTTACTTCTTGACAATCAATATAAATTCCCTGCAATTCCTCTTGCGGTTCCGCATCTGAGAAAAATTGTTGTTGATATTCCGGTCATAAATGCTATTGTTCGAGATACGGCAACTTGCCATTTTACAATAAAAAACCCACTGAATACAAAGGTGCGATATGTTGTAATTTATGCCGCAAAAAACGACATACAAATAGATGTAAATGATCCAAGTCAAATTGTAGATAAAATTGCTTTTGAAGATAAAAGCGGTAGTATTTATGTCTCTGTTCCCAATAAAAAATTAGAAGAAAATAAAACATGTGCAGTTACTTTTATCGATTTTTACGGCAATGAAAGCGTTGCCAGTTTAGTCGCTGTTCCTGACACAAGTAAAACCAATTAATGTACTAAAAATGAACACAGACAAAAGTCCTTGGTTTTGGATTCCTTTATTGAATTTCGCTTCCGGATTGCCTTACGCAATTATTATTTCAGTTTCGGTAATCATGTACAAGAGTCTGGGAATCAATAATGAAGATATTGGTATTTATACTAGCTTATTATACTTACCCTGGGTTATAAAACCATTATGGAGCCCTTTTATAGACCTGAACGGAACCAAAAGAAAATGGTTTTTAAGCATGCAATTACTCATCTCGATTGCGTTTTTAATTGTGGGCTTAACCATACCTTTAAGCAACTTTTTTATCTTGAGTTTAGCCGTATTTTGGATTGCAGCTTTTGCATCGGCATCAAATGATGTGGCGAGTGACGGATTTTATTTATTAGCCTTAGAAAAAGAACAACAATCTTTTTTTCTGGGAATCAGAAGTACTTTTTACCGCCTTTCTATGTTAACCGGAAATGGATTGATTGTAATCATTGGCGGCTATCTCGAACACTTGTATGGCGACAAACACAAAGCTTGGTCGTACACAATGATATTGGTGGCTTTACTAATGATTTTTCTAACGGTTTATAATTATTTTATGACGCCCAAAACAGCAGAAATCGCTGTTGAAAAAAATACAGAAAGTCAACACAACAAAAGCTTTGGAACTGTATTTATTTCCTTTTTTCAAAAAAAACAAATTGGTCTGATTCTGGCTTTTATCTTATTGTTTCGTTTAGGTGAATCCCAATTATTAAAAATGCTGACCCCTTTTTTAATCGATGCCAAAGAAGTTGGCGGAATGGGTTTAAGCACTGAAGACATTGGAATTATCTACGGAACTTTTGGTGTTTTCGCCTTAGTTATTGGCGGAATATTAGGCGGAATAGCTATTTCAAAAAACGGATTAGGCAAATGGATGATGCCCATGTTTTTGATGATGCATTTACCCATTATAGGTTTTATTTCATTAGCACATTTTCATCCTAGTTCCATACTCTACATTTATTTAGTGGTAGTGGTGGAACAATTTGGCTACGGTTTCGGTTTTGCCGCTTTTATGATGTACCTCATTTATGTAGCCGAAGGCGAATCAAAAACATCACATTATGCTATTGCAACTGGTTTCATGGCTTTAGGAATGATGATTCCCGGAATGTTAAGCGGTTATATCCAAGCGTATTTGGGGTATGGCAACTTCTTTATTTGGGTTTTATGCGCTACAATTCCAGGACTGATTTTATCTCGGTTTTTAATTTTCCCAAATGATTTCGGAAAAAAATCAGAACAAAAAGAAGCGTAATTTTTAAGGCAAACACGTTCCAGATGACAGTAGAACAAAAAATAGGACAATTCTTTTTTCCAGCCGTTTTTATTAATGACACCGAAGAAAACATACAAGAAACAGAACGATTAATTCGAGAGTACAACATTGGCGGACTGACTTTTTTTCACAGCAGGGCGAGTGCGGCAACGAATTATGAAACGAAGAAAAAAGTAATTTTAAACGACGATAGTTTTGAACGTTTAAAAGCATTGATTATCCGATACCAAAAAAGTGCAAAAACGCCTTTATTAATGAGCATTGATGCCGAATGGGGATTAGCGATGCGAGTAGAAAAAACACCTCAATATCCATATGCAATTACACTTGGTGCATTGCCGGACGACAAAGCGTATTTGGTTTACGAAGTTGGAAAACAAATTGGCTTAGACCTCAAATCCGCTGGAATTCATTACAATTTAGCGCCACTTGCAGATATTAATAACAATCCGAATAATCCGGTAATCGGCTATCGTTCGTTTGGTCAGAACAAAGAAAAAGTAGCTCGTTTTGCTTTAGAATATTTACGGGGAATGTCAGAAGTTGGGATTTTAGGTTGCCTGAAACACTTTCCCGGTCACGGAAACACGAATGTCGATTCCCATTTGGGTTTACCCATTTTAAATGAAAATTTAGAAGAATTACTTCAAAACGAATTATATCCTTTTATAAAAGGAATCGAAAATAATGTCGATTCGATTATGATTGGTCATTTGGCCGTTCCTGCGCTGAATGACGGAAAAGAGACTTCGGCGACTTTATCAAAACCAATTATTGAAACCCTTTTGCGAAAGCAATTAGGCTACGACGGTTTAATCATTTCGGATGCGTTGAATATGCATAGTGTTTCGAAATTGTACGACAAAAAAGGACAATTGGAATGGGAAGCTTTCAATGCCGGAAATGATGTATTGTGCTTTGTAGAAAATGTAGCGGAAGGCATTCAAGAAATCTTGAAAAATGCCAGTCCGGAAAGAATTGAAGCGAGTTTTTATCGAATTTGGAAGTGCAAACAAAAAGCAGGTCTTTTTGATTTAAAACCGACTAATACTTCTCCCTTTAATTTTGAAAAAACAGCGGAGTTAAATTTTGAAATCGCCAAAAATTGCATCACAAAAATAAAAGACAACAACACTGCGAAAATGCTTTTTGATGCTAAAAAAAGAAATTCTTTAGCCAAAATAAGCCTTTACAAAAATACGGACAACGTTTTTTTTAAAACAATTGCAAGGGAATTGGATTCGCCTGAATTCTGTATTGAAATAGGCGATGATCTTACAAACGGAATTATAGAAAAAATCACCGCTGATTTTGACACTATTCTTATTGCATTGTTTGTACCCAAAGCCAAACCTTTAAATCATTTTGACATAGAAGATGCTGTTTTATCTTTTTTAGAAAAACTGTTTCCTACTAAAAACTGTGTTTTATATGTTTTTGGAAATCCGTATGCTTTACAAGTCATTCCTAACTTAGTTCAGGCAACAGGAATCGTTCAAATGTATCAGGATTTTACAGAATTTCAGAAATGTGCAGCACTGCAATTATTAAGTAATTCAGCCTGCAACGGCAGTTTACCGGTTGTAATCAGCAACTTATAAGCAGCACGAATACTCTTGATAGTAATTTACTATCACTAAATAAATATTAATAATAAAAGTTTATCAAAAGTTATAGCATATAGTATACTTTTGTATCAAATAATTAATCAATTTTAAAACAAATAAATATGTCATTAGTAGGTAAAAAATTTCCAAGTATTGCAATTGACGCCATCTCTGAAATGGGCGATAATTTAAAAATCAACATTTTTGAAGAAGCTACAAACAATAACAAAAAAGTATTATTGTTTTGGTACCCAAAAGATTTTACATTCGTTTGTCCAACTGAATTACACGCTTTTCAAGCTGCTTTACCGGAATTTGAAAAAAGAAATACAATTGTAATTGGCGCTTCTTGTGATACAAATGAAGTTCACTTTGCTTGGTTAAATACAGCAAAAGATAACGGTGGAATTGAAGGTGTTACTTACCCAATTCTTGCTGATACCAACAGAAATTTATCTAATATTTTAGGAATCCTTGACATTGAATCTACTAGCTACAGCGACGATACAGATTCAATTATCATTGAAGGATCTAATGTAACATACAGAGCTACTTATTTGATTGACGAAACTGGAAAAATTTTCCACGAAAGTGTTAACGATATGCCATTAGGAAGAAATGTAAACGAATATTTACGTTTAGTAGATGCTTACACTCATGTACAAGAAAAAGGAGAAGTTTGTCCTGCAAACTGGGAACAAGGAAAAGACGCAATGACTGCTGACAGAAACAGTACTGCTGCTTATTTAGGGTCACACTAAGCTATAAAAATTCAACTTCAATGGCATTTTGATGATGTCATTGAAGTTATTTTTCCAACACTATAAAATAAAAGATATGTTAATAGAATTAAACGAAGATACTTTACAAAATGTAGTATCAACAAATGATAAAGTAGTAGTTCAGTTTTCAGCTTCTTGGTGCGGAAATTGCCGAATCATGAAACCAAAATTCAAAAAATTGGCTTCAGAAAACGACGCAATAACTTTTGTTCTTATTGATGCAGAAAATTCTCCGGAATCAAGAAAACTAGCCAATGTGAGTAATTTACCAACTTTTGCAACTTTCGTTGGAGGAAAATTAGTAAACGAAACGCAAACAAATAAACAAGAAGTATTAATTGATTTAGTAAAAGAAATAGTTTAATATTTTCTTTAGTTTAAAGTTGGATAGCCGTTTACTTTATCGCAACATATAAATAGTAATCCAAGAACCTTGAACTTTTTTAAATCTAAAACTTTAAACAAAATAAATTATGAAATTACCTGTTATTAAACATTTGTCGCAGTTTATTGAAGAAAACGACCAGGATTACATTATAGAAACTATTGAAGTTCTGGAAGCTATGACTGAAATTGCTTCACTGAAAGATGAAGAACTGGATGTCATTGGTGAACTTATCTCGAACATGTACGGCGCATTAGAAGTTCATAAAATGGTTAAAGACGGAATGGATAAAAAAGAAGCTTTAAACACTTTTATGAAACGGGTTTTAGGTGCTATTGATAAATAATTACTGTATCAAAAGGTTTTCCTAAATTCGCCTTTTTACCATTTTACTGCTTATTAAAATACAAAAACGTGCTCTACTAAGAGTACTTTTTTGTTTTATACCTATAACAATTACTATACATTCGTTAGGAATTGTTCTAAAATCTAAAATCACATCCCCGAAGTTTCGGGACAAAATATTAAATAATTTTCATACTTTTGAACCTCATTAAAAAACAATCAATATGGCATCCATAACATTAGGAGGAAATCCAATACACACATCAGGCGAATTACCAAAAGTTGGTTCAAAATTGGCTGATTTCAAATTAGTAAAAAATGACCTTTCAATCGCTACACTTGCAGATTTTGCAGGTAAAAGAATGGTATTGAATATTTTTCCAAGCATTGATACAGGAACTTGTGCAACTTCTGTTAGAAAATTTAACGAAAGTGCCAGTACTGTAGCAAATACAACGGTATTATGTATTTCAAAAGATTTACCTTTTGCCCAAAAACGTTTTTGTGGTGCTGAAGGTCTTGAAAACGTAGTGAACTTATCTGATTTTCAAAACGGAAGTTTTGGATTAACAAATGGTTTAGAAATAGTAGACGGTCCGTTAGCGCATTTACATTCAAGAGTAGTTATCGTTACAGATGAAAACGGCGTTATTACACATACAGAACAAGTAGCAGAAATTGCTGACGAACCTAATTATGAAGCTGCATTAGCAGTACTTTAATCCCAACTATGGAATTTCAAAAAGACAACCGTTTTGTTAAAGGCAGATTGAAAAGTGTAACCTTTGCATACAAAGGTGCATTCAAATTAATTACAACGGAACACAGCATTATGGTCCAGTTTTCGATTGGAATAATAATGACAATTGCCGGTTTTTATTTTAACATCACCGCTACAGAATGGCTTTTTCAAACTTTCGCAATTGGCTTGATTATGAGCATCGAAGGATTGAATACCGCTGTAGAAAAAATAGCCGATTTTATCCATCCAAATTATCATGAAAGAATTGGATTTATAAAAGATATTGCTGCCGGTTCCGTATTTTTTGCTGCAGTAACGGCAATAATTATAGGTTTAATAATATACGTACCAAAATTCATTTAGGCACTATTAAAATAACGAATGGCTAAAACAACAAAATCAACAGCTTTAGATAAAAAAAGCGATACTAAGAATGAAACAATCCGATCCTGGAAACTAACTAAGCAACATAAAATTGTTTTGGGAAGTCTTCTGGTCTTGTTTTCTGTTGCCTTATTATTAGCGTTTATTTCTTTCTATATCTACGGTCAAACCGACCAAAGTGCAGTTGCCGCTGTAACAGACAGAACGGAAACAGTCCAAAATTGGTTGGGTAAATTTGGCGCTTTTTTATCTGACTTGATTGTTTATAAAGGTTTTGGAGTCGCTTCGTTTATATTTGTCAGACTATTTTTCCTGACCGGATTATTTATGGTTTTGGAACTTTCGTTAAAAAAACTGAAAAACATCTGGTTTTGGGATTTATTTGCCATGATTATAGTTTCGGTTTTATTTGGTTTTTTCGCTACATCAGTTCCGGAATTAGGCGGAACAATTGGTTATGAATTGAATTTATTTTCACAGGATTATATTGGAAAAACAGGAACTTTATTGATTTTATTATTTGGTCTAATCATCTATTTAATTTTTAAAATTAAAATTTCACCGGAAAAAATTCAATCTTTTTTTGAAAATACCAAGAAAGAAATCAAAACTGATTTAGGGGCAAATCCTTTCAAAACAAAGGATAGCAACTACAATCTGGAAGAATTTGCAGTTCCGGAAGAAGAGAACGAATTAGACGAAATTCATTTAAAAACAAATGGTTCGCAATTTGAAATTAACAAAGAAGCATTAAAACCAACCATCAACAATTCTTCCGAAATTAATTTGGATCCCGTTTTGAAACCTATTGCAATGGAGGTAACTCCTCCGCCTTTCAATGCGCCAAATCCTGCAGAATCTTTTGTAATCGAAAAAGCCGAAGAAGAAGATATTATCGAGGAAAACCTTGCTTCTCGCCTAGTGGCTGATTTTGGTTTATTTGATCCAACTTTAGATTTATCGAATTATAAATACCCGACAATCGACTTGTTACGGGAATATTCTACGGGTGGAATTACTATCAACCAAGAAGAATTAGAAGAAAACAAAAATAAAATTGTAGATACACTTCGTAATTACAAAATAGAAATTGCTCAAATCAAAGCAACCGTTGGGCCATCGGTGACCTTATATGAAATTGTTCCGGAAGCGGGAATTCGTATTTCGAAAATCAAGAGTTTAGAAGACGATATTGCGTTATCACTCTCGGCTTTGGGAATTCGTATTATTGCGCCTATTCCAGGAAAAGGAACGATTGGTATTGAGGTTCCAAATAAGAATCCAACTATGGTTTCTATGAAAAGTGTGATTGGTTCAGCCAAATTTCAAGAAGCAGAAATGGAATTGCCAATCGCTCTTGGAAAAACCATTTCAAATGAAACCTTCGTAGTCGATTTAGCCAAAATGCCACACTTGTTGATGGCTGGAGCAACAGGACAAGGAAAATCGGTAGGTTTAAATGCTGTTTTAACATCGCTTTTGTATAAAAAACATCCTGCCGAAGTGAAGTTTGTTTTGGTCGATCCTAAAAAAGTGGAGCTTACGCTGTTTAATAAAATTGAAAGACACTACCTCGCAAAACTTCCTGATTTAGACGACGCCATTATAACTGATAATGCAAAAGTAGTCAACACCTTGAATTCACTTTGTGTGGAAATGGACAATCGCTATTCGTTATTGAAAGATGCGATGGTTCGAAATATAAAAGAATACAACGATAAATTTAAAGCCAGAAAATTAAATCCTGAAAATGGACACCGATTTTTACCATATATCGTTTTGGTGGTTGATGAGTTTGCCGATTTAATTATGACTGCCGGAAAAGAAGTGGAAGTTCCCATTGCACGTTTAGCACAATTAGCCCGAGCTATTGGAATTCACTTGATTATAGCTACACAAAGACCTTCGGTCAATGTAATTACAGGTTTAATCAAAGCCAATTTCCCAGCCAGAATAGCTTTTAGAGTAACTTCAAAAATTGACTCTCGTACCATTTTGGACACTCAGGGAGCTGATCAATTAATTGGTCGTGGAGATATGCTTTATACCAACGGAAATGATGTGGTACGGGTACAATGTGCCTTTATAGACACTCCCGAAGTGGAAAAAATTACTGAATTTATTGGTTCTCAAAAAGCATATGCAACCGCTTATTTGCTTCCGGAGTTTGTTGGAGAGGAAAGTGGCATTAATCTTGATATGGATATTTCCGAAAGAGACACTTTGTTTAGAGAAGCTGCCGAGATTATTGTAAATGCACAACAAGGCTCCGCTTCATTGTTACAAAGAAAACTAAAATTGGGGTACAACAGAGCCGGAAGACTAATTGACCAATTAGAATCGGCAGGAATTGTTGGTCCGTTTGAAGGAAGTAAAGCACGTAGTGTCAACATTCTGGACATGAGTTCTCTTGATCAATTTTTCAACAATGAACAAAACAATTAATACCATGAAATTCAATCGTTATTCTCAAAACAGCAAAGCAGGAAAAAACAATTTAAACCCAATAGGAAAATTGGTTTTTCTACTCACAGTGCTTTTGTTTAGTTTTTCAATACAAGCACAAGATAAAAAAGCTAAAGATCTTTTAGACCAAGTAACCGCAAAAGTAAAAAGTTACAACAGTATTGTTATTGATTTTAAATATTCTTTGAATAATGCCAAAGAAAACATCAATCAGGACAGTAAAGGAAACGTAACGATGAAAGGCAATCAATATATGTTGAATTTTATGGGCGTTACCAAAATTTTTGACGGAAAAAAAACCTATACTATTGTACCGGAAGATGAAGAAATTACCATTTCTAAAGTCAATGAAAAAGACGATAATGCGATTACCCCTTCAAAAATGTTAACCTTTTTTAATTCAGGGTACAAATACACTATGGATATTGTACAAGATATAAAAGGTAGAAAAATTCAATACATCAAACTCGTTCCATTAAGTGCAAAAGACCAAAGAAAAGAAGTTTTATTAGGGATTGACGTGCAAACAAAACACATCTACAATTTGATTGAAATGGGTAAAAAAGGAACAAAAACTACTTTAACCGTTAATTCTTTTAAAACCAATCAACCTTTGTCAAAAAATCAATTTACCTTTGTCGAAAGTAAATACCCAAATTACTACATCAATAAATTAGATTAATTCGTAGGTGAAAATTCTAGACAGATACATTCTTAAAACATTCCTGATTACATTTACTACGGTATTTGTAATCCTTTTTTTTATATTCATACTTCAAACCGTTTGGTTATTTATAGCGGAACTTGCCGGTAAAGATTTAGATTTATCGATGGTGGTTAAGTTTTTAATGTTTTCGATGCCTCGAATAATACCATTGGTCCTCCCCTTATCTGTACTATTGGCCTCTATCATGACTTTTGGAGATTTATCCGAGAATTATGAACTGGCCGCAATGAAATCTGCTGGAATATCGTTGCAAAGAGCACTGAAACCGCTAATTGTATTTATCCTTTTATTAAGTATTCTTGCTTTCGTTTTTGCCAATAATGTGATTCCGTTTGCAGAGTATAAATTTGTGAATTTCAGAAAAAACATTGCACAAGCAAAGCCGGCTCTCGCTATTGCCGAAGGTCAGTTTAGTGATGTTGGGTTTTACAATATTAAAGTTAATAAGAAATCAGGTGAAAATGGCAACATCTTAACCGGTATTACTATTCACAAAAAATCGAATATTGGCGATGGAAGCAAAACCGTTATCAAAGCCAAAAACGGAAAGCTAATCAGTAGCAAAGAATCCAGCATTCTGCAATTAGTATTAAACGACGGAAATTATTATGAAGATGTCGTTCCCAAAAAATACGAAGACAGAAACAAAATGCCTTTTGTGAAAAGTTCCTTCAAAAAAGACATCATCAATATTGATTTATCTGAGTTGAATAAAGTAGATATCAATGACGAAAGCGTAACGAATACCAACACAATGCTTAATGTTAGCGAATTAAATTACACTTTAGATTCGCTGAATAAAACCTTAAAAACAGATATTATTTCTTTTTCAGAGAATATTAATCAACGAATTGGAATCCCAAAAGAAACTAAATTCCACGTTGCTCCACCTACACCTATAATAGCCAAACCGGTTATTATTAAAAAGTACAGAAACCCTGTTCTAGATTCTATCAAAAAGACAAAAATTCAAGTACAAAAGAAAAAGAAAAAAAATCCTTTTCCAAAAGACATATTGTCTTTGTTTGATAACAAACAGAAAGTAGAAGTCTTAAAAATTGCAAGTAGTAACGTAACCAGCACAACCTATTCAATAGACAGCTCAAAAACGGAATTAGAGAATAAACAAAAAAACATCAATAAACATTTATCCGCATTGTATGATAAATTTGTGATTGCTTTTGCCTGTTTTTTAATGTTTTTCATTGGCGCACCATTAGGAGCTATTATTAGAAAAGGCGGACTGGGATTACCTATTGTATTTGCAGTATTGATTTTTATAACATTCCACTTTATAAATACTTTCGGAAAAAGAATTTCACAGGAAAGTGGATTAACTCCGTTTATGGGCGCTTGGATGTCTTCGTTTATTTTGACGCCACTCGCCATTTTATTAACGTATAGAGCTACAAACGACATCGGATTGATTAATATGGATGTCATTTTAGCTCCGTTTCAAAAAATATTTAAAAAAATATTTCCATCTCAAAATTAACACACCAAATGGTTACAAATAAAATACATCTTAATACGATTGAAGAAGCTATCGAAGACATTCGAAAAGGAAAAATTATCATTGTAGTAGATGATGAAGATCGCGAGAATGAAGGCGATTTCTTGGCTGCAGCCGAAAAAGTAACACCAGAAATGATTAATTTCATGGCTACACACGGGCGTGGTTTAATTTGTGCTCCTTTGACCGAAAGCCGTTGCAAAGAATTAGGATTACATGTAATGGTTTCGAACAATACAGACCCCATGGAAACTGCTTTTACGGTTTCTGTAGATTTAAGAGGAAATGGCGTAACTACAGGAATATCTGCTGCTGACAGGGCCAAAACTATTTTATCTTTAGTCGATGCCAAAACCAAACCACATGATTTAGCACGACCAGGACATATATTCCCTCTTATTGCAAAACAAGGCGGTGTATTGCGAAGAACCGGGCATACCGAAGCTGCGATTGATTTTGCCAGATTAGCCGGCTTCAAATCAGCTGGAGTGATTGTTGAAATAATGAACGAAGATGGTTCGATGGCTCGCTTACCACAATTGGTAAAAGTGGCTAAAAAATTCGATTTAAAATTAGTTTCTATTGAAGCATTGGTTGCCTACAGAATGCAACACGACAGTCTGATAGTTAAAAAAGATGATTTTGATTTGGAAACCCGTTTTGGCACTTTCAGATTAAGAGCATACCAACAAACTACCAACAAACAAATTCATATCGCTTTAACAAAAGGTACTTGGAATTTAGGAGAATCAATTCTGACCAGAATCAATTCCTCACAAGTCAACAATGATTTATTAGGAACATTGACGAATAATGCAGACCAACAACTCGACGATATGTTCAAAGTCATCAATGAGGAAGGAAAAGGAGCTGTTATTTTTATCAATCAAGATATGCAATCGGTAAATTTACTGAACCGCATAACTGAGCTCAAATTATTACAAAGTGAAGGCGTAATGAAAGCTCCAAAAATTGTTATCGACAATAAAGATTTTGGAATCGGTGCCCAAATATTACATGATATTGATATCTCAAAAATAAGATTGGTATCGAATACCGAGGGAACAAAACGGGTCGGGATGATTGGATATGGGTTAGAAATAACCGAATACGTAAAGTATTAAACTTATTTTTTATTTTTTTTCAAAAATAAGTTCCTTCTAAAGTATAGAGAATGAAACATTTAAAAAACAGACCTAAAAATAGATGCTTTTTTTCTAAAAATAGATTTGCATAACCAAAAAAGGTTCTTATATTTGCACTCGCAATCAGATAATGAAAGCGACATACTGGAGAAATGGCAGAGCGGTCGAATGCGGCAGTCTTGAAAACTGTTGACTGTAACAGGTCCGGGGGTTCGAATCCCTCTTTCTCCGCAGGAAATTTACCCTAACCCTTGTAAACAAAGGCGTTAGGGTTTTTTATTTTTACTTCTAGCCCACATTTAGCCCACATTCATTATATATACTATCAAAACTTATTTACAATAGAATATAAACCTTTTAAGTCGATTTTAGCTTGTAAATTCCATTCTTGATACATTGGAAGCATTTCACAAAAAACATCGTTATACGGCTTCGCAAACCCCTCTTTTATCATTATTTCATTCAATACCCTATCGTCATGCAGGACGATATACCCAAGTAATCTTCCATATTTGTCAGAAAGATTGTTTTCTTCTTGTATTAAAGTACAACTCTCCCCTATTATCAGATTGCTTTTTAAAAATTCAAACGACATATATCCGAGTTTAATTAAAAGTGCAGCTGGAAGATGTAATTCTTTTTCATCTTTTTTAATTTTAGCGCAATAACTCATTTCTGGCGCGTCTATACCGTATAATCTTATTTCAAATTCTCTTTTTGAATAGTAATCTTCTGCAATAAGTCCATCCCCATCAACAAATCTTTTTACTTTCAGAATAATTTTTCGTGTCATAGTTTCTTTAGCATTATAATGCCTTAATTAGCATCAATTAACAACTTGATTATAAATGTTTTACGTTGTAAATTTAATAATTAATTTATAAATAAACAACATATAACATGGCAAGACAGAAAGGGCATATTAAATATGTCGGCACACTAGGAGAAGTTAGACACTTCAAAATCAAAGGTAACGAAGGGTATTTTGCAGGTCTTAAAGGTGGACCAACTGCGGAACAAGTAAAAACTGCACCAGGCTTTATTCGTACTCGTGAAAACATGAGCGAATTTGCAGCTTGTGCAAATGCGGGTAAATCATTAAGAGTTGGTTTGTCTGCATTGATGAAACAAATGTCCGATAGTCAACTAACGGGACGACTTACTGCCATTATGAAGAAAATTAATATTGAAGATGGTTCCGAAGCCAGAGGGCAAAGAGCTGTTTTGGTTTCACAACAACCACAATATTTAAAAGGACTAGATTTTAATCGTAACATTTCGTTTAATGGTATTTTTAGAGCTCCATTTACATTAACTGCTGCAGCAGATAGAAACGAGAGTACATTAAGTATTCCAGAGTTTAATCCTCTTAATTTCTTAAACATTCCATCAGGTGCAACACACTTTAGAATTATCAATGCTTTGTCAATTGTTTCAGATACCGTTTATAATCCTACGACTGGAGCATACGAACCTGCTGAGCCTGTTTTAAATGAAATGTCAAACATTGCCTATTCGGATTATACTCCGGTCGATGTCGTAACCCCATCGATCGATGTTACTGCAGCCTTACCAGGTGCGCCAACAATGACAATAAATGTTGCTGTTTTGGGAAGTATCGGAATTGAGTTTTATCAAATGGTAGGTTCCAATTATTACCTATTCAATGCTGGTAATGCTTTAAAGATCCAAGAGACTTTCTAAAAAAACCATCATTTTGCAAGACTGCAAAGTTTGCAATGTTGCAAATTAAGCCCTTTCACTTGAGAGGGCTTTTTTTATTTGCATCAATTTATCTATAATGGGGGCTTATATGTGAGAAATAGTGCAAATAAGCACGGAATAAAGGTTAAACAAACTCTTGTGTTATTTTTTATAATAACTATGTAAAATTGCTCTTTTCAATTCAGTTATTAAAGTTAAGTTCTTTTGAAAATGTTGCTCTTTTTGTTCTAATAGCATCAATGTGTTTACTTGTTTTTGATGCATTTCAAAATCCAAAATCATTTCAGAAACTTTTGGATTAAAGTTTTTCTTGAATTCTGGAAGACGTAAAAATGGAATTACAGAACCGCAAAGCGACTGATGCCAGAATTTAGCTTTCCAAAGGCTGTAAGCTAACCAATAAACCGTTTCGGCATCTTCTTCGTTTTGAAAAATAATTACAAAACTATTTGTAAATGGTTCTTTCTGAGGCTTTCCACTATTCAATCCTTTGTTGAGGATATAAATTTGATTTCCTGAGTAAACAACATCCTTTCTGTGAGTTTTGACGATGAAATTTGGCATAGTTTCGGAATTAGAATGATGCTGTCGCTACGCTCCGCACCATATTATTTTTAAAAGAAAAAAAGAAAAAAAAGAAAGTCGTCATATCAGTGGAGGTTTCAAAAGGAGTCAAGTTTTTTTGAAAAAATACTACCCAACTGTTCTTATATAATGAAGTCGTCATCGTATAAGTAAATGTTGAATTGGAAATGTAAGGGTGGAGATTTTTTCAAAAACCCGGAGGGCTTGAACTTTACTTTTTGAAACCGGAACTTACCTTTACTTTCTTTTTATTTATTTTTTTTATAGCAGGATGTTTCTTGTGTGGTTTTTTTTGGGATGTTTCTTGTGGAATCGGCAATCAAACACCCCCAAGTACCGCAAGGAATGGAGCTAAAATGGAGCGATAGCGGAATTGTAGCGTAATGTATGAGGAGCGCAGTTGGCGGTGTTGCGGCAATCGAACAGCTACCATAAATGCGAGAGTTGAGCGTAGGAACGGAGCGAAACGTAGCAGATATGAGCGTGAAACGGCGGGGAGAAAATATAAGACAGCCTTTGGCGTTCCTTGATTTAGGGCAAAGTGAAGTTTTTACTGAACGGAGCTAACCCCGATGGCTGTGCGAAGGAGCAACCGCTGAAAAAATAGAGGGCTGCAGACATGATACTGCTGGAATGTAGTGAAACGTAGCCTGCGGAGTGTAGCGTAATGAAGCGGTATTGTGGATGCAACAGCCCGACCGAACGAAGGAAGAGAGCGTGTGAAGATGAGGAACGAACGGCAGAAAAAATAAGGTTGCCTATTTTTGGCTGCCTTATTTTTTAGGCTGTGAAGTGACTGTGGAATGGAGGGAAACCTAACTATTGAATTGAAATAATAAATTGCCTATTTCTCGAAAAAGTTCTTATGAAAATATAAGGTTGACCGACTGGAACAGCCGAACGGAACAAAGGGAACGACTAAAGAGAGACCGCTTGATTGCCCGTGTGCTTTGTAACGGAAATGTTGTTATGGAAATATGTTTATGAATTTATCGATGTTTGTATTGATGAACTACAATGTTGCACGTATTCTTTAAAATGACTTACTAGTTTTCATTGCTGAGGAATAAAACAATTACAGCGATGGTAGAATTGTGGTTTGGGAGGGTAAAAATACTTCTGCAATAGTGATCCTATTTTTTTTAATAATGTTTAGTTATCTGTAATAATTACTGTTTTAGAATTCATTTTATTTCATCCTATACTTTGCAATCATTATCATTATAAAAAACAATAGTAGTAAGAAAGTAACTTTTATTAGAAAGTTATACTTAATAAAAAAAAGATTGTATTGATACATTTTTTTTGAATATATCCTTGTTTTATATAGTTTTATTGTATATTTTTGTATAAACATTGATACATCTTATGAAACACAAGAGTCACGAGAGCGACGACATATTAAAAAGACTTTTTGATCCTAAACCAATTAAGGTAAAGGAATCATTAAGTGAGCTTTTTGTTAATAGACTAGAAAGTCTGGAAGTACCTAAAACAACAGCATTAAACATTATGGGGATGTCTGCTAGAAGTTTAGATGGAATTATCACCGGTGAGCAGAAGATGATTGATTATACGCAACTTGTTAAGTTATCAAATTTTCTTGGTATTCAATTAGATGAAGTTGTCAATTTATACTTAGAAAAAATACAAGAAGTTCATGCAATTGGTTTAAATGATGTAATATCTGGTGATCTAGTAAAGTTTATTAATGAAAAGTTTGATTTAGCAGAATTACGTAAAGTTGGTCTTATAAAAACGTTAACAGATTACACCGAAATCAATAATTCAATTTGTAATTATTTTGGTTTAAGGTCAATTTTTGAATACAAAGAACCTAATATAAGTATAGCTTTTAGTGCAGGCAAACGTGCTAAAAGTAATTGTAGTTTGAATAATTGGATATATCTAGCCGAGCAGAAATGTATAGAGCTCAGAAATCCAAATATTTACAACAGAGAAAAATTGATTGAATACTTTCCAAGCATAAGATGGCAATCAATGGATGTTGAAAATGGTTTGATTAAAGTTATAAAACAACTTTTTAATATTGGTATTACAGTTGTTATTGTACCTTCTTTCCCATCAGTTCACGTTAGAGGCGCAACTTTTACTATTAATGACAAACCATGTATTGCTTTAACTGATTATGTTGGATTCTATCCTACTTTGTGGTTTGGTTTAATCCATGAGCTCTATCATGTGCTTTTTGATTGGGAAGATATTAAAAATACCGATCCACATATATCAGAAGAATTAGGGTTAGATAGTATATCGCCAATAGAAAGAGCTGCGGATGACTTTGCACGTGAATATTTGTTCTCCAAGTCCAAAACTATCGAATCTTCAATATTTATAAACAATGATAATCTTGTTAGAAGTTATGCTTTAAAAAATAATATAGATCCTAGTTTTGTATATGTTTTTAATGCTTATGATGCACCTAAAACAGATAAATATGCATGGGGAAGAGCTAAAAAACATAATCCCGACATTAAAAAATTAAAATCTAAATTACAACATGACTTTGAAAATGGTACATCCTTTACTGAGCACATAAAAAAAATACGAAACACAATATACTCCTAATAATATGAAGAAATCTATCATTACACAAGATGAATTACTTAAGTTACAGCAATTACAGGAAACGAAAAACAATGAATCGTTAAAAAGATTTATACTTGAACAAACAGAGTCTTTAGTTAAAGATAAGTTTTCTGACAAAGAACTTGATGCAGAAAATGAAAAGAGACTATTGCTATCTTCAATTGAAGATATTTGGAAAGTAAAGCATCTAGACGATCAAATTTTAAGAGAGCCAACAGATTATAAATCAATATTTAAGCAAGAATACTATAAACAAATTTACAGATTAAATGCTTGGTC
Source organism: Flavobacterium lacustre (assembly GCF_027474525.2). Classification (NCBI taxonomy): domain Bacteria; kingdom Pseudomonadati; phylum Bacteroidota; class Flavobacteriia; order Flavobacteriales; family Flavobacteriaceae; genus Flavobacterium; species Flavobacterium lacustre. Next base: position 3,014,579 of record NZ_CP114882.2, read on the forward strand.
ATATAGTAGTGTTATTTCCCAAAAAAAATGGAAAGTTGGTAAATATACAAATGAGATTATTTATTATAGATTTTCTAATGAAGTATTACCTATTTTAAGAATAATTAATCCATATATTTTGCCTGGCATAAGAAGATACAAACATCATCAACATCTTACTGGGGAAGCCAAAATGAAATTAGAGAAATTTATTAATCAAGCTATAGATTTAATGGTTGAATGTAATGATTGGAATGAATTTAGAATTAAATACTGTAAAAAATATAATGTGCCATATCAATTGAGATTATTTTAAATTAATTTATATTAATTCAATAATTATTAACGAAATGAAGCAAACAAAAAATTGATGCTAGGAATACTTGGACCAGGACCGATTTTTGTGCAGATGAATGAGATAATATTTATTGTTTTCACCATTCAAATGATTCTGTTGGATAATTATCTATCCACAAACCTATTTTGTTTTTTTAGCCTTATCTTCAAATAAAGTTAATTCTTTTGATGTAAAATACCTTTTATATTGCCAATCAATATCTGCTTTTATTATTTCTGCTGTTAAGTATTTATTACTTCATCATAATATATCATAGCTATTGAACGCCCATATCTGTCAATATCAGTTATACTATATTTTATTTGTTTACGATATATTTCTTGTGAAGTAAATTGCTTTGCTTTATTGCCGAATGGCTGACTATTTTCAGGACAGTCAATTTCACTAAACGTAAAGTTGTTTGGTTGTTTAAACTGTCTAAAAACCACTACTGTATCACCGTCTGTAACACCAACTACTCTAGCCGTAAAAGTCGTTTGGCTAAACAAAGCCGAGAACTTAAAGTACAATAAATAAAAGACAAATGTGTTTTTTCGTACTTAACAAGTATACAAAAAGCTTGACTAATTGAACTCTTTTGAAATAAAAAACTCGCATGTAAAAGAGAGAAAGATATTTTAAATAAAATCGTTAACTACTAATAAACCACAAGCTATTTATTATTAATAAAAGAAATTAAATTATGTGAGTATTTTTGAGTGATTATACAAAAATATTATTAATCGACAAAAAAAAAGTATATTTGCCTTATATTTATTTAGAAAATGAACACATCTGTATTTGATATTGCAAATTACATTTTATCACAAACAGGACAAATAACTACTATGAGATTGCAAAAATTAATATATTATTGCAATGCTTGGTCTTTAGTTTGGGACGAAAACCCATTATTCAATGATAGAATTGAAGCATGGGTTAATGGACCTGTTGTGCCAACTTTATACAATGCACATAAAGGTATGTTCGAAGTGAAAAAATTCCATAACGGAGAAGCTACTAAAATATCAGGAAACAAAAAAGAAACTATCGATAAAGTTCTTGATTCATTAAAAGATAAATCTACAAAATGGTTAATTGACTTAACACATTTAGAATCTCCTTGGATTGACGCTAGGCAAGGTATGAATTCAAATGAAAGAGGTAATAACATTATTAGTAATCAGGCAATATACGAATATTATAGTTCCTTGTAATGGCATTAAACAGAGAAGTAAGGTTTGGAAACTTAAACCCTTCTACCGAAAAAAAGGTAAAAATATCTAATAATCCTGAAAGTTATAAGCAACAAAATATTTCATGGCAATTTGGTTTAATGGACTTTGATTTTGATTATGGATGGAATCATGTTATTGATAGAATTGAGTTTTCTCACGCTGTAAAAGAAGAGATGCAAATGTATTTAGCTCAAAATAATAGTGAAGAACTTTATAATGCTATTGATAAATTAAACACAAGTGATTTTGTTAATTTAACTTCTTTCTTCAATAAAATTAAAACTATACAAAGCATTAAATTTGAAGAATTACTTTATATTTTGAGTTCATTTAAAAAGAACTTCTTTTGGAATGAATTATATCCAAAGTTAAAAGATTTTGAAAGTAAAAAATGGTGGGAATTAGAAAATGAAAAATTCGGTAAATCTGGTAAATCAAAACATCATTGGGTAAGTGTGAAGAAAATTATAAAACCTGCACAATTGAGATTATTAAAATTAAACATTGACGATATTGATGAAATATTTAGCATCAGATTGACAGGAACTCAAAGAGTATGGGGCATAAGAGATTATAACTATTTTAAAATATTATGGTTTGATTTTAACCATGAAATATGTCCTTCTAATAAAGATTAAATATCATCACTTTACTGTCTAAATATTAATCATTAAAAAAGCATCAATAAAAATAAGAAAGTTACTTAGAATAGTATCCCTTACTTTTACTTTTTGTATGTTGATTAGTTTTCTAATATTTCTAAATTTCTTTTTAACTTTTAATTGAAATTTAGAAAATAAAGTAAAGCCATTTGAACGAAATAAAGGAATTTCATAAGCCTTTTTATTTCCTCCTCCACTCCCAAGGTTCCATTGGGTTTTTATCATACCATAAACCTACTTTTTGCAATCTTGCAGAGTTTTCAAAGTTTGCTAACTCTTCTGATATAGAATATCTTTTGTAGTGCCAAGCTAAACCGTTTTTAATAAGTTCAGCGGAAAGGTATTTATTATCATCGTAGTAAATCATAGCTATCGACCTACCGTATCTATCAATATCAGTAACAACATATTTTATTTCTTTACGATATATTTGATTTGAGGTGAATTGTTTTGCTTTTGTACCAAATGGTTGACTTTTTTCTGGACAATCGACTTCCGCTAACCGTAATGTAGTTTGATGGTTTAAACTGTCCAAAACCACTACTGTATCGCCGTCTTTTACACCAACTACTCTGGCTTTATAAGTCGTTTGGCTAAATGATAAGTTAATTGATACAAATAGAAATACTAGAAAAAAAAAATTATTCATAAATTTAAATATGAGTAAAAAAAAACCTCAGATAGTATCCGAGGTTGTTTATTTTTTTATAGTGCACCGCCAATGCAAATGAAGAGCAGGACACTTTTATAGTACAAATGTAGAATATAAATATTATTTATCATAACTGTAACCCAATTTATTTGTAATAATTTCATTGATCATAGCGTTATTCTCATATTTACTTAATATTTTATGTAATTTAGTTTCTAAATCATTCTTCCTATCTGAAGAAATATTATCCATTAAATACAATAATGCTTTTATAGCTGAATCAAGGCTATGACTATAATTGTTGTTAAATTTATAACCCTCCGGCTCTACTATCCCTTCATCGATGTGTAAATCAAAAATTACTCCACTATGAGCGCAGCTATTTCGAACAAAAACCAAGGTATCTAAAAAATTTTGTAATTTATATGGTTTTTTAATATTGTACTGTAATGACACTTTTTTACGGACTACATCATCTAAAATATGTTCATAAATTTTTACAATTGAACCGAAGGTATAATATTCAAATGTTTTCCAACAAGGGGCGTAAATATCATTTGGGTATTTTATGTGATGCTTATTTATTTGAATATTTTTAGTCTTAAAATTATTATTGTAATGCGATTTAATATCTTTTAAATAATCAGCTGACATAATATCAGGATCTGAATACCATATTGAATTATTATCATAGTGCATAGAAACCCAATAAATTAAATTTGTTCTGAAATTTAATTCTAATCTATTAATGTGTTTTATTAATAAATATCTTAAATCAACATCGAGATAATACAAATCTAACACATCTGAAAACTTAGTACCTTCCTTGAAATTATGGTCACTATCAATCTCAAATGGATGCCAATAAAACCCTAAACGATAATAGCCAATATCTAATAAAACTTCAGTTATTTTAGCATCATCTGAATCTATAGTCATACCTCTTTTACGAAGTTTTACTATTTGGTTTTCTATACTTGTAGCTATATTGGCCATTAATTATACTATTTATATATTTTTAAACTTTTCTTCAAATACACTTTCTCTGTTTTCTTTATTATAGAATGGCATACCAATTAATTTATAGCTTTGATTTTGATATAATTCAACAACGGATTCTTCTTCAATACCCATTAAAAAATCTTCTTTCCAAGAGTCTGTGCTAAGTAAATGAGTTCCTTTTGGTTCTATGAATAACTGAAATATGATTTCTTCTCCTGATTTTTTCTCTGTCATAAATAACACAAAATCCGGTTCAGTAGCTTTTGCATCGGAATATCTATACAATTTAAAAAACCTTTCGTTCCTAAGTAAATAAATATCTTCGTATTTTTCTCTTAACTCTTCAATTTGGCTTTCAAAGAATTTTACTAAAAACTTCTCTTCTGATGAACCATAATTTTCATTAAAAACATACCAATCTGCTTTATTTAAATCAACATAAAATTTAGGGTTAATGTCGTGGCGCATTGTTGGTTTACCTGTTTCGGCTTCCGATCCTTTATTTAATGAAAACGATAATTTTTTATTTTTAAAATGCTTTCTAACTGGTTCTCTATAAAATGATTTAGTACCTCTATATTCTCCAAATTTAGTAGTGATTTCATTTGCTATTTTATTTGCAATATCAATTACTATATCTAATTTTTGATGCGCTGTTAATTCTTTCGTGTCTTTTTCTAATCCTGAAACATCAACGCTAATACCTCCGAAATAATTAGCATCAGTTACAAAGTGAATCATTGATTTTATAGATGGGAAATATCTTCTTATGCTTTCAAAATTATAAAACGGTATTTTATTTAAACCTTTAAGAATTATTGTTTTATCCCAAACATTTAGCTTATGCGTATTCATATAATTTGCCGCTACACGATTTTGCTTGTTTCCAGCATCATCAAAAATGGTATTAACTGCTGAACGATTGGTTCTTAATGCATAAGTATAATTTTTTGTAATATCTGGCTCCTGGTATTCTAATAATGTTTTTGGATTGTTTAGTACTTTTTTATTTAAGAGAATAAAACCATTTCTGTAAAAATTAGTTTCTTTAAAATCCTCTTTCAAATATAAATCCACCTCAACTTTTTCGTCAGGGAATAATCCTATTTGCCGAAGTGCCTGATTTAACTCTGTTATGTATCGCGGATTGTGTGAACAATGGTAATGTAATGTTTCACAAATTCTTAAAGTATTTGTAACATCATCATCGTATTTTCTTTTATCTAAATCCTGCTCTTCTGTTAATTTATAAGGAAAATATCTTGCTCCTCTACCGATTAATTGTGCTTCTTGAACTGTTGTTTTACCTAGTGTTCCTGCTTTACCATCACGAGTATCATATAAACGAACAATATCGAAAAGATTTAATACATCCCAACCCTCGTTTAATTTATCAACTGCAAATATCGCTCTGTATTCGTTGTCAATATCTTCAAGTGAATTTATAGTAATTTGTTTATCATCAGTATCATTTTTAGAGTTAACCGATATTACTTTATCTTCTGAAAAGTCTTCTTTTAATTCATCAATTAAGCCTTGATACGTAATATTTAGACTTTCGAAATATTTCATTGCTTCAACAAGAACTTCGTTATCTAGCTTAATAATATCTTTTAATTTATCTTCATTTAAGTTTTTGATACTGCTAATGAATTTTTCCTCCATTATAGCACTTTCGGCAGTAGTCTTTGATTTAAGCATCACTACTGGCTTTGCTAATACCCCATTAGATGCAAATACTTTCTTTTTGTATTGGCTTATTATTGTTGCTACTAATGCTCTTTGTATCGGTTCAAAATCAATTTGATTCGTCTTTACTTCTTTAGAATATTTATCTTCTCTGAATTTAGCAAGTGGGTAATCGTATAATAATTTATTATTATATTTAGCTGCAATGTTTGGATGTGATAATTCTAATGTAGCTGTAAACTCCATCATTATGTTATCCGGATTGGAATGAAATATTCTATCTACCGTATTTTCCCAAGTAACTGAAATTTCTTTTTCTTGTGCCGTTAATGTTTTCTTGGTTAATGCATTGATATGATGCGCTTCATCAGAGATTAAAACTACCTTTCTATCTACAAAATCATCAAACGTAATACTGTTTTCTCTAGGGTTATTTAGTTTTGTATGCAACCCTTGAATAGTAGAAAACAAGATACTTACATCCTCTTCATTAGTACTTTCAAAGCTACTAACTTCATTAATTAACACATTTATTCCATTAATATTAATAACGTCTTTAAAAAGGTATTTCGAGCTTTTAGGGTTTAAGAAATTCTCTTTTGTTTTACGGATAATAGTATCTGTATTTACAAAGAAAATAAAATTACGATAGCCCATATTGTAAAGCTCTAATATAGCACCTGCCATTATTAAAGTTTTACCACTACCTGTAGCCATATGAAACAATACCTGTGATGGTTTTGCTCTTAATTTTGAATTATTAAGATAATAATCTAAAGCAGTAAACGCTTCTGTTTGATACTCACGAGAACCAAACTTTAAATTGTTTTTTATGATAGGAGATAAGGATACTTCTAGATCACCATCTTCTATTTTTGAAGCAATTCTTTTATCTAAACGCTGGTATGTATCTTGCTGAGAAATTGACATATATTAAAAAATTAGTGATAGGTTCTTATTTAAAATACCCCAAGGAAATTCATGATTAGGAGTCAAGTATCTAAACCCTGCAAATGAATTAACAGTAACAACCTTATATTCACTTATTTTTTGTCCTTCAATCCAACCATAAAAACCAACATTCTTATTAGAAAAATCTATCCAACCTACAATAACAATATCTTTTGAAATTGGATTTTGTTCCTCTGGATATCCATATGTCCATTTATCATTTGGTAAGTTAACGGTAGTTTTTTTTGCTACTTTAATATCAATTTTCTTATTATTAATAAGGAAATCAAATTCATCCGAATTTTTTTTTGTAAAATCGGTTTCATCTTTTTTATATATTATGTTATTCGTTTTCAAATAATGTTCAAATGCAATCTCTCCTAAACAACCCAATATTGCTTTATCAATTCTACTTTCTAAAGATAAACTGAATCTTGAATACAGACCATTTTGTACCATTTTACTAGCTTGATTTGACGCTAGTTTTAATGCTTCGTCAAAATTAAAATTTACTAATAGCATATTAATTATTTTGAAGATTTATAAAAAGAATAATTAACTTTCTTTATATCGTCGGATATATTATAACTTTTATCTTCTATTTCAGAATAATTTACATATAATTGATTTTTATCTAAAACTTCAACTAAATATTTTTTCATTTCTTCAATTGGCGCCGTTTTAAAACCATCTATTCTTTCTTCAAATTCTAACTTATTGAATCGATAATTAAGAAATGCTTTTTCATGCATTTCTTTCCAAATATTAATTAAAATCTCTTTAGTTGATGCATCTTGAATTAGTTCAATATATCTCTGATTATGTTGCATTAATTCTGCATAAACAAAAGACCCTCCTCCTTCCCAATTAACAAGTTCTGATATACCTGTTTGTTCACCATTAATAACAAACTTCATTCTTTCTACGGTAACGGTATTAATATAATCCATTTGTTCAATACCAATATATTTATATCCTAATTTATGTGCAGTTGCACAAGTTGTTCCACTGCCAATGTGAAAGTCTAAAATATAATCATCTTTAGTTAATTTATTACTAACCATATTGATTAGATACATAATTAAACTTTCAGATTTTGGATAAGAAAAAACTTCTTTGCCAAATATTTTCGTTAAGTCTTTACCCGCACTTTCAGTAGTTTGAACCCCCATTTTACTATCTATATAATTTAAAGGTGCCTCAATATCATATTCTTGCTTTTCATATGAAGGAGAAAATGATTTTGTTCTAATTGATATAGAAGTTCCATTCGTTATTTCATTTTCTAATTTTTTTTGACCCCATTTAAAGTTTCCTTTAAGTTTTACTTCCTTAACAAATAAACCGTCCTTAACCTCTGTATCTTCTAATAAATAAATATCATAACTATCTGTACCATATTTTCCTTTTTCATATAAACCATTTTTTAACCCTGTCTCTACAAAATTTGCAGGAAAAGCTAAAATGCCTACAGAGTTAGTTTTATTCATTAAACCGTTACTACTAGTTGAATTCTTCTCTACCCCTTTAAATTTAACACTATCCTTGTTTTTTTCATAACATAAGATATATTCAACAACCTTTTTACTCTTCTTCGGCAAATTTGAAGGTGTATCAGTTTTTTTCCAAGAAAAAATATCTATAAAATTTTCTTGTTTAAACAATTCATCCATTAAAACTTTTAAATAAGCTACTTCATTGTCGTCACAACTAATAAAAATAATACCATCATTAGTTAGAAGCTGCCTTGCTATAGTAAGTCTATTCTTCATGAATGTTAACCAAGAAGAATGATTGAAACTATCATTGTAATTAAAGCCATCATTGCCAGTATTGTATGGTGGGTCAATATAAATAAGCTTAATTTTTCCTCTGTGAGTTTTTAGAAGTGAAGCAAGAGCCAAAAGATTATTCCCTTTGATAATAAGGTTTTCATCTCCTTTCAACTCATTAACTTTATGTTCACCATTTTTGTTAAACATTTTGAAATTAGTAAATACTTTAGCATCTAATAATCTATCTACACTATCTGGAGCAAGTGTTTCGTTCCAGAAGGTTTCGTTTATTTTTTGGTCTTCTTTAGTTTGCCCTCCTTCAAGAACGCAATCTTTGTGAGGCCAAGCCAATACAACATCATTAGAAGTAGAAATAAAATTATCTAAATCATTGTCATTGGTTATTAACCCAATTTTATTTTTGAATGCAGTATAACTATCAGGAAGAAAGGATTTATTGTTTACAAAGCGTTGAAACTTGATTTTATCAAATACTAAAACAGTTGAAACTTCCTGAAAGAAATACTTCTTGAATGTTTCGTTTTTGAGTAGTAGACTTATTAGTTGCGGTTCGACTTTTAAAGCCAACTCTATGATTTTATTTTTGTTTAAATGACCGTCAACCACTAAATTATCTTCGTGTTTGAGTAAATCTATAAGTTCGTTCTGTAAATTTTGCATATTATGTAATCCTTGTTTGACAATTATTTTTTCAAATTTGAATGTAAATATAGAAATATTAAAAAGGTTTACTACAATTTTAATTAAGCACTATTGTAATATTATGATTTTTCATATACACCATACTCAGGTTGTGCTAAATAGACACCAATACAAGTTTTAAGTAAATTGTCTACGGTTCTTTCTTTTAGATTATATGAATTACTTAATTCAATAGCTTCCTTACGTGTAAACCGTTTTGGTAAGGCGTCAAAGAATTGTTTTTTATTGTCACCTCCTTTAAATGGACCTTGTTCTCCTTGTTTTGGTAAATTATTAAACATAATGATGCTATGCTGTAAATAGGTTTTTACTAAACTTACTGCACTTTCAAAATCAACATCTAAACTATATACTTCTTTTGCATACTCATTATTTGAAAACTTACGGATTGCTGTGAAAATCATGCAAAAACGATATAAAATTAATGCCAATCTCTTTACAACACTTAATGCATCATCACTGACAAAAGTGTTTACTTGTTCTAAAAAGTATCCAAATAAATCATTGAATTTATCCCATTGCTCTTCTGATAACTGTAATTGCATCGAGTCTCTTTCGAAATACTCTACCATTTTCAAAACCTTTTTTGACTGTGTTGTAAAATAGTCGGTTAAGTTTACTGGATTGCCTTTTGGCGAAGGATCTAACCATACCGCATCTGTTTTAAAAACATAAAAAAAGAATCTACTAAACAAACCATCTTCAGCCGATGGAATGATATTAAAGATTTGTTTAGGTGTTCCTGATAATGCAATAGCAAGTTGTGGTTCATTTACTTCTACGTATTCTGAATTGGTTTTACGGCTTACTGATATATTTTCATGATGAAACGCTTTTCGCAGCATATCCGAATAACTTCCCCATTCTTTTTTCATAGTCGTTCCTACGGTATCGGCTTCCGTTTCGCAAATAATCCCTTTACCTTCATTCCAATCTAAATGTTGAATCACTCTTGCATCACTAACATTGCCAGGAATGAAAACTACTTTAAATTTAGGTTCTGCAGGCATTTCTTGTTTTTCATCTGTTTTCCCTTTACCCTTCAACATTTTAAAAGCAGCTAAGTTTTCTTCATATATTTTTCTCGTTTCTAGAGATTCGGCTAAGATTTTTTCATGATACTTATCTGCTAATGCTTTTGAAAATTTTAATACTCCTTTGCCAGAAGCTGCAGGAGCTAAAATAAACGAATATAAGCACGGATAAACCGTACTGCCGTGATACACTCCTGATACATTAGGTAAGCAACCTGAAAGAATAGCCAGTGCTCCTGTTAAAAATACGTCTCTTTCCCTTTTATCATTGAATGCTTTACAACTTTCCAGTAATATTGGTGGCAAATTATCGTAAACTGATTGAGGAATGAACGGCGTTGATTTTAAAACATCTTCTTCCTCCGGAATTGTATTACTGCTGTTATTGTTTATTACAACTTGTTCTGAGGTTTGCAAGTTTGCAAACTTTGCAAACTTTGCAAAGTCTGCAATTTGATTTTTGTATGCGCTGTTAACTGCATTTTTTATTTCTCTTGTATCTAAATCAAAATTAGTCATGCAAAAATCTAATGTATCTTCTTCATAGATGCCAAATCGATTTGAATTACTAGCAAGTAAGTGAATAAAATTATTTCGATTTCCGTTGAAGTATTGTTCTTTTTGTTCTGTGAATTTCAAGCATTTATCTAGTAATTCATCTGTTGACTGTTGCCTCACAATCTCTTTTTTCGGTGTTTTTGGAGTTTCTATTACTTCATCTTTTAACTCGAAAATTGTAGCACTTTGATTTAGATATAAATCTGCATCAGAAGATAAAAAGCACAATCGGGTAATATCTTTACACTTTGGATCAAAATCAAACCCTGATAGGTCTTTATAATAAGTTGCCACTTGATGGTAAGCTTCGGTGTGTTGTTCTGCATTAGAATTTACTTTGATAAATACTTTGATTCCCGCACCACTTGGGCTGATAAAGGAAGCCATTGTTAAATTGCATTGATTTATTAAAACTGAAATATTTTGTAAATCTTCGAGAGGAATATGGTCAAAATCTAAACCTATAACCTGAGAATAGGTATTAACATTTACCTTTGTTCTAGTTGCTCCAAAAGTTGCTGAAGTAGTAAAGCCAATTAACCCACTCTTAATTTTGTCGGCTGTTTTATCATCCCCTTTATGAATTGCATAACGGATTGAATTGATATCACTTTTGTATTTTTCCTCTTTTATTTCTTGCAGTATTTCTAATAGATTTCTACTTCCTAAGTTGTTTTTGAAGTCTTTATACACGCTAACTGTCAATCCGTTATTTAGTATTTCCATTTATTTCTTAGGATTATAATTATCATTTAGTAATTTTTGAACATCAGAAAGGCGATAATAGATTTTATTACCTATTTGGAAAAAACCAATGATTTTTTTATCTCTCCAGTCTTGAGCAGTTCTTTTGCTGATATCCATTAGATTCATAAACTCCTGATTGTTATAAATTACATCTTCCGGGTTTTGAAAAGTCCCTGATTTTAATTTTGAATTTATTTCAGTTGTAACTACTTGGATTTTTTCAAGCATTTTTTCTGTTTTATCATACCAGTCTGCCATATCTTACTTTTTTAATAATGTTAGACATTCTAATAATTCGCTACGCTTGTAGTAACGACGCGCTCCAATACCATGAGCAAGTACTTTCCCTTTATTGGTCCACGCCCATAAAGTGCTGCTGTCAATTTTTAAGAATTTGCAGGTTTCTTCTCTAGTCAGAAGTTCCTCATCATCTTTTTTGGAGTTTAACTCTTTTTGGAGTTCAATAATACCGTTTTTAACGGATGTGCCTATCAACTGTTGTAATTGTTCAACGGTTAAGGTTTGAAGTAAAATCGCATTGTTTTGCATGACTTGTTATTTTAAAGTTTAACAAGTCAAAAGTCTAAATGAAGTCGTGTTGTGGATTGAATGGAATCGTGCAGTTTATGACACGGTTTTCGTGTGGTTTATTTTGCTTTGGTGTAAATACTCTCTCTAAATGCAATTTTACCAATATCACACAAAGGTTTTATTCTGTTTATATTGATATCAAATTTGTCTAATAGATCAAAATATGACTGTTGTTTTAAATCAAAATGAATTAAGTCTTCATAAGTCATTTTATGAAAAACGAAGCTGTAGTTGGAGAGATTTTCTTTGGTGTTGCTAAATTCTTCTTGTAAGTTTTTAAAAATAGTGAAAGCTTTATAATCCTTGAAAATTTTAGGATATGGATTTATTTCGTCAGAAACACTTAATTTATCTTCAAATTCAACAGTAATTGTTTGAGGAATTTTACTTGATTGCTCTTTTATAATATCTACAATTGATGGCATTTCAAAGTGATAATCATCAAGGTCAACATTTATTCCAAATTCAGAACTTCTATATTCATTGATATAAAATAATTCATTACAGTCTCTATTAAAATCTTCATTTTCATAAGCATCTTGATTTTTAAACTCACTCTTATCATAAGCATAGTAAAGCTGTGAAATGAAATAATAATATCCGTCTCTTAAATCGTGATTTCTAACTGTTATATTTTCTATTTTATTCAACTCATTAAAAAATAATGTAAACGTATCGTTAAATGAAAAACTTTGATAAATAGAAACATTTCCTTCCATAAACTTCTGCAGTCTATAAAAAGCATTATTTATATCTGAAATGATTGCATCAATATTTTTATTAGGTATTGGATATTGTTTCCTTAATTCAATTAATTTAACTTCAAATTTCCTTTTAAAATCAATGACTGTCTCTTCATCTTTGTGATTTGCCAAAATAGAATTACAAATCGCAATCTGGTGCTTGTAATTTCGTTCTTCGTAATTTTTAAAACAATCAATTACATAATCCGCTTTATCTTCAATCGTCATTGGAAAAGTAAAATAATCAATCTTACTTTCATTGGTTTTTAGCCAAACATCCAAATCCTTGTCTATTGTATCAAGGTTGAATTCATTATCATCTGACAATATTTTTTCTTTTAGATCAAATGGAATATTAAGAAATGATTTATAAACCGAATATTGATTTATGTCACAAACTCCATGAATATAATCCTTCAACGGCCTGTATTTATAACCTCTTGATTTGACAATACTTGAAAATGTATATTTATCTAACTCATCTTTGTCTATCAAAGCTAATTCTTCTATAAGTTCTTGATAAGTGCCGATAATGAAGTTTTTAGTTATTTTATCTCTCCAATCGTAAAAGTCATATTCCTTTGGAGTAGGTTTTGTAAATTCAATTAAATACGAAGCAATATCAGAATTGCATTTGTCAATTTTAGATTTAAACTTGGCGACTTTTTTCTTTGTTACTTCAAGCTTTTCGTAATTATCAGAACATAAGGAGTAATCAAGTTTACCTTTATCATTTTCTTCTTGTTCTATTGAAAATATTTCGAAATTTACTAAATCAACAATGTAGTCAACTATTTCTAATTCACGTTTACTAAACTCGCCCATCAGTTTATTTAATTTTAAGACGTGAAAATATCAAAATAAATCCAAACTAACTAAACCTTATTAAAAGTAGTTTGTCAATTCCATTGCAATGTCTTTGTTGCTTTTTCCAATGTAGGTTAAAAACATCCCTTCTGTAGTATGACCAGTGATGTACATTAAAAAAGAGGTTGGAATTTTACCATAATTATTTGAAGCAAAAGAACGTCTACCAATGTGAGAAGAAACGAATTTCCATTTTGGATAATCTTTTTCAACTTTTTCTTTTATTTCCGGATCAAACAAAATACCGTGAATAGGGTCATTTATCTTTGCTTTTTCACAAACTTTTTTGATATGCTCATTGTATTTTTGGTCTGAAATCTTTCTTGGAAAATTACCATCGTATTTTTTGAGTATTTCCATTATTTTAGAGTGTAATGGAATAGTCATTATTTTTTCGGTTTTAACCTGTGTAAATTCGATTAAAGGTTTTAGTTCTCCGGCTTTGTTTTTCTCGTATCTAATCATCGATTTATCAAAACGTAAAAAGTCAGAAACTCTTTGTCCGCAAAAACAGCTTATTAATAACCAATCACGAGCGTTTTCTAAACCATCGGTTAGTTCGCTTATTTTTATATCTTCAATTTTCTTGATCTCCACTTCGTTTAAATAGATATTATCAACTTTATAATATTTGGCTTTAATGCTATCTAATTGATGATGCGTTTCTACTCCGTTTGATTTAGCGTGTCTACAAAAGGTTTTAACAAAACGGATATTTCTAGCAGTAGTATTTGGAGCATAACCAACACTGATACAATATTTTTCGAAATCCATTTTGAATTTAGTATCAACATCCCGAATGTACAAAATTGATTTTGTGTGTTTTTGATAACGCTGCAATAAGTGTTTAATGACATTGCATTTTGTTATGGTGCTGCTTTTTACGTCGTTCTTTTTAAACTCAATGAAAGTGTCAATATAATCTACTAATTTATCAGTATGCTTTTCTTCTACTTGTGGTGGGTTTACAAAATCTTTTAACCATAAAGCATCAACAACCTTAACACCTTTACTATTGTTGTATTCTTTAAGAAGGTCGTTTCTTAATGTTGCTAAATCTGTGTCTAGGTTGGCAAAATCAATCAATTTCATAGCTTTCTTTGTAGGTCTTTGCTCAGCATCATCCCAGTTAACTGGATCAATATGATAATTTGTTTTAGCTTTGATGTCAAGAGTTCTGCCATCACGTAACCGAACATAAATCACTGCCGGACTTTTTTTGCTTTGAAGAAGTAGATAAATAGAAGCCATATTTTTACCTTTTTATATTACCTAAAGATACAAAATCTAGTCCACATTTAGTCCACATTTAGTCCACAATCATCAAAAAACATCCACATTAATCCAATCTAAATCAAACAGAATATTTTAAAAAACGTTGTAACACATTGATTTTATTGACACTTTGTGTAAAAATAGGATTCTTTGATTTTTTACGATTTGATAAATTGTAGTCCCTCTTTCTCCGCCAGTAGAAATACAAATTGAATTAAAACCCTTTAAATCGTATGATTTAAAGGGTTTTTTCTTTTCCTATACAATCAAATTATTCATTAATGCGTGAACTGAAAGGGATAAAATCGGTTACCCTAAACTACCCGAAATTAGGGTAACCGATTTTTATCTCAACCTAGCATTCACAAGGCATTACAACCAGTTCAATGACCAGTTTAAAAATTGTACATCTTGTGTGTTAGTCTTATTAGAATTAAATTTAATAACAACTAAAAGGTTACCACGATGAAAACAAAAGTATCTATTCTCTTTTATGCAAAGAGAGCAAAAGCCAGTGTAAACGGTTTAGTACCTATCTACACACGTATTACAATCAATGGCAAAAGAATTGAATTAAGTTCCAACAGATTTGTAGAATTATCCAAATGGTCTACAGAAGCAGGCAAAATGAAAGGCAATTCAGAAGAAGCTCGTTCAATAAATAGCCATCTTGATATGTTGAAAATTCAAATCATAGATATGCAAATGGAATTAGTACACAAAAAAATTCCAGTAACAGCCGAAACTCTCAAAAGTAAAATTCTAGGAGTGGATGAAAGAGCAAGAATGCTAATCCCAATCTTCCAAGACCACAATAACAAAATCAAAGAATTGGTTGGTAAAGAATATGCACCAGGAACATTAGAACGTTATAAAACATCGTTGAGCCATACTATTGAATTCTTACAATGGAAATACAAAGTTTCGGATATCGAGATAAACAAAATAGATCACGCTTTTGTAACTGATTACGAATTTTGGTTGAGAAGTGTTCGGAACTGTGCCAATAACACCGCCGTAAAATACATCAAGAACTTCAATAAAATAATAAAGCTTTGTCTGGCCAATGACTGGCTAGACAAAAATCCATTTGCTAATTACAAATCGAAAGTTAAGGAGGTTGAGAGAGTTTATTTGTCTGAAGACGAAATTCAAAACATCATCAACAAAGATTTCAAAACAGAAAGATTATCGCTAGTGCGTGATATCTTTCTTTTTAGCTGCTTTACTGGTTTGGCATACATTGATGTCAAAAACTTAACAAAGTCGCATATAAGCATCGGTATTGATGGTGATAAGTGGATATTTACCCACAGACAAAAAACAGAAACCGCTTCAAAAATTCCAATCCTTCCAGTAACGCAAATGATAATTGACAAATACGCCAATCATCCAAAAAGTAATAATGAAGATAGACTACTTCCGATTTTAACAAACCAAAAAATGAATGCTTATCTCAAAGAAATTGCTGGCGTTTGCGAGATTGAAAAAGAATTAACCTTTCATATTGCCCGACACACTTTTGCAACGACTGTAACGCTTACAAATGGCGTTCCTATCGAAAGTGTAAGTAAAATGTTAGGTCATAAAAATTTAAGAACTACGCAGCACTATGCAAAGGTTTTAGATAAAAAAGTAAGTGAGGATATGAAGATTTTGAAGGATAAATTCAACTTATTAGCAACTAATCAAAAACAAAAAATAATTTGATAATCAATTTAAAAAATATATCAACAAACCAAACTAAATCTTTTTAACATATTATTAATGCTAAATTAATATAATTTGATTAATTTTGATGCAAATTAAAGTACAAATGAATAAGTTTCACATTTTAGTAATAGTTCTACTTGGTTTCTTCTTGATGCCAACCGTAACTTTTGCGTGTGGAGGTCATTCAGAAAAAAATTCTTGCAACAAAGAAACTTCAGCAAGTACAGAAAAAATGGATTGTTGCAAAAACGATAATCATTCAAAAAACAAGAACCACGATGGTTGCAATGGAAAATGTGGACACTCAAATTGTGTAACTACTTCAACTCAATTTAGTGCCGTTTTTTTCGAAATAAAATTCAACAACAATAACTTTGACTTTTCAGAAAAAAATCAAAATTATTTTAATTCAAAAGCTAATCTTTCTTCTGGCTTTTGTTCTCTTTGGCTTATACCAAAAATAAGCTAAATTAAATTTTGACAGCCAAAGGTGTGTCTAATTCTTAGCAGTTCCCTGCTATAAATCATTTATTTTATGGACTAATTAGTTTTTAATCATAGCATCCTGCTATTGATTGTTTCACTATGCTTTAGTCTGTTCAATAAAAAAATCAATTAATCTTAATTCGAAACAGAAGTTACCAATCGATTTTCCGATACGGGCAATACGCTGTTTCATAAATTCAAATACAAATGAAAAATTTAATCATTATACTAAGTCTGTTCTTAGCTGTAATCACTATAGCATCAGCACAAACAGCTACAAAAAAAGAAGATCCTAAAGTAGTTTATGTTTGTCCAACACATCCCGATGAAACGAATCCAATCGCTGGTAAATGTCCAATATGCGGTATGGAATTGACTAAAATCACTGAAAAAGTACCAACTAACGCTCTTAAAGGAAGCCAGCCTAAATACAAAACGGTAACTAAATATGTATGCCCTATGGATGGAGCAACTTCTGATTCTCCTGGAAAATGTTCAAAATGTGCAATGATGATGGAAAAAGTTACTGAAAAAGTGCCAACCCAAGCACTAAAAGGAAGTCAACCTATGACTAAATTAGTGACAAAATATGTTTGCCCTATGGATGGAACAACTTCTGAATCAGAAGGAAAATGTTCTAAATGTGGAATGGGAATGGTAAAAGTCACCGATACAATAGATGCCCATCCACAAAAAGGAAGCCAACCAAAAACTAAAATAGTGACTAAATATGTTTGTCCTATGGATGGATATACTTCTGATACAAAAGGCGAATGTCCCAAATGTGGAATGCAAATGACCGAAATGAAAAATCAAAAAAAGGAAGAAAACCACAAACATTAATTGCAACAAAAAATAATCCTATTAAAGTATAGAAAATTAATAATTCTTTAAAAAAAATGAAAATGAAAAATATATTTCTTTCAGCCATAGCAATGGCATTCGTACTGGTTTCTTGTAACAAAAAAAACAAAGAAGAGGCAACAACAAATACTTCTATGATGGAACACGATTCCTCAATGGTAATGTCAGATGGTTCAATGATGGATAAAAATTCCGAAAAGGCAACATCTGCTATGAGCTCAAATACTTCAATTGATGTGATTGTTGCTAATTATTTAAAACTAAAAAATGCTCTAGCAAACGATAACAGTAAAGAGGCTGCAAATTCAGGAAATGACTTACTGGCATCAATTGGGAAAGTAGATATGAATAGCATTTCAAAAGAACAAATGAAAACCTATATGGATATTGCTGATGATTTAAAAGAAAATGCAGAACATATTGGTGAAAACGCTGGTAAATTAGATCATCAAAGAGAACATTTTGTATTAGTAAGTAAAGACATAAATGATTTAATAGCAACTTTTGGTACTAATCAAAAATTGTATCAAGATTTTTGTCCAATGGCAGATGAAGGCAAAGGCGCTATATGGATAAGCGAAACCAAAGAAATCAAAAACCCTTATCTAGGTGCTAAAATGCCTACTTGCGGTACTATAAAAAAAGAATTCTAGAATGAAAAAAATCATCAAAAAAATACTTTTTATTGGGTTAATTATTTTTTTGTTGATGCAGTTATATCAACCTGCTCGAAACATTAGTTTTGAGCAGGATATAACTGGTAATTTTACAAAAGTGTATAATGTTCCTAAAAATGTTGAAATCATTTTGAGAACTTCCTGCTATGATTGCCATAGTAACAACTCCCATTATCCTTGGTACTCTTACATCCAACCAGCACGGTTTTTTATGGAAAGTCATATTAAAGAGGGAAAAGAAAATTTGAATTTTAATGAATGGGGAAATTATAGTAGCCGAAAGCAAAATAATAAATTAGATAGAATTGTCAAACAAATAAAGTCCGATGAAATGCCTTTGGCATCATATACTTTAATTCATAAAAATGCAATCCTTACAGCCACTCAAAAAAAAGAAGTATTGGATTGGATAAATAAAACAAAAGATAGTATTTCATCTCAAAATTAAAAATAATGGTAGAAAAATTAATAACATTCTCACTACGAAATAGAGCCGTTGTATTGCTGGTTTCAGCTTGCTTATTTGCTTGGGGAGTTTACAGCGTCCAACAAAACCCCATTGACGCCATTCCTGATTTATCCGAAAATCAAGTTATCGTGTTTACCGAATGGATGGGAAGAAGTCCACAGGTTATTGAAGCGCAGGTTACTTACCCGCTGGTTTCCAATTTGCAAGGCATTCCAAAAGTCAAAAATATTCGGGGAGCATCTATGTTTGGGATGAGCTTCGTGTATATTGTTTTTGAGGATGATGTCGATATATATTGGGCAAGAACTCGGGTTTTAGAAAGATTAAATTATGCACAACGATTATTACCTCAAAATGTAGTACCTACATTAGGCCCTGATGGTACTGGAGTGGGACACGTTTTTTGGTATCATTTAGATGCAAAGGGTATGGACTTGGGAGAACAACGAGCCATTCAAGATTGGTATGTGAAGTTTGCTTTGCAAACAGTTCCAGGAGTTGCCGAAGTAGCCTCTTTTGGAGGTTTTGAAAAACAATACCAATTGGTGTTGGATCCACTAAAAATGCAGTACTATAATGTAAGTATGATGGAAGTGATGAATGCCGTCAAAGCTAATAACAACGATGTCGGTGGTAGGAAATTTGAAATGAGCAATATGTCATATATTATAAGGGGGCTAGGCTATATAAAAAACATAAAAGATGTAGAAGACATTGCTATTAAAAACTATAATTCCGTTCCGGTAAAAGTTAAAGATATTGGTTCAATACAAATGGGTGGCGATTTGAGACTAGGTATTTTTGACGAAAATGGCACTGGCGAAGTTGTTGGCGGAATTGTGGTAATGCGTTATGGAGAAAATGCTGACAAAGTAATTAAAGCAGTAAAAGAAAAAATGAAAGAAGTGGAGAAAGGATTACCTGAAGGAGTTACTTTCAAAACCTCTTATGACAGAAGCGAATTGATTGAAAAAGCAATCGAATCAGTTAAAGGAACGTTAATCGAAGAAATGATTGCCGTTTCTATCATTGTGTTACTTTTTCTTTTTCATTGGCGAAGTGCCTTAATTATTTTGATACAAATACCTATATCCGTTGCAGTTGCATTTATATTTCTGCAAGCTTTTGGTATATCTTCCAATATTATGTCACTGACAGGAATTGCTTTGGCAATTGGCGTTTTGGTTGATGATGGAATTGTAATGGTGGAGAATGCTTACAGGACAATTTCGGAGAAACAGGAAGAAATGGATAATAACCAACAAGCTACTTAAAATGAAAGATAAACTAAAAAAAATATTCAAAAAAGAAAACGATCCGTTAACTCCTGAAGATAAGTTGAAGCTTATAGAAAGCTCTTCTAAATTAGTGGGACCAGGCGTTTTTTATTCAACCATAATTGTAATTGCTTCATTTTTACCCGTATTTCTTCTCACAGGAATGGAAGGCAAATTATTTAGTCCATTGGCTTGGACAAAATCGTTTATACTAATTGTGGATGCATTTTTTGCCATTACGCTAACTCCTGTATTGATTAGCTTTTTACTAAAAGGCAAACTTCGTACAGAAAACAAAAATCCAATAAATAGAAAATTGGAAAGTATTTATACTCCCATTTTAACTCTTTGTTTAAAATGGAGAAAAACAGTTTTAGCAATTAATATTGTAGCGCTGTTAATTGGGGTATTAATGTTTACTCGTTTAGGTTCAGAATTTATGCCTCCACTCGATGAAGGTTCCATTCTTTTTATGCCAGTAACTTTACCTGATGTGTCAAATTCCGAAGTGAAACGAATTTTGCAGGTTCAGGACAAATTGATAAAATCAATTCCTGAAGTGGCTCACGTGTTGGGAAAAGCAGGAAGAGCCAATACGGCAACGGATAACAGTCCAATAAGTATGGTAGAAACAATTATTTTGCTTAAACCACAACAAGAATGGAGAGAAGGCAAAAAGAAAGCTGATATTGTTAATGAAATCAACAATAAATTGCAAATACCCGGGGTAACGAATGGCTTTACACAGCCAATTATTAATCGTATCAATATGCTTTCAACTGGTATCAGAACAGATGTAGGAATAAAAATTTACGGAGCAAGTTTAGATACAATTAATGTTTTGGCTCAAAAAATTAAAAAAACATTGGAAGGAACTTCGGGAGTTAAAGATTTGTATGCTGAACCAATAACAGGCGGAAAATATATTGATATTGAAGCAAAAAGAGACGTTATTGGCAGATATGGATTAACCATAGACGACATTAATAATGTGGTTGAAGCTTCTATTGGAGGTATGAAACTAACAACAACTATAGAAGGAAGACAACGTTTTTCTGTCAACGCACGATATGCACAAGAATACAGAAATAGCCTTGAGGCTTTAAAAAAACTGCAAGTGCAAACAATGCAATTTGGACCAATACCATTAGAAACTGTTGCCAATGTAAAAATAAGTGATGGCCCTCCAATGATAAATAGCGAAAATGCAATGCTACGTGGAACTGTGTTGTTCAACGTTCGGGAGCGTGATTTAGGAAGTACTGTAAAAGAAGCACAGAAAAAACTGAATGCAATGATGACTAAAATGCCAAAAGGCTATTATGTGGAATGGAGCGGACAGTGGGAAAATCAAATCCGCGCAAACAAAACATTAAGTTTGATTCTACCTATTGTTGTTGTCATTATTTTTCTCATTTTGTATTTTACTTATCGCTCTATGAAAGAAGCATTAATCACAATGATTACAGTTCCCTTTGCATTAATTGGGGGTATTTTTATGGTTTATTTCTATGGAATTAATTTGTCGGTGGCAGTTGCGGTAGGGTTTATAGCCTTATTTGGTCTTGCTGTCGAAACAGCGATGTTAATTACCATTTATTTGAATGAAGCGATGAACAAAATGGTCGAAAAACACGGAAACAGTTCCGAAACCATTACCGAAGAAATATTGAGAGAATACATTATTGATGGTTCAGCCAAAAGATTGCGACCCAAACTGATGACAGTTTCTGTTTCATTATTTGGATTAATCCCTATTCTTTGGGCAACTGGAACAGGTGCTGATGTGATGCTTCCCATTACCGTTCCACTTATTGGAGGTACCATTACCTCCACAATTTATGTATTATTAGTAACCCCTGTTGTTTTTGAAATGTCAAAACTTCGTGAATTAAAAACAAAAGGTAAAATAGATCTTATAGATGCAAAACATTAAATTTTATATCGTAATAAGTTGTTTGATTTTAAGCTTTAATATGAAGGCGCAAACACTTTCCTTGGATAATGTATTGAGTACAATCAAAACAAACAATCCTCAACTAAAAATGTACGATGCCGATATTCAAAGTATGGATGCAGCTGCAAAAGGAGCTAAAAGCTGGATGCCCCCTCAAGTGGAAACAGGTTTTTTTACGACTCCTTATAATACCAAAATGTGGAAAGCAGATGGAACATTTCCTGGAATGGGGATGTATATGCTGGGCGTTACGCAAATGATACCAAATGCTTCCAAGCTAAAAGCTGATTCTAATCTTATGAAGGCAATGTCTTCTGTTGAAAAAGAAAACAAAAACTATACAATTAATCAATTGATAGCATTGGCAAAAACAAATTATTATCAATGGTTGGTTTTAAATAAAAAAATAAAAATAGCCGATGATAATTTGTTGCTTTTAGACTATATGATTAAAAGTATGGAAATACGTTATCAGTATAATATGGATAAATTACCTACTTATTACAAAGCAAAATCGCAATACAGCGCATTAGAAAGTATGATTCTAATGTTGCAAAATGACATTTCACAAAAGCGAATTATGCTGAACACTTTGATGGCAAGAGATAAAAACACCAAATTTGAAATTGATGAAACCTACGAAATAAAAGATTTTAATTCGGCAATATCGGATACAACTTCTCTTTCTAAAAACCGAAGCGATGTGAAAGCCATCGAAAAAACGATGGAAATAAATCAGCTCAAAATTGTGGCAGAAAAAACAAAATTATTGCCCGAGTTTGGTATAAAATACGATCATATGTTTGCTTTTGGCGAACAACCTCAACAATTTACTTTAATGGGAATGATTACTATTCCAATGCCTTGGTCAACCAAAATGAATAAAGCCAATATCAATAGTTTTCAAATTAAAAATGAAAGTCTGAACTGGCAAAAACAAATGATTTTGAATGAAGCTACAGGAATGATTTCGGGTATGACCAATGAATTGAACACTTTAAAAAAACAATACGAGGTTGCACAAAAAAGTATAATTCCTGCCCTTAAAAGCAATTATGAAACTGCAATTTTAGCTTGGCAAAACAACACTGGAGATCTTTTTGCCACTCTTGATGCGTGGGAAGCATTAAATATGGCTCAAATTGATGCGTTAGATAAATTGCAAAGGATTTTGGCAGCACAAGTAGAAATTGAAAAACAATTAGAAACCAAATAATTATGAACAAGTATATAAAATATGGTTTAGCTTTTATCGTAATTTCCATTATTGGAATTGCAATCTATTTATTTGCAATAAAATCAGACAATCATTCAGAAATGGGACATCAAAACGAGATTTACACTTGTTCAATGCATCCACAAATCATTAGAGATAAACCCGGAAATTGTCCCATTTGCGGAATGACTTTAGTAAAAAAAATAACGGAGAATAATTCAGTTGAAGATAATTCAATCGACAATCTTATAAAACCTACCGACAATTTTATAGTAGGAAATTATCAAACGACAACGGCAATAGACACTACTTTGAGCAGTGAAATAAATCTACCAGGAATTGTGGGGTATGATCCCAATTCATCGGTAAATATTGCAGCTCGAATGAGCGGAAGAATTGAGCGAATGTATGTCAATTATAAATATCAAAAAGTAAATAAAGGACAAAAACTATTTGATTTATACAGCCCTGAATTACTGACGGAGCAACAAAACTTCATTTATATGGTCATTAATGATGTTGAAAACCCTTCAATTATTGATGCCTCAAGACAAAAATTATTGCTATATGGAATGACTCAAAATCAAATAAATGCGCTGTCTAATTCCAAAAAAGTAAAC
The DNA here is from genome assembly GCF_027474525.2 of Flavobacterium lacustre. Classification (NCBI taxonomy): domain Bacteria; kingdom Pseudomonadati; phylum Bacteroidota; class Flavobacteriia; order Flavobacteriales; family Flavobacteriaceae; genus Flavobacterium; species Flavobacterium lacustre. Next base: position 3,038,681 of record NZ_CP114882.2, read on the forward strand.
CCGCTAATAACAATTTATAGTCCTGCTTCCGGGATTATTGATGGAACAGCAACGATGGATAATACAACTATTCCTGTGATGCAAAGTGCGAATAACAACACTGAAGTTTTGAATGTTAAAGAAGGGAGTTATATAAAAAAGGGAGAAGTCATTTTTAAACTATTAAATACGGATAAAGTATGGGGAATATTCAATGTTATCCAAGGATACAATAGTCTAATCAAAGCCAATCAATCCATCAGAATTACTTCCGAACTTGACAAAGATGAATTTATGGATGCAAAAATAAATTTTGTCGAAACACAATTAAACGCAGCTGATAAAACCAATAGAATTCGAGTTTATTTAAATAACAATAAATTGAAATTACCAGTTGGTTTGCGATTGCAAGGCGCAGTGAAAACAAATGCCGTAAAAGGAATTTGGATTCAAAAACAGGCAATGGTAAGTATTGGAAACAAGAAAATAGTTTTCTTAAAAATGGAGAATGGCTTTAAGGCATCGGCCATAAAAACAGGAATTGAAATAGATGATTTTATCCAAATTATTGAGGGCATTTCAGTAAAAGACACCATTGCCAAAAACGCACAATATTTAATTGACAGCGAAAGCTTTATTAAAACCGAATAATGATGAAGACAATAAAAAAAATAAGTGTATTATCAATACTATTTATGGTAATGGTGGCTTGTAATACTAAAGAAAAAGAAGACCATAGCAAACACAATAAGAGTGCAGCAACAACATTTTACACTTGTTCAATGGATCCACAAGTCAAGGAGGACAAACCCGGAAAATGCCCTATTTGCCATATGGAGTTAACCCCAATAAAACAAGATGACACAGAGGCTAATGAAATAAGTTTGAGTAAACAGCAAATACAACTGGGAAATATCACTACCCAAACTATTTCAGAAACCCAAAGCAGTTTAGAGCAAAATTATACGGGAGTCCTGACAATTAATCAAGAGAAAATCAAAACCATTTCTTCAAGAGCAATGGGAAGAATTGAAAAGTTGTACTTCAAAACCGTCGGCGATTATGTGGCTAAAAATCAAGCCGTATATCAATTGTATAGCGAAGATATTGCCATTGCTAAACAGGATTATTTCACGGCATACAAACAACTATCAATGCCTGGCGATTTTGGAAAGAATGCCCGAAATATGCTCAATGCAGCAAAACAAAAGCTGCTATTCTTTGGTTTAACCAATGCCCAAATTGAAAGTTTAAAAACCGGTAAAGAGGTTTCTCCTTATACCATTTTTTATAGCACTGCCAGTGGAACAATATCGGAAATAAGTACCACAGAAGGCAGTTATGCAATGGAAGGTTCTAGCATCATTAAATTGGCGGATTTAAACAGTCTTTGGTTAGAAACACAAGTAAACGTAAACTATGCCAAGAATCTAAAAATAGGACAAAAAGCCCAAATAACGTTTGCCGATTTTCCTGATAAAACCATAAATGCGCAAGTTTCTTTTATCAATCCGGAAATAAATCCAGACACGCGTCTACTTTTAATTCGATTGGAAATACCAAATCCAAATTTGCAATTAAAACCGGGGATGCAAGCGATGGCAAAATTAACACAATCCAATTTAAAAGGATTGTATATTCCTGTTGATGCAGTTATCAGGGAGGAAAACGCTTCCTATATTTGGGTTGAAAAAAGACCGGGAGTATTTGAAAACCTAATGGTCGAAACTGGAATAGAAACCAATGGAATGATAGAAATAAAATCAGAAATAGACAGTACAAAAAAAGTGGTAATTACTGGTGCCTATGCTATAAACAGTGAATATAAATTCCGAAAAGGCAGTGACCCAATGGAAGGAATGAAAATGTAAATATTAAAAATTATGACACATACATATATTATTTCAGGAATGACTTGTGATGGTTGTCGCACCAAAGTCGAAAAAACATTGAATGCTGTTGAGGGCATTGAAGCAAAAGTTTCATTAAATCCGTCTATAGCCACTATAACAATGGAAAAACACATTCCATTAGCACAGTTGCAAGAAGCATTATCTGCCGTTGGAAAATACACCTTAGAAGTGACTAATGGTAAAACTCCACAACAAGTAACAACCAATGAAGATGCAGCAAAATCTTGTTGTTCTAAGCATTCCCACAGCGATAAAACGGAAATCAATGTTCCTGTTAATACAAGTGGCAAATACTACTGTCCTATGCATTGTGAAGGCGAAAAATTATATGACAAAGCGGGTGACTGCCCCGTATGCGGTATGGATTTAGTAAAAGCCCCAGAGTTGACGGTTAGCAAAGCCTTATATACTTGTCCAATGCATCCCGAAGTAATTAGTGAAACGTCGGGTTCTTGTCCAATTTGTGGTATGGATTTGGTGCCAATGGAACCAAGTGATAATGAAGACCAAAAGACGTATAAGGATTTGGTAAAGAAAATGAAAATTGCTGTTGTATTTACTGTTCCTATTTTCACCATTGCTATGATAGAAATGGTACACAATAATCCTTTACTTCAAATAATGGATGCCTCAAAATGGAATTGGGTGCAATTAATATTATCGCTTCCGGTAGTATTTTATGCCTGCTGGATATTCTTTGTTCGTGCATTCAAGTCTATTGTTACTTGGAACTTGAATATGTTTACCCTTATCGGAATTGGAACTGGAGTTGCTTTTTTATTCAGTTTAGTAGGAATGTTTTTTCCTAATATTTTTCCAAACGAATTCAAAACGGAAACTGGAACAGTACTGCTCTATTTTGAAGCTACAACTGTAATATTAACTTTAGTTTTATTAGGTCAACTTTTAGAAGCTAGAGCGCACAGCCAAACAAGTGGTGCAATCAAAGAATTATTAAAACTCGCTCCAACAGAAGCAACTTTAGTTATTGATGGAAACGATAAAGTAATATCCATTCAGGACATCAAAAAAGGCGATTTATTGCGAGTAAAACCAGGAGACAAAATTCCAGTTGATGGAAAAATAACCGATGGCGAAAGCAGTATAGACGAAGCAATGATAACTGGTGAACCTATTCCAGTTGATAAAAAGAAAGATGATAATGTAATTGCAGGAACTATAAACGGTAACAAATCCTTTGTAATGATAGCCGAAAAAGTAGGTTCTGAAACTTTGCTTTCTCAAATTGTTCAAATGGTAAATGATGCCAGTCGTTCAAGAGCACCTATTCAAAAATTAGCCGATAGTATTGCTAAATATTTTGTTCCCATTGTAGTCATTATTTCGGTAGTAACATTTTTCGTTTGGGCAAAATTTGGACCAGAACCAGCTTTGGTTTACGGTTTTATAAATGCAATTGCGGTTTTAATTATTGCTTGTCCTTGTGCATTGGGTCTGGCTACTCCAATGTCAGTAATGGTAGGTGTTGGCAAAGGCGCACAATCGGGAGTTTTGATTAAAAATGCTGAAGCTTTGGAAAATATGAATAAAGTGAATGTTTTAATTACAGATAAAACAGGAACCATTACTGAAGGAAAGCCATCAGTTGAAAAGATATTTGCATCAAACAATAACGAAAATGATTTGTTACAAAGCATCGCTTCATTAAACCAATACAGCGAACATCCATTGGCACAAGCAGTAATCAATTATGCCAAATCCAAAACCGTTTCATTAATTGAAGTCAAAGATTTTGAAGCCGTTGCAGGAAAAGGCGTGACTGGAACTGTAAACAATAGAAAGATAGCATTAGGAAATAAAAAACTAATAGAACAAGTAAAAGCAACTATTGCTGACGATTTAGAAAGCAAAATTATTGCCGAGCAGAAACTAGGAAAAACCGTTTCATATATTGCTGTTAATGGCGTTGCAGTTGGTTTTGTATCAATTACCGATGCAATTAAAATATCTAGTAAAGAAGCCATAAAAGAATTAATGCGTCAAGGAGTTGAAGTAATTATGCTTACTGGCGACAATGTAAATACAGCCAAAGCAGTTGCCGATGAATTAAACTTATCATCCTACAAAGCAAGTTGTTTACCCGAAGACAAATTGAACGAAATAAAACGCTTACAATCCGAAGGGAAAATTGTAGCAATGGCAGGCGATGGTATAAATGATGCACCCGCACTAGCACAAGCAGACATTGGAATTGCGATGGGAACAGGAACTGATGTAGCTATTGAAAGTGCAAAAATCACTCTAGTAAAAGGCGATTTACAAGGCATCGTAAAAGCCAAGAATTTGAGCCACGCTGTAATGCGAAACATCAAACAAAACTTGTTTTTTGCTTTCTTCTATAATGTTTTAGGAGTTCCAATTGCAGCGGGAGTTTTGTATCCATTTTTTGGAGTTTTATTATCGCCAATGATTGCAGCTTTAGCAATGAGTTTTAGCTCGGTTTCTGTAATTGTAAATGCTTTGCGATTGAGAAATTTGAAACTATAGAAAAATATAAATCAGGCAACAGTGATACTGAAGACCGGGCAACAGCGTAACTGACGAATAATTAAATACAATTTATTATGAAAATTCAAAAATTAATTTCGACAAAAACAATTTCATTATTAACAATGTTTTTAATGATTATCTCGTTAAGTGCCAATGCACAAACTAAATCGGATTCCAACCCTACTGAAAAAATTTACATCAATAAAAAGGGTGAAATTCACGATCACGGTTGGAACAAATTAGGATTTATTACCAAAGACAATATCGTGAAAGACAACCAAGGCAAGACCATCTATTTTATTGATGCAAACGGTAATGTTATTGATTCTAATGGAAAAAAGATGGGTATGGCTAAGAAAAATGGTTCTTACTACAACATAAAAGGTGAAAACGTGGTTAATATTGGAAAAACACAAGAAGAAAAATGCGAAATACTGGATGCAAAAGGTCATAATGTAGGTAGCGTACATAAAAATTACAAACTCCACGCGTGTGCCGCTCATTGCTTATTGTTGGAGAAAAAGATGAATGATGAAAAATCAAAAAATTAATTTTCTTAATAAATGGTTCGTCCTAAAACGAACCATTTATTTTATACTATAAAATGACTTTCTGTTAATTGTAAAAACGAATAAGTAATAAGATATAGCTGTATTAAAAATGAACAACCTTACTCAAATAATCCAACAATACAAAACCGATACTGAAAGTGTTTATACTACTTGGTTTGTCGATAATGACCAACGATTAAAAGCATTTCGGACTATTCGCCGTGGTGTTTTGCAAGTGATAGACGACATCAAAAACAAAATATTTCCTAACGATTTTAAAGGCAGTAGTTTAGAATTTGTATTGAGTTGTATAGCAGAACAAAAACAAGTCTTTGTTGGCGTAGCACATCCTTTTTATTGGAAACCAAAATTAAGAATTCCGGATATTTACGAAAACCAAAACAATAAAATTGCTTTCGGTCAATTTCTCGAAAACTGCATTAATGCCAAAACAGAGGAACAAGTAGTAAAAGAAATTGTAAAACTGGACGAACTCAAAATAAAAGGTCTTGGCCCTGCCGTGGCCAGTATTCTATATTTTTTGCATCCAACTTGGTTTCCACCATTCAATACAGCCATTCTCAACGGATTTAATTTTCTGTTTAAAGACAAAAAGAAGTTGGGCAGTTGGACGGAATACCTTAAAATTAGAGAGACACTAATCGAAACCAACTGCAAACACAAAAGTGAATTATCAAATGATTTAGGAGCAATAGCAGGATTGTGTTTTGAAATTGGAACACAAAAAATGCTTATTGGCAACGATGAATATTTAAGCGAAGAAGAACGCAATAAGTTTGAAAAGAATATACTAAAACGACAAAAAGAAATTCAGGAAGAAAAACTAGAAGAAAATCTTCACAACGAAATGCAATACCACTTACTTAAAATTGGAGTTTCACTGGGGTACGATGTTACACCAGCCAGTAATGATAAAAGTAAAGCGTTTAATGGTCAAAGTTTTTCGTTTATATCAATTGGTAAATTTCCAGAATTACCAACGGACAAAGACACTCAAAACACGATTAAACTCATTGATGTGCTTTGGTTTCAAAAAGGAACAAACAAAATTATCGGTGCATTTGAAGTAGAAAAAAGCACCAGTATTTATTCAGGCATTTTACGCCTTTCTGATTTATATTTTAGTATTTCTAACGGCGAAGAGGTATTTTACATCATCATTCCAGACAGTCGCGAAAAAGATGTAATTCAACAATTAAATAGACCGGTCATAAAAAATTCAAAAATGAATATCAAATACATTCTGTTTTCAGAATTGAGAAGTCAATGTGATGCGATTTGCAAATTTGGCTCAGATTATTCAATAATGGAAAAAATCGCAAAATCAATCTAAAAATGAAACTAAAATTAGCCCTTTCAATAACTTTATAGGCTAATCTTTTTCAATTAATTTACATACAAAAATTGAACGCCAAAATCAACCAACTTCTCTCCAACCTCAACGAACAACTGAATTTTATTGATTTAGAAATTACTGACCCCATAAAACACGCTGAAAAAGCAATAGAAATGATTGTCAAATCATTAGGGAATTTGAAAGTAATAATTATAAAAACCAATTTTAGAACCCAAACCGAAGAAATACTTTTTTTCAAAGAAGTTAAGCCCCAATTTTTTTCAAAATTAATATTTCATACAAAAGTGCTAAAAATTGAAACCAAACGACCAAAAGGAACAGACAGATCTCAAAGAAAATATTTACTAAACGAATTAGATAAATTAAATCATTATTTCGATAATAATTTGGAGTTTTATCAATATTACAGAACAGGAGCAATTTTCCTTGATGAAAAATATTTTTTAAGAGGAAAATATGATATTAGGTTATCATTAGATACTTTTTTCTTCACTTCAGACCAAGAATTTAATACAAGTCACGATTTTAAAGTATCAAAAATATTAGCCAACGATTTACTTGAAATATATCTAAAAGAACAGCTGACAATATTAGACAGAAAAGAAACAATGACAACTAAAACACAAGCACTACCAAAAGTAAAACTCACTTGGACAGATAGTAAATCTGCATTAATTGAAACGATATATGCCCTTTATTATCAAGGTAGCTTCAATAATGGTACTGCTGATATAAAAGACATAGCAAATTATTTTGAAGCAGTTTTCAATATCGATTTAGGTGATGTTTACAGAAGTTGGTATTCCATCAGAGGCAGAAAAACAGAAGAAACAACATATTTAGATGGTTTAACAAGAATACTAAAGAAGAAAATTGATCAAGAAAATAATAAGTCAAAATAGTAGTACCAAGTTCATACCAAGTTGGCATAACTACATAATAAATTAAATATGTAATATATTGAAAATCAATATTTAAAACTAAATAGTGTTTTAAATATTTAGAAATTAAAAAAGATATTTGATTTAAAACAGTTCAATTCTTTTCCGAGCTGGTATTTTTAATAAAACCAAACACAATATTTAATCTGTTTTAACCATAAAAAACAGTAATTGACAAAAATTCGTTACCAAGTTGATACCAACTTGGCAAACAAAATAAATCAATTAATTCAATTTTGTACCATAACAATTTAAAACATCAGTTATGGCAATCGAAGTTATCACTCGCGAAGATTTAAACGAATTCCGTACACTTCTTCTTTCCGATTTAAACACAATGTTTAATTCAAAACCGCAACAGCAAAAACAATGGCTCAAATCCAACGAAGTCAGAAAGCTGTTAAACATTTCTTCCGGCACTTTACAAAATCTACGTGTAAACGGTACACTAACCTATACCAAAATTGGAGGAATTCTGTATTACTCCAGTAATGATTTAGAGAAAGTTATAGAAACTAACAAAGTCGAAGCAACACCTAACCTATTCAATCGTAAATAACCTCAAAGATGAATTATATAAAACATCTAACAGGATTTTTCGAGAAAGTGGCTATTGACAAAACACTCAATCCAACACACGTAAGTTTGTATATGTCGTTGTTTCAGTTCTGGAATTGCAATCGATTCAAAAATCCAATCAGTATTTCTCGTGATGAGGTAATGCGAATAAGCAAAATCAGTTCTAAAGCAACTTATCATAAGTGCCTTAAAAACCTACATTCTCTAGGTTACATCAATTACGAACCATCTTATAATCCATTCAAAGGAAGCCACGTTTATTTATTCAATTTTTCAGATGATTTAAAACCAATACCAAAAAGCGAAAAAGCAACAATGCCAAAAAATGAACCAGTTTTTGAACTGGTTGATGAACAAGTAGTGAACAAGCTTTATACTGGTAGTGGTACAAGTAATGAAACAGGTACTGAACAAGCTCTAGTATCTTATATAAACAATACAAACATACCAAACATTTCAAACGATTTAAAGATTGTAAACTTGGACGAGCAAGCAAAAAATTTTGAAATTGTCGATGAGTTTTTAAAAAGCGCGGCTTCCGAAGAAAAAGAAAAAAGTTCCGGCAAAAAAGAAAAAGATGAAATTGAAAATTCCGATTTGTCATCCCGAGCGCAGTCGAGGGAACTCAATCCAACAATTGAAAATGTCAAAGTTTATTTTCTCGAACAGAACTTTCCGGAACTCGAAGCCATTAAATTTTTCAATTATTTTTCCAGCAACGGTTGGTTAGTCGGTGGCAAAACTCCGATGGTCGATTGGCAAGCAGCAGCACAAAATTGGATATTAAACGCACCTAAATTCATTTCAAATGAACAATCCAACAGAGCAAAACACCTCAACACAGGAACAGACAAAGATTATTCAGAGCCATTATAGCTACACGGAAATAATTGCTTGGCTGGAGAAAAAAGGCATTGAATTATACGGCAATCATTTCAAAATACTTGAAAGTGATTACCCCATAATTTACAAACTCATCGCCTATTTTCTTAAAGACGAAACAACTTGTTTTCAGTACGGCATCAACGGCAACAAAGGAATTTTACTTTCTGGCCCAATCGGCTGTGGCAAAACATCCCTAATGAATTTAATGAAACACTTGGCGACAACAGAGCATAAATTTTTCGTAAAACCGTGTCGAGACATAAGCTTTGAATTTATCCAGGATGGTTACCAAATCATTCACAAATATAGCAAAGGCAAACTATACGAATCAGAACCCAAAACAATATGCTTTGACGATTTAGGAACAGAAAACAACCTGAAATATTACGGAAACGAATGTAACGTAATGGCAGAAATTCTATTAAGTCGCTATGATATTTTTACAAGTAAAAAAATCCAAACGCATATAACTACAAACCTTTCGGCTACTGAAATTGAGAATGTTTATGGGAATCGGGTTAGAAGTAGAATGCGAGAAATGTTCAATCTGATTGCCTACGACAAAACCATAAAAGATAAAAGATAAACGATAAACGATGAACCACATAACCAACTTCTGGAACCATTTCAAACAAAACAATTTTGTTTTCTTGCTCTTAAACGAAATTCCAAAAGAAGAACTAATAAAGCACTTCACAGAATTAAACAACCTCTTACGCCTATTCAACAAAGATTTAGATCTCATAATCAAAAACGGTAAAGATAAATCCGAATTAATCATCACCGCCAACGGCAATCCTTACCTTTTCAAAGAAGTAGAACTACTAGTACATTATGCTCCAGTCGTAGAACGTTGGAAAATAACTGCATTTCTTCAACCTGAAACAAACCTAACAAAATACCAACAAGGAAAAGATAAACCACTTGAATATTACGGGATTAGCCTACGAATTAGTGATATGTATTTCGCATCGATAGAAAACCTAGAAAAACAAACCGATTTAGGGATTAGAATATACCTCAAAAACTACATAATTCACAAAGAAAACCCAAGACTTCGAGAAGCAGTTTACACCCACATAGAACACCTTATTGGCGAAAAATCATTTGCAAATGATGTTGCTTTTATTGAGATTGATCAATTAACTAGTAAAATAAATGATATTGAATTGCTAGACTTGTATAATTTAGCGGATTATGTGATTTTTTTCAAAAATCAGAAATAATTTATCGCTTAAAAAATATTAATGATAGGCATTTTAGATTTGAAAAATAAGTAAATTGAAAATAGTATTTCCCTTAACAATTTATTCTGTAAATTTCCGCTTTTTAAAATTCAATCGCTTTTGAGCATCTAATTGGTCGAATTTGCTATTAATTTCCACAATTTATGAATAATAAATATGATTTTTATATCGACGAAAGTTGTCATTTAGAAAATGATAATATTCCGGTTATGTGCATTGGTTACATAAAAGTACCAATGACCGATTATGTTGAATTACAAAAAAAATTCAATCAAATACTAGCAAAGCACAATCAAAAATCAGAGTTAAAATGGAATAAATTTTCAAATGCAAGAACTGCATTATACAAAGAATTAGTAGATTATTTCTTTCGCTCATCATTACAATTTCGTTGTGTTTTAGTCAAATACAAAGAGCGTCTAAATCATACCGATTTTAACCAAGGCTCGCACGACAATTTCTATTATAAAATGACCTATTATTTATTACGCCCAAATAATAGTAATGGCGATGAATACAGGGTTTTTATAGACATTCAAAATACGCGTGGTAGAGAAAAACTAAAAAAAATAAATGAAGTTTTTGACAATGAATACAAAGGCAAAAGCCCATTCAAACAATTCCAACATTTACATTCTCACGATAATAATTTCTTTCAATTAGCCGATTTTTTTATTGGAGCAATTACTTATAAAACAAGAGTAGTAATGAAGAATATCGAGAATCCAACTCCTAACAGAATGGATTTTATTCAATATTTAGAAACTAAATCAGGTTTTAATCTCGAAGAAGGAACAGAGCCGTGGGAAACCAAATTCAATATTTTTGATCACCAACCCAAAATAAAACTATAATGGATTTATTTAATTTGGATGATCACATACCTAATTTAGGAATTGACCCATCAGCTGAACATTTAGAAGAACTATTTCGATTATTCAAAGCCGATTTTATTGACAACGTTTTTTATTTTGATGGTTGCAAAGTAAAAATAGATATAGCAAATTCAAAAGAAGATGGTTTTGAAACCTATCCACACACTTTTGTAAAAATCATTACAAGAGGAGATAAAGGCAAAAGATGTTTTGACAAAAAAAGAGCCAACAAAATTCATTGGATAAAACCAATACTTGAAAATAAAGATACGGATGATGTTACTTGTTTCCAGTTCTTAGAAGCAGATGGTAGAATCAGGGACTATTTTTGGTTCAAAGAAGGAAACTTTCTAGTAGTAATGGAAAAAATCACTCCAGACTATATGATAATTTCTTGTTTTCATATTGATGATGCAAGAAACCAAAAATACTACGAAGACAAATATACAAAGAGGGTAAAATAAAAAAAGCCACAGGCTACGGTGCTGTGGCGTACGTTTTCACGAACCAGGTCCTTTTCCCTAGGGAAATGACTTTGCAAATATACATCGTCTTAAACCAAAAAACAAATTTTCTATCAAAAACGTGTTTTTGGCTAATTTCCAGTTGTATTTTCATAAATATTTATAACAATAAATATACCTAAAAGAAAATCAATTAACCAGTCCATTATTTCATTCAGCTGCACAAAACTTTCATTTAGTCCAAGTATTCCTAAACTCAAGTCTTTGTTTGCTTCATTTCGCTAATTTCTATAAAAATAGAATACTCTTGCAATAATAGTATTTCATCCTAAAGCATTAACCCGCAAATTAATGAAGTATTATGTATTGGCAATTAAATAAAATACGTACTTTTGCAGCTGTGAAAATTCTAAACTTCATATTGTCGATTCTTTTTCTGCTACTTTCCTTTATGCCTTGTGCAGATATGGAGCAGGATGTGTCGTGTAACAAAGTGACAATTAGCAATGAATCCAATCACACTCACAACAAGGATGCCTGTACTCCTTTGTGCATCTGCAACTGTTGCGGCTGTCAAGGTTTCGCTTACAATACTATTTACCCTTATAATTTATTTGCTGTCAAAATCATAATTGACAAAAAAGTGCCGGAATACAAATCAATTCTTACTTCCAATTTCTTCGGAAGTATCTGGCAGCCGCCTCAAATTAATGCTTAATTTTTTTGATTAATGTTTGTTAAATAAATAGCGATTAATGACCTGTGCATTAATCACGCTGTTGTTTTCCATTAATCACTTTACCGTATTTGACAAATTCAAATAACGGGAGTAATAAATTAAGTATTAAAAAGTAATCCTATAAATAGTGTTAGACAAAATCATTCATTTTAGTATAAATAATAAATTCATCATTGGTTTGATGACTTTATTTCTCATCATTTGGGGAGTTTGGAGTGCATCCAAATTACCCATCGATGCCGTACCAGACATAACAAACAATCAAGTACAAATCATTACGCTATGTCCAACCTTGGCTGGGCAGGAAGTAGAACAATTAGTCACTTTTCCAATAGAACAAAGCATAGCAAATCTTCCCGATTTAGAAGAAACCCGTAGCATTTCTCGCTTTGGTTTATCGGTAATCACAGTCGTTTTCGATGATGATGTCAATATTTATTTTGCACGCCAATTAATTAGTGAACGACTAAAAGAAGCTACCGATCAAATCCCTAAAGGCATTGGAACACCAGAATTAGGCCCTGTAAGCACAGGTCTTGGCGAAGTCTATCAATATATTTTACATCCAAAAAAAGGAAGTGAAAATAAGTATTCCGCAATGGATTTGCGTGCTATGCAAGATTGGATAGTAGCAAGACAACTCAACGGAACACCCGGAATTGCCGAAATAAATAGTTTTGGGGGTAAATTAAAACAATATGAAGTTGGCGTAAACCCAAATCGCTTAAAAGCAATGGGAGTAACAATTCCTGATATTTTTAATGCTTTAGAAAAAAACAATCAAAATACAGGTGGTGCTTACATTGATAAAAAACCAAGTGCCTACTTTATTCGTGGAGTTGGTTTAGTAACATCCTTGGAAGATGTAAAAAACATCGTAGTAAAAAGCAATCCCAACAGCGTACCGATTTTCATAAAAGATGTCGCCGATGTAAAGTTTGGAAATGCTGTTCGCTATGGTGCAATGACTTTTAATGGAAAAGTGGATGCTGTTGGTGGCATTGTGATGATGCTAAAAGGGGCAAACAGTAACGAGGTGGTTCAAAGGGTTAAAGAAAAAATGGTTATCATACAAAAATCTTTGCCCGATGATGTAGTAGTAGAGCCATTTATTGACAGAAGTACATTTGTAAAACGTGCTATTTCTACTGTTGAAAAGAACTTGGTTGAAGGAGCTTTAATCGTCATTTTTGTGTTGGTTTTGTTCCTCGGAAACCTTCGTGCAGGACTTATTGTCGCTTCTGCAATACCTCTTTCAATGCTTTTTGCCTTGGCATTAATGAGAATATTTGGAGTGAGCGCAAACCTAATGAGCCTCGGTGCAATAGATTTTGGGTTGATTGTGGATGGTGCCGTAATTATCGTCGAAGCTTCATTGTACTTTCTGGAACACAATAAAAGTAAAAAAAGACTCACCCAACTCGAAATGGATCTGGCGGTTGAAAACAGTGCCAAGAAAATGATGAGCAGTGCTGCCTTTGGACAAATCATCATTATGATTGTGTACTTCCCAATTTTATCATTGGTAGGAATCGAAGGAAAAATGTTTGGCCCAATGGCAAAAACAGTTTCGTTTGCCATTATCGGTGCTATGATACTTTCGTTAACATACATTCCAATGATGAGTGCCTTGTTTTTGCCAAAACACATCAGTCACAAGAAAACATTTTCGGATAAAATGATGGATTTCTTGTACGGCAAATACGAACCTCTTTTAGAAAAAGTAATTGCCATAAAATACAAAGTCGTAGGTCTTACTGTTGCTTTATTGTTGATTACCGTTTTTATTTTTACCAAAATGGGTGGAGAGTTTATCCCCAATTTAGCCGAAGGAGATTATGCCTTTGAATTTAAAATGCCGCTCGAAACTTCATTATCCCAAAGTATCGAAACTTCGATGCAAGGCGCAAGAATTGCCAAACAATTTGAGGAAGTAAAAATGGTGGTTGGAAAAACGGGTGCAGGTGAAGTGCCTACTGACCCAATGCCTCCCGGAGCCACAGATATGATGATTATCCTGAAACCACAAGACGAATGGAAATCAGGCAGAACGTATGATGAATTAGGCGATGCGTTAGAAGAAAAATTAAGCGTGATTCCTGGAGTTTTTGTAGAAAAAAGCCAACCCATTCAAATGCGTTTTAATGAACTAATGACGGGTATTAAACAAGATGTGGCCATAAAAATATTTGGAGAAAACCTGGACAGCCTTTCTGTATATGCCAAAAAAGTAGAAAGTGTAATCGTAAAAGTAAAAGGGGTTTCATCGCCGCAGGTAGAACAAGTGGATGGTTTGCCACAAATTAACATTGAATACGATCGTTTACGAATTGCCAATTATGGACTCAATGTAGAAGATATAAACAGTATTGTGAGTACTGCTTTTGCAGGAAAAGCAGCGGGTGTAGTTTACGAAAACGAACGAAAGTTTGATTTAGTGGTAAGGTTAGACAGTACGTCAAGAAGAAGTATCGACGATGTAAATAATTTATTGATACCAACACCTTCTGGTAATCAAATACCATTATCACAAGTGGCAAAAGTGGCTTTTAAATTGGGTCCCGCACAAATCAGTAGACAGGCTGGTAAACGTAGAATTGTTATTGGTTTCAATATAGAAGATAGAGACGTACAAAGTGTGGTAAAAGAAATTCAGGATAAATTGGCAACAAAAGTAAAATTGCCATCAGGGTATTTTTTTACTTATGGAGGTACATTTGAGAACTTACAAAAAGCATCCAACCGTTTGATGATTGCAGTGCCAATTTCTCTTTTGCTGATTTTTATGCTTTTGTATTTTACGTTCAATTCAATGAAACAAGCTGGTTTAATTTTCACGGCAATTCCAATGAGTGCCATTGGTGGTGTATTTGCTTTACTGCTTCGTGGAATGCCTTTTAGTATTTCGGCAGGGATTGGTTTTATTGCATTGTTTGGAGTAGCGGTATTGAACGGAATTGTATTAATCGGCACATTCAACCAACTCGAAAAAGAAGGTTGGGATGATGTCATAAAACGGGTAATTGAAGGAACAAAAATAAGATTACGACCAGTTTTAATGACGGCTACCGTAGCATCGTTAGGATTTTTACCGATGGCAATGTCACATAGTGCGGGTGCCGAAGTACAAAAACCATTGGCTACCGTAGTAATTGGCGGATTAATCTCGGCAACATTCTTGACCTTGTTCGTATTGCCTTTGCTTTACATTATTTTCAACACAAAACTAAAATTAAAAAGAAAACCAAGAGTGAAATCAATTACAACTATTTTAGTTATTGGATTATTATTTTCATTCAATAATGGTCAAGCACAATCCCGAAAAAGTATCGATGAAGTTTTGAACTTGGGCTTAAAAGACAATTTGCAATACAACATCAATCAATCGCAAATCGCAAAAAACCGGTTCCTGATAAAAGGAAACAAGGAATTTCCCAAAACGGGAATATTTGTAGAAAATGAAGATTTGCGCCCTTCGGATAAAACGGGTATTTGGAAAATAGGTTTACAACAAAGTTTTTATATGCCACAAGTAAACCAAGCCAAGAAAAATTACTATCGGGAGCAAACAAAATACTTCGAATACAACAAGGAAGTAATCAATACAGAGCTGAAAAAAAATATCCGTTCGGTATATTATCAATTGTGGTATTTACAGGACAAGACAGCTTTGTATCAGCGATTAGACAGCATTTATATTGGATTGTTGAAAACTACAATTCTAAAAGTAAAAACGGGAGAAAGTGCCGGTATCGAAAAAATTTCGGCTAATGTAAAACTGAAAGAAATTGAAACTAACATCATCCAACTTCAAAAAGAAATGCTAGTGCAACAACAGGCATTAATGCAATTGCTCAATAGTTCTGAAGTCATTCTACCGCTTTCCGAGCCTTTAGTAAAATTGGAATATGGGTTGCAAAACACAACAGAAAATCACCCTAACCTTCTTTTATTGCAACAAAATGTTGAAATTGCCAATAGTGAAATTGCCATCCAAAAAAGCAATCGCTTACCAGAATTTACAGGTAGGGTTTTTTCGCAGAAATTATATGGCGTTAAAGACCCCTATAGCGGTTTTTCAATAGCGACTTCATTCCCTGTTTTCGGAACTGGAGCCAATAGCAATAAAATAAAAGCGGCCAAAACCGAAAAAGAAACGCAAGAAAAACAATTGCAATACCAAACGCAAATACTGAAATCTTCTTTGACACAACGTCAAACCGAAGTCGAAAAAAGTGTGTCGGGTTTACAATTTTATGAAACTTCGGGTTTGCAACAGGCAGACGAAATCATAAAAGCCGCTAATCAATCCTATCGTGCCGGAGAAATTAGTTACGCCGATTTTTCATTGTATTTGAGCCAAGCCATCGAAATACGAAAAAACTATTTAGACAATCTAAATGCGTACAACCAAGCCATTATTCAATACAATTATTTCACAAATAAATAAATTAAAAAAAATGAAATCTTTAAAAACATATAAGAATCCCCTTTTACTACTTGCCTTTTGTCTCTTGCTTGTTTCTTGCGGTAAAACTGAAACTAAACCTCAAGAAGAACAAAAAGCAACAACAGAAGAAGCATCTTCTACAATTGCTTCGCTCACAGCCGAACAAATTAAAACTGTGGGTATACAATACGGAACCATCGAACAAAAAGAATTAACAGCCACATTGAAAGCCAATGGAGCATTACGGGTGCCTAATAATAACAAAGCCAATGCCACTTCAATGTATGGCGGCGTGGTCAAAAGTATTAACGTTCAGCTAGGCGATTTTGTTAAAAAAGGCCAAGTAATTGCTACAATCGCCAATCCACAATTCATACAATTGCAGGAAGAATATTTGAGTACTTCCAGTAAAATAATCTTTGCCGAACAAGAATTAGCAAGACAAAAAGAACTCAATTCAGGAAATGCAGGAGCATTAAAAAACTATCAAAATGCCGATGCAGAACTAAAATCAATTAGAACTCGCAGAGCCTCTTTACAACAACAAATCCAGCTGATGGGTATCAATCCAAGTAGTTTGAACAACAACAATTTACGTTCTGCATTGTCAGTGACAAGCCCTATAACTGGCACCATAAGCAATGTGTTTTCTAAAATTGGAAGTTATGTGGATGTGTCTTCACCAGTTGCCGAAATCGTGGATAACTCACAATTGCATTTGGATTTGAATATTTTCGAAAAAGATTTACCAATGCTAAAAGTGGGACAAATTATACATTTTAGAATTACCAATAATTCGGGTGAAGATTACAATGCTAAAGTATATTCAATAGGAGCTGCCTTTGAGAATGACAGTAAAAGTATCCCAGTACACGCCACCGTTCAAGGTAATAAAACCGGACTAATAGACGGAATGAATATAACTGCAATAGTAAGTTTAAATAATGTTACTACCGATGCTGTCCCTACTGATGCCATTGTAAGTGCAGATGGCAAAGAATATATTTTTGTGGTAACCGATAAAAGAGTCGAAGAAACAGAAGTAGAAAACGATAAATCCGAAAAAACAAAAACCCAAGTGACTACAACAAATTTTGAAAAAATAGAAGTCGCAATTGGCGTCTCTAATATGGGTTATACAGCTATAACATTGGTAAAAGACATTCCTGCAAATGCAAAAATTGTGACAAAAGGGGCATTCTTTGTAAATGCAAAATTGACAAACAAAGGGGAAGAATAAACAGTAATACTCATTGGATGCAATTATTAAAAACAGTAATTCACTTTTTTTTAAATAATTGCTCCAATGGGTTAATTAATCTAAAATTGTAGAAAACCAAAATCATTTAATATAATAGATTTATGGATATAAATGCCGAATTAATTATTGTTTTTAAACTGATTGTATCCTTTTTATTAGGAGCATTTATTGGTTTAGATAGAGAAAGACACGGTAGTGATGCTGGTATAAGAACCTATGCCGCAGTTTGTATTGGCTCAACCTTATTTACCGCTATTACTGCACATTTAGTTAATAATTCTGCGGATACTTCAAGAGTAATTGCAAATATTGTAACAGGTGTTGGTTTTCTAGGTGCAGGTATTATTTATCGCAATTCTAGTACAGGAACATCACACGGATTAACAACTGCAGCTACGGTTTGGTGTACTTCAGCTGTTGGTGTTGCCGTTGGATTAAATATGTTCATTATAGCTATAATAGGTGCTTGTGCGTTGTATTTTCTACTTTCATTACACCATCAAAAAAGGTATATAAAATGGAAGCAAAATATGATAAACAAGTATGGTGAAGAAGACTGCAACAATTAGTACTTAAAATAGTGAAATTAATTTAAAAGATAATAATTATGACTACATCAAACACAACTTCTACTGAATCAAAAGTTGCATCACCTATGGTAAAATCTAGTATTTATTAACATAAAAAAGAATTAGTCAACTTTGAATTTCAAAATATTTATAATTATGCTACAGCTTTTAGATTTTACAGGGGAAAATATCATAGCTACAAGGGCAAATGATTTATTGGGTATTAAAGATTATGAAAAAATTCATCCGTTTATCCATAATATTATTGGTACTGGTAAAAAAGCTCGATGGTATTTTGAAATGGACGATGATTCTGGTTCAAATGGTTTTTGGGAAGATGGTGTAATCGAAATCAATTATGGAAAAATGAATTTCACACATTCTGCTGATATCGAAAGAATTGCTATTGTAGGTGGTGAAAAATGGGAAAAGAGTATGCGTTCAATTATGAAACCATTTACAAAAGCGAAGTTGATGTATTTTGATTTGCCCGACAGAGAAAAAGCAAAAGAATGGATTCTAAATCAATAAGTAGAGATTGAAACGATTTACAATGATAATAAATAAACATAAATACTATACAAACGATAAATTGATTTGATTACATCAAAATTAAATAATTATGAAACTAAAATCAAATATAGACAAATTTGGAACAATAGGGCTTTTTACAACAGCCCTGTTGTCACCTTGTTGCTTCCCATTATTTGCTTTCGGGGTATCAGCACTTGGACTGGGAAGTATCGAACTATTTGGAGGTTGGACAATGTGGATTTTTCAAGCGATGGTTTTAATTTCAATCGGAGGACTTTACATTTCTTATCGAAAACATCTTTGTTTGTATCCTTTGCTAATTGCTATTCTGAGTGGAATAGTAATATTCTTTGCTTATTATTTTAGCAAAATAGAAAATCCAACTTACTTAATTTATACCGGAATGTTTGGACTTCTTATTGCTACAATCGTAAATTATTACCAAAATAAACTACACAGAAATTGCAAAACCTGTACAACCTTTGAAGGGAAAACAGTTGAATTAAAATCAACTTTAACTTGCCCCAACTGTGGTTACAGAAAAGAAGAAATAATGCCAACCGATGCTTGTCAATTCTTTTACGAATGTGAAAAGTGCAAAACAATACTCAAACCATTAGAGGGAGATTGTTGTGTTTATTGCAGCTACGGTTCGGTAAAATGTCCACCAATACAAAAAGGAGATAATTGTTGCTAATTAATATCAAAACAAAATGAAACACCAACACAAATACGATGAAAGTGGCAAACAGCTTTGCTGCACATTAGAGGAAAAAATAAATCGTAAAACCGACAAACAAACAGGGTGTTGCACAACCCTCAATGAGCCAGAACATTCTGACGATGACGGACACGACCATTCAGGCGGTGACCAAACCACGCTTCAAATGTTTCTACCGGCAATCATAAGTTTTACACTATTACTTGTCGCAATTGGTTTCGACAACTATTTTACACCAACTTGGTTTACAGATTGGGTTAGAACTGCGTGGTATATAATAGCCTATTTACCTGTTGGATTACCTGTGCTTAAAGAAGCATTTGAAAGCATCCGAAAAGGTGAAATATTTTCAGAGTTTTTATTAATGAGTATTGCTACCATTGGAGCTTTTGCAATTAGCGAATATCCAGAAGGTGTTGCTGTAATGCTGTTTTATGCAATTGGCGAAGTATTTCAAACATTAGCAGTTCAAAGAGCAAAATCAAACATTAAGGCACTATTAGACCAAAGGCCAGATACTGCAACTGTATTGGAAGGTAAAAATGCTGTTTCTAAAAAAGCATCCGAAATCACCATTGGAGAAATCATTCAATTAAAACCTGGAGAAAAACTGGCACTGGACGGAAAGTTAATTTCTGACACCGCTTCGTTCAACACTGCTGCCCTAACAGGAGAAAGTAAACCTGATACCAAACAAAAAGACGAAACCGTTCTTGCTGGAATGATAAACCTGAATACAGTTGTTTTGGTCGAAGTAACAACGGCTTATTCAGATAGTAAGCTCTCAAAAATCTTGGAAATGGTGCAGGAAGCAACCGCCAAAAAAGCACCAACCGAATTGTTCATCAGAAAATTTGCCAAAATATACACGCCAGCAGTAGTGTTTGCAGCTATTGCCATTTGTCTCATACCTATTGCTTTTGTCGATAATTATGTTTTCAGCGATTGGTTGTACAGAGCATTAATCTTTTTGGTTATTTCCTGTCCTTGTGCATTAGTAATCTCCATTCCGTTAGGATATTTTGGTGGAATTGGTTCAGCGAGCAAAAACGGAATATTATTTAAGGGTTCTAGTTTTCTCGACATTATGGCATCTATACAAGTGGTTGTTATGGATAAAACAGGGACATTAACCAAAGGTGTTTTCAAAGTGCAAAAAGTGGTAGCCGTTGATGTTCCCGAAGCCGATTTAGTAAAATATACATCGGCACTCGAAACCAAATCAACCCATCCTGTTGGAACTGCTATTATTGAATATGCCAAAGGTGCTGAAAAAAGTGTAACCGTTACCGATGTGGAAGAAATTGCAGGACACGGACTAAAAGGCAAAGTAGATGGAAACGAAATCTTGGCAGGAAATGTAAAACTGATGAAGAAATTCAACATCAATTACGATACCGAAATAGACAATACACCATTTACAATCATCGTTATTGCCATCAATCAAAAATATGCAGGATACTTTCTAATTGCTGATGAAATCAAAGAAGATGCTAAACAGGCTATCGAAAGTCTTCATAAAATAAATGTAAAAACTGTTATGCTTTCCGGCGATAAACAAGCTGTTGTTGATGCTGTGGCCAAAGAGTTAAATATAGATCAGGCTTATGGCGATTTATTGCCTGAAAACAAAGTTGAAAAAGTCGAGGAATTAAAATCTCAAAACTTAAAAATTGCCTTTGTAGGCGATGGTGTAAACGATGCCCCTGTCGTTGCCCTTGCCGATGCAGGAATTGCAATGGGTGGTTTAGGAAGTGATGCCACAATTGAGACTGCTGATATCGTAATACAAAATGACCAGCCTTATAAAATATTTACAGCGATAAACATTGGTAAAAAAACCAAGCAGATTGTGTATCAAAACATTGGTTTAGCATTCGCCGTAAAAGCAATTGTTTTGGTTCTTGGAGCAGGTGGCTTAGCCACAATGTGGGAAGCCGTATTTGCAGATGTTGGTGTGGCAATGTTGGCAATTTTAAATGCGGTTAGAATACAACAAACGAAGTTTTAAAGTTAATTATATATTTTAGAAAAGACGTTTGTTTTAAAAGGCAGATGTCTTTTTTTTTTCTTAATCATTATCTCATTCAGCTGCACAAAACTTTCATTTAGTCCAAGTATTCCTAAACTCAAGTCTTTGTTTGCTTCATTTCACTAATTACATTTATCATAACGAGAACATTCTTTTTCGTTCACTGGTGAAAGAACGTTTTACATTTCAGTTGCCACTCCTTTGCCAACGCTCCAAAAAAAATTACTGTCACGGTTTTTGAGACAAAAACACGTACACTGCGTGACTCGCGCCAGTAATTTTTTTCCCCAAGCTGTGTTACATAATTGAGTATTATAGTTCATTACAAAGCTTTTATATTGTTTTTTTGGTTTTTGCAATGAAGCTATAATATCATTTATGTAAAACAGCCGCCACACCCAACGCGCTTGCCAGTGGCTCCAGGACAACATTTTTAATTGCTTCCTCGCACCGGCCTGCAATAAAAAATGCTGCCCTTCGCCACTGTCATTAACAACGTTCGCCATTTCATAAGAACTTTTACTGAACTACCTAGTTTCAAGGACGTTCACGGTCACTGTTTTTAGCAACTTGATGTTTAAAGCGGTGAGTATTTGCATTGTTTTTGTGCGTGTTGCAAATTGCTTATCAACTCTATTTCTAACATTCACGACATAGGAATAAGCAATTTACAACACCCACAAAATCAAGAGAAGCCAGCAAGAGTGTGGTTTTTTATTTGCCAGAAAACAAGCAGTAATTGCTTCAGCGGAAAAGCCGATGCCATACCGTTCCTAAATATAACTCTGACCAGCCCGAAGCATCTTTTTTCTTTCAAGTCTATGGCACCAGCTTTTCCACTAAAGCAATCAGAAACACCCCAGTAAGCAAATAAAAAACCACACACTTGCTTTGAGCTGCTGCCGACGCACTACGTATTATTTTTTCATTGTTTTTGTAAGTATTGAAAATCACTTGAAAACCTGTACCATAAAATTAAAAACCTCCGTAAAGTGATTTTCAATACCCACAAAATCAAGTCCACGAAAGAGTGTGGATTTTTAAAACAGAAAAATAATTGGAATGGATTTGATATTTCTTTTTTCTGTTTTAAAAATCCACACCCTTTCCGAAGACGCCCTTCTATCTCATTAACGTTTTCAATCTGTCTTAAATAGAAACACCTCGGTCAAAAAGAAAATAAAAAAATAAATAAAAGAAAGTAAAGGTAAGCTCCAGTTTCAAGAAAAGAAAGTTCAAGCCTACGGTTTTCAATAAAATCTCCACCCTACGTTTTCGTTTCGCTACAACATTTGATTAAACTCAAAAACCCACTTCCGAACAACTTTATCGTAAAAAGCCGGGTAGTATTTTCTTGAAAAAACTTGCTTTTCTTGAAACCTCCACTTGTGAGATGACTTTCTTTTTTTTCTTTTTTTTTCTTTTAAAAATTTTAAGTGTGGCGAGTTCAACGAGGCACATCCCTTAAATCCGAAGCTATGACCAATTTTATCATCAAAACCCACCGAAAAGACACTCTTTACAACAAACCCCATTTATTCGTCCTTAACAGGGGTATGAACAGCGGGAAGCCCCAAAAAGAGCAGTTCACAAATAGTTTTGTCATCATTTTTGAGAAAGAAGAAGATTGCGAAAACCTATTTTTTGTGGCGTATAGTTTATGGCAAACAAAATTCTGGCACCAGTTTTTAATTGGTTCAGTAATTCCTTTTTTACGCCTTCTAGACTTCAAAAAAGAATTCAATCCACAGGCCAGTTTGATGATGGTGGAACACGAGCAGCATCTAAAAAATGTGGCAGCACTCAAACTTCTGGAGAAAAAAGAAAAGCAATATAAAGAGGATATGATGCTCATAAATGACATCCGTAAAGCCATTTTGTACCGCTATTGCAGAAAATAATTTTTATTAACCTAAATGATCTATACTATGAAACTGTTCATTCTATACCAAACCGATATTTGGAAAAGTAAAATATCAAGAGTCTTTTTCGGAATATTTGACAGCAGACCAAAAGCCATTGACTGCGCAAAATATAACGGATTATATTGCCCGAATGCAAAAGTAGTTATCGAAGAAGTGACCTTGAATATCTTCGAAGAAATCTAAACCAAAAAAGCCAGGTCTCACGACTTGGCTTTCTTAGTTAGTCCGGAAAAGGTTACCAATCATAACCGAACTATTTATTTTTAGATTTTGTCAACCATTTTAAAAGGAGCGAAACCATAAAACTAGCAGTGGCTCCCACGACCGCTAAGATAATTGTTTTTGCAATATCTTCCGAAAGAATATTGGGCAAAATGCTCAAAAATGTTCCGGATACGGTTCCAGCTCGGAGGGATAAATTAGTCTCCATCTCTCGATTTATTTTGGTTTTCTTCAGCTACTGTCATTTGGCTAACTGCCGAAATAACCCCACCTGCCACTGCCATATAACCGGCAACAGTTACCACCGTTACAGGCAAAACAATAGGTGCTGCCACAATTGTTCCACTGATGGCCAACAAAGCCAAACCAATACTTCTCAAAATCTTGAAAAACTTTGGTGTGGGTGCATTTATTCTTTCAACTAATTTCATTTTTTAATATTTTTTGTCATTCCCGTGAAAACGAGAATTAAGATTTAACAATCAATTCAACACTTTCTTTACTATCCAAAGCTTTATAAACCAAGGCTTTTAATTGGACAAAAGCTTTTCGAGACATAAGACCTAAACCTGGTCCTGAAAGTTTCATTACTGGAGCAATACAACCGTTTAATTCTCGTAAAGCATTATTTGCTGGATGAAATAGAATTAAGCTTCTGTTTTTTACATTAATAATTTCCAAATGCCATTCAAATTTCTTGCTGTATCGCTTTTTTATAAAATATTTCCCTTCCGGAATACAGGAAACCTTCGTTTCGTTTTTCTTCCAAGGCAATTCAATGGTATTGCAAATGAATTTACCCTCGCATTCGAGTTTACCATTTGTTCCATCGGGGAAATAAGTTCTTGACAGCCTTAAAACCATCTTACAATCCGCTCACCTGCACCAATGCCAATGGGTTGTAAGCACCGTTTTTCAAGGCGTACATTTGTCCATTAACTTCTTGGTAAAATTCAACTCCTAAAGCCAAAAATAATGGTTTGGTACTGTTTGGAGTCACGGCATTTACTTGGTTAATGACAACAGTTGCCACACCATCCCAAGGAAGGATTGCAGTTTCAGAATGTGCTTCCACAAAAGTTTCTGCTTCAAAATCAATCTCGGCACCAGCTGAAATGATTTTAAAATGCGTTGTTCCTGTAGGAGCAGCAATCATATTCGCCGGAATAAATGGATCAATATCAACAGTGATATCGCCAGACACACGGTCAATTGCTCCCACAAATGGTGCAAATAAACTGGTGCCCAGTTTTCCCCTGATGTTGAATTCAAAACCGGCAAGCAATTCCGCTTCGCCATCAATCACGTTTCTCAACCCTCTCAAACTGGTTACGTCCGCCTGGATCACTTTGACCATCGCTTGAGTCAATCTACTCACCATTCTGCCATCGGCAGAATTCAAGAGCAAAGCTCTCAAGGAGGTCCTCAAAATCTTGCCGGCTTTCCCGGCTCTTCCAAATTCGGAACCGTTCTCACGTGTTCTTTGGAATGCTGGATCGCTCGCAATTCTACTCGCGTCGATTCCCCCCTTTTCACGAGCCAAATGCCCGTCTTGGGTTTTGTAAAAAGTAATATCTCCAATAGTACCTTTTAATTTAATTATGCCTTTCTGTCTTGCCATAATTTCTAAAATTTAGATTAATAATTGCTCTAAATCATCTTTCTGTTGCAACATCTTCCGATTGATTTCGAAACAAATTTTAGTCAATTAAACAGAATAAAAAAGCAAGGACAGTTCCATATGTCGCAAAGTGACACAAATGGCTTAAATCGACATAAATTGCTATTTAAAAGCATCCTAAACCAATGTAAATTGCAGAAGAAATTTATATTTCAAAAAAAGTTACTTTTGTATAACCTTAAACATTGCTTACCTGCAAGTTTAAGCTAATCAAAGCCTAGTCAAAGGCATAGATAGTGTATGAAAATTGAAAAACAGAGGGTTTGCATCTATCCGAAAGACATACAGCGCATAACAGGCAAGAGTTATCGCCAAAGCACCAGATTAATGCAAAAAGTAAAAACTGACCTCAACAAGCTCGAAAATGAGTTTTTAACTATCGAAGAGTTTTGTTTGTATGCGGGATTAAAATATGAACAAGTAGCTCACTTAATTTTTGGTTAAATTTTGAAAAATATAGCAATCAATATTTTATCCAAACGGAACAGAAATGGTATTAAGCAACTAGTTCAATTTTTAGTATTCTTTTATTCAAATCGCCTTGTTTTATTAGATTTTATTCGTACTTTTACTACTCACAATTTAATGTAATTAATTACGATTAAAAAGGGGGTAAATTCGGTTACCCAAAAATAATTTAACTTATATCACTCTGGTTAACAACAATATAGAATGAGCAATTAAATCCCTCTTTCTCCGCTGAAAGCCCCTCAAAGAGGGGCTTTTTACATTTCAATTCTTTTCTTTTTTTACAAAATCCTATATTTTACGGCACCTAAGAGTTAGTTTGAATTAAGTTATTCAAAAATGAGTAATATCATTTTATACTTTAAATCTCATTCGACAGGTACCCTATTTGGTACCCTATGATGATGTCAAATAAATTAGGGTACCAAAAGTTGGCAATTGCCAACTATAGCTTGAGCTTGGGAACTTTCAAAAGTAGTTTTGTATAAAAAAAAAACAAAAACTTATGAAAAAATTGAAAGTGAGCTTCTATCTTAAAGGAGACAAAAAAAACCAAAATGGTGAAACTGCTATTTATGGAAAAATTTATTTGGGAAATGTTTATTCTACATTTTCAACTTCAAAACACATCCTACAGGAACGATGGGAAAAAACAAACAGCCTAAGAAAACCAGTTAGAATGGATAACGAAATCAATTTAAAAAACTACTTAAAATCACTAAGTGATTCAATAGAAGAAAAATATATTGATTTACTTAAAACTTACAATGGAAATGAAGATATAACTCCTTTGTTTTTAAAGAACTTTTGTTTCAATGAAAGAACTGAAAAGAAGATAACACTTTTAGAAATAGTTAAAAATCATAACGAATACTTTAAAAAACAAGTTAAAAAGGGTGACCGTGCAGATGGCTCCCTAGAAAAATATGAGCGTATGGGTGACGTTATTACTGATTACTTAAATTCCAAATTGAAAGTGAAAGATATAGAATTTGATAAGATAACTAGAAAATTTGTTTTTGGTTTTGATGAATTTTTGCGATTTGAACGAAGACATGGAAGTAAAACTGGGTTAGCCAACAACACAACAGTTAAATACATCCGAAATATATCATCAATGGTAAGTCATGCAAAAAAAATGGGACTAGTCGCAGAAAATCCATTTTCGATTTATGATAAAAAATTGAACGAAGTTGAAACAACATTTTTAACTTTAGAAGAGCTAAACAGTATTGAAAATAAAGTTTTTTCAAACAGAAGATTAGATGTAACTCGTGATTTATTTTTATTTAGTTGTTATACAAGCTATGCCCCTGTTGACGTTATGAATTTACGAAAAGGTAATTATACCTTAGATGAGGATTGCGATAAATGGTTAAAAACGAAGCGTCAAAAAACAAATGTGAGAACCAATGTACTTGTTATACCTCCACTTAAAAGGATTATTGAAAAATACAAAGATGACCCAGAATGTATTGAAGATAATAGATTAGTACCAAATAGAAGTAATAGTAACATGAATGCCTATCTAAAAGAGATTGCTGATTTATGTAATATTGATAAAAATTTAACATGGTACGTTGGTCGCCATACATTTGCAACTACTGTAGCATTGGCAAATGATATACCTATGGAGATTATTAGTCAAATCATGGGGCATAAACGAATAACTCAAACACAACATTATGCTAAGTTGATGGACACCTCTGTTAAAAAGCACATGAAGGGTTTATACAGTAATTTTGAATAAATCATTATATTTGAAATCCGCTATTATAGCGGATTTCATTTTTTAAACTAACATTATGGATTATTACACCGAAATTAAAGTATGTATTAAAGAAATTGGTCAAGCAAAAATTGAGTTCCAGACAAATACAAAAGATTATACTTTCAACGGTAAGCCCCCTAGAGATATTCCTCAAGACCGATATACCAAACTAAATGAGCTATTT
This sequence comes from Flavobacterium lacustre, assembly GCF_027474525.2. Lineage (NCBI taxonomy): Bacteria > Pseudomonadati > Bacteroidota > Flavobacteriia > Flavobacteriales > Flavobacteriaceae > Flavobacterium > Flavobacterium lacustre. Next base: position 3,066,561 of record NZ_CP114882.2, read on the forward strand.
GAATCCTATCTTTCAAATTACATTAGACAAAATTGTAAGGTTGAAGATATTATTAAACTTATTACAATCACAAAAGAGACAATCCAACAGTTGAAGCTGTCAGGAGATAATCATAGAGTTAATTTTTTACTTTCAAGAAGTAAAAATGAGTTATCAGAAACAGCAACTTTTAACCATGATGATATTAATTCAATAATCTCAACTCAAAAATTAGTATTGAGTAAAATACTTAATCATTTATATGAAAAAATTGATTATCTCAATTCAAGTATAGATAACGAATTAATAGGTGATATAGATAATGAAGACCTAAGCTCTAGTGAAACAGATACGAGCGATATACCATTTAAACATATTGGACGTGCTACATTTAAACTAAATAAAAAGGAATCTCTAATGTTATTATATATTTTAGAACAGGAACATCTTTTAGAGTTTGAATCAATTGAACATAGACGCTTGTTTATAGAGAGTAATTTCAACTTTACCGAAACAAGAAATAATGCAAACCAAGGAAATCCTTTTCCTATGAAAGGTATTAGTAGTGAACTATCTGATTTTAGTAGTTATTCAGAAAGAGCTTCAAACAATAAGACATTAGAAAAACTATTAAAAAAGCTCAACGAAACAATTCATCTTTTTGAATTTAAAAAATAAAGTTGGCAATTGCCAACTATAACTTGACGCTAGCAACTTCTGAAAGTACTTTTGCAGTATAAATTTTAATATATATACTATGAGGTACTTAGAAAATGAATCAGAGCCAATAATAAAGCTCCTAGAGGAAATCAAATCTAAATTTGATACAATTCGACAACCAAAAAAATACTATCGTAATAGCGATTTAAAAGAGTTATTTGGGTTGAGTGATAACACCATACTGACTTATCGTGATAAAAATATTTTACCCTTTTCTAAAATGGGTGAAATCTATTATTATCCAATCGCTGAAATTGAAAACCTTTTGTCAAAAAACAGTAATTTCGATTTGTTTGGTAATCGCTACTAACGAATAGGTGCAACACTACTACCTATTTAACTACTCAAAATCCAGTATGCTATGATTGATTTTATAGTAAACTGCCAGAAAAAATAAAAAGAATTGCTTCATAGTGCAGTTTTTTTCAAAGTTTCACATATTTATAATAAACGAACCAAAATAACGACTGGGACAACCTTATCCCTCTTGACCTTATTATATCCAATAACCAATGAAAAAACAGTATAACCAATTATTAAACGAATCAAATAAGAAAAGAAGTAACATTTACTACCAACTTAACCAACTAACAGAAATTACGGGGTTAAGCCCAAGAATGCTTAAATACAAAATGCTTAAAGTAAAAGACAAGTATGAAAGCGTAACCAATTTATTAAAAAAAGAAGGTAGAAATTGGCAAATACATCATTCAATTATAAATGAGTTTATGCCAATTAATAAACGAAAAAATAGTAATGAAAAAAATTACGATTGGAAAAGTTTTGTTAGTTGGAACCCCTATAAAAACTATGATTGCGATTACCATTTTGAATTGATTAAAGAAATGAAATCCAATCTTCCAGAGATTACGATAAAATATACCATAGAACTCGATGGAAGAGGTTTTAATCACGTTCATTTCATTTCCGATGCTTCGGTACCAGATATAAAAATGATGGTTGACAGAGTGATTTCGAAATATTTCTCATGGTATGAAATATCTTATCAAGTAAGCAAAATTAATAACAAATACAGTAGCATAAGCTACACTCAAAAGGCTCCAGTAAAAATTGGAACCCTATAATAACAAACAACTAAAAATTAAAAAAATGGAACAAGTAACAGACTTAAACCACAGCCCAAAACTAAAAGAATTACTTAAATTACATGTGTCAAGAATGTATGAAGAAGAAGCCCAGTTCGATGATTGGCATCTATTTGAAGAGTATATCTGGTTAAGAAACAACAACCAATTAGACGAACTTTTTCAAGAAGAGTATTTAATAAACCGATTGAACCATGAACGATAAAACCACACAAGATAAAATTGCAATAACTCAAACACAATTGAACCTTGAAGATGACTTTATAGTAAAACAGGAGTTACAAAAAAAACTAAAAAAGTTACAACTACAAAAAGAGATAGAAGGTATTAAAAGGCGTATTGAGCAACTGGAGTGACTTCCTCCCTCCCTACTCAAAATAAAAAGTAAAATATTGCTGTTACCTTCCTCGATATAGCTATAATCAACCTCTTTATTTTTTAGTATATAATTAGATTCAAAAAAATTTCTATAATTTTTTTAGCTTAAATTAAGGTTCCTTTTTACCCCCACACTAGCAACCTTTTATTATAAAATGGATAAGTATAAATATTGTTTTAAACAACCAACGACATGGATTCCTTTTAAGCTATTCGTGAAGTGTTTTAAATAAAATGCTCGTAATTATTACGAGCATTTTTGTTTTAGTAGTACTCTATTAATAATAATTGCATTTTATTATTATTATAGATATTTTACAAATTTATAATTGCCTATTTTTGAAGTTTAAAATTCAATTCTGATATAAATGAATAAATCCCAAATAGAAAAAAATGTTGATGAATTAGTACAATCATTCGATAAAGAAAACTTTATTTATGATTTACTAGTAGCTTATGGCATTTCAAAAACATCTATAACACGTTTGAAGAAAGGCGATTTCAATTTATCAAAAATTGAAGGAGAGGTTTTATATAAAAAGAAAGTGTTTTTTAAAGAAGTTGCAACGGATAAACTTTTTGCAACTATAGATGAATTAACAAAAAACGAAGAAGACTTAAAACACAATCCTCGTTTTGTTATTGTCACCGACTATAAAACATTATTAGCCAAAGATACCAGAACAGGATTAACTCTGGATACCCCAATTTTAGAAATCAATAAACGCTATGATTTCTTTTTGCCTTGGGCAGGTCAAGAAAAATACCAATCTAAAAACGAGAATCATGCTGACAGAAAAGCCTCTTATGAGATGGCTAAATTATATGATATTTTGGTTCACGAAAACCCAGATATTTATGAGGATGGCGGACATAATTTAAACATTTTTTTATCTCGTTTGTTGTTTTGTTTTTTCGCAGAGGATACAGGGATTTTTGAAGAAGAAGGAATTTTCACAAATACATTAGCACAACACACCAAACCAGATGGTAGTGATGTTAATTCGTTTTTAGACCGTTTGTTTAAAGTTTTAAATACCAAAGATAATAGCAACGAACCAACCTATTTGCAAGCGTTTCCTTATGTAAACGGTGGTTTATTCAGAGATACTATAGTTTCACCAAAGTTTTCGTTAAAGGCTAGAAAAATTATTTTAGAATGTGGTGATTTGAATTGGAGCGAAATCAACCCAGATATATTTGGTTCAATGATACAGGCAGTAGTAAATCCAGAATACCGAAGCGGTCTAGGGATGCACTATACTTCTGTGCCTAATATAATGAAGGTGATTGAACCATTGTTTCTTAATAAATTACGTGAAGAGTTTGAAAAAAGCAAAGGCAGACCAAGCCAATTACGAAAGCTAATTTACAGAATTTCTAAAATAAAATGTTTTGACCCCGCTTGTGGTAGCGGTAACTTTTTAATTATTGCATATAAAGAACTAAGAGCTCTAGAAATCGAAATTTTACAGGACATTTACAATACAGAAAGCCAAGTATCTATTGTTTTTACCGAAATTAAACTTTCTCAATTTTACGGTATTGAGTTAGACGATTTCGCACACGAAATGGCCATATTATCACTTTGGTTGGCTGAGCATCAAATGAATAAAATATTTATTGATGAATTACATGATTATGGAAGGGCTAAACCTATTTTACCATTAAAAGAGGCGGGTAATATTACACTAGGAAATGCAACACGTTTAGATTGGAAAACAATTTGTCCTATAACTAATGTTGATGAAATATATATATTAGGAAATCCTCCATATCTTGGTGGAAAATCTCAATCTAAAGAACAAAAGGAAGATATGAATATAGCTTTTGAAAGAGAGAAAAAAATCGGAGAGCTTGATTATATTTCTTGTTGGTTTATTAAAGCATCTAATTATATCAAAAACTTATCAAGTTTTGCTTTTGTTACAACTAACTCAATTTGTCAAGGCTCTCAAGTTCAACAATTATGGCCTAAAATTTACAATAATAATCAAGAAATATTCTTTGCTTATGAACCATTTAAATGGACAAATAATGCGAAAAATAATGCGGGAGTAGTTGTTACAATTATTGGAATAAGAGATAATTCAACAAATGAAAAATATATCATAAATGAAAAATTAAAGAGAAATGTAAATAATATAAGTCCATATATAACAGACGGAAGTAAATCGATTATTTATCAAAGTTTAAAACCTATTTCAAAGTTACCTCAAATGTTAACTGGAAATAGTCCTTATGATGGAGGTTTTCTATTATTAAGTGATGAAGAAAAAAACATTATTACTAATCAATTCCCAAATATTGATATGTTTTTCAAACGAATACATGGGTCGTATGATTTTATTAATTCTGAAATCAGATGGTGTATTTGGTTAAATGAAGAAAATTATGATGAAGCAGTTAAATATGATTTTATTAAAGACAGAATTGAAAAAACTTTAGCTTTTAGAAAAAAAGGGGGAGATGTTGCAAGAGGTTTAGTTAATCGCCCTCATCAATTTAGATATACTCATGAGGCCTTAAATAATTTAATTATTATACCAAGAGTATCTTCAGAAAGAAGAAAATATATTCCTTTTGGATTTTTGAGTTCTGATTTTATTGTGTCTGATTCTGCACAAGTTATTTATGACCCAGAGCCATTTATATTAGGAGTTTTATCATCTTATTTACATATGTTATGGGTGAGAATTACTGGTGGATATTTAGGAACAAGTATAAGATATTCATCAGGGCTATGTTATAATACTTTTCCTTTTCCGAATATTTCGGATAAACAAAAAGAACAAATCAATTTACATGTGTTTGAAGTATTAGATGAACGAGCTAAATACTCAGAAAAAACATTAGCTCAACTATATGACCCAGATAAAATGCCAAAGGGTTTAAAAGATGCTCACCATGAATTAGACCTTGCCATAGAAAGATGTTATCGTTTAAAACCTTTTGAAAGTGATGTTGAGCGTTTAGAATACCTGTTTAAAATGTATGAAGAAATGACTACTAAAAACAGTTTGTTTCAAAAAGAAAAGAAAACCAAGAAAGCCAATTAATTATGCCAGATATAGTTCACGTACAATACAACCAAACAGGTAAAAGCAAAAAAACCAATGAGTTTGGGATGAGAGAAATGCAGGAAAGAGCTTTTGAAGCACGAACTGCTCAATATCTTTTAATCAAAGCCCCACCCGCTTCTGGTAAATCAAGAGCTTTAATGTTTATTGGTTTAGATAAATTAATCAATCAAGGCGTTAAGAAAGTTATTGTTGCTGTTCCAGAGCGTTCTATTGGTAGTTCATTTTCAATTACCGATTTAAAAAAAGATGGCTTTTTTGCTAATTGGGAACCAAACGATATATACAATCTTTGCACACCAGGTGGTGAATCTAGTAAAGTAAAAGCTTTTAATAATTTTCTTGAAAGCGATGAAAAGATTTTGATTTGTACCCATGCTACTTTGCGATTTGCTTGTGAAGGTGTTGATGAAAACGTATTCAACGATTGTGTAATTGCTATTGATGAGTTTCATCACGTTTCGGCAGATGGTAATAATAGATTGGGAGAAGTTTTACGTTCAATAATGGCAAAGTCTAAAGCACATATTGTGGCCATGACTGGTTCCTATTTTCGTGGAGACAGTGTTCCAGTTTTATTACCAGAATTAGAAGCTCAATTTACCAAAGTAACTTATAATTACTATGAACAATTAAATGGCTATGAGCATCTAAAATCTTTAGGTATTGGTTACCATTTTTATCAAGGGAAATACACCTCTGCAATTGATGAAATATTAGATGAAAGCAAAAAAACTATTGTACATATTCCAAGTGTTAATTCTGGTGAATCAGAAAAAGACAAATACGAAGAGGTAAATAGAATAGTTGATAGTTTAGGAGATTTAGAATATCAAGATTCTTCAACAGGGGTAATGTTTGTTCGTAGTAGAAAAACAGGAAACCTTTTAAAAGTTGCCGATTTAGTAAATGACAATCAAAAAGAAAGAGATAAAATTCAAGAGTATTTAAGAGTATCAAATAATGCTGATGATGTAGATATTATAATTGCACTAGGAATGGCAAAAGAAGGTTTTGATTGGCCTTTTTGCGAACATGCCTTAACAGTAGGCTACAGAGGTTCATTAACTGAAATTATTCAAATTATAGGTAGATGTACCAGAGATAGTGAAAATAAATCTCATGCTCAATTTACAAATGTTATCGCTCAACCAGATGCTGAAGATGGAGAGGTGAAATTATCTGTAAATAATATGCTTAAAGCTATTACCGCATCACTATTGATGGAGCAGGTATTAGCACCAAATTTTAAATTTAAGCCTAAGTTCCCAGATGAGGATGAATCAGATGATGATGATGAGACTATTAGAATTAGAGGTTTTAAAAAACCTACATCACAAAGGGTTAAGGATATTGTAGAATCTGATATTAACGATTTAAAAGCTAAGATTTTACAAGATGATAAAATGGCTAAAGCATTACCTGGTAATGTTGACCCAGAGGTAATCAATACCGTTTTAATTCCAAAAATAATTCGTGAAACGTATCCAGATTTATCAGAGGAACAAGTAGAAGAAGTTAGGCAATATGTAGTAGTTGATTCTGTTGTTAAAAATAGTACAATTGAAACACAAGGCGATAAACGATTTATAAGAATGGCGGATAGCTTTGTTAATATTGATGACATAAATATTGATTTAATTGACCAGATAAACCCATTCCAAAAAGCATTTGAAATATTATCTAAATCAGTAACTGCATCTGTATTTAAAGCAATTCAAGAAACAATTGATGCTACAAGAATTGAAATGACTGAGGAGGAAGCTATTGTTTTGTGGCCAAAAATAAAAAATTGGGTTGCACAAACAGGAGAACAGCCAAGTATTCAATCCTTTGACCCACAAGAAAGAAGATTAGCAGAAGCAATTATATTTTTGAAAGAACAAAGACGTAAAGCAAAAGCAAATGAGTAACAAGAAAACATTAGAAGATATTTTTAATGATGATGAATTTGGAATACTAGAATCTAAAGCTAAAGTTTCAAATATAAAATCAGAAGATGAACGCTTAATTGATTCGTTCCGAGAAATCAATACTTTTTACGAAAAAAATAATCGAGAACCAAAAGCTGATGTTTTTGTAGTATCTGAAAGAGGTTTGGGAGTTGCATTAAGAGAGTTACGTAAAAATATTAAAAAAGTAGAAATCTTAAAGCCTTATGATGTGCACAATTTGTTAGGGAATATTACTGTAGAAATAAATTCAATAGATGACATTTTAAACGATGACGAATTTGGATTATTAGATACCGATGAAACATTAGAAATATTTAAGCTGAAAAATATTCCAAGTTCAAAAGACAGAGAAGAGACCGATTTTGTTGCAAGGAGAAAAGCAATTAAAGAAAATGAATTTATTCAATACGAAACTGCTTTTAAGAAAGTACATCAAGAATTAAGAGAAGGAAAAAGAAAGCTTCATGAGTTTAAAGATGTAGAACAAAACCTTGAGCAGGGAAAATATTATTTGCTAGATGGTTTACTATTGTTTTTAGAAAAAGATGGTATTGAAGAAAGACAAATTAAAGACCGAATTAGAAAAGACGGTAGAACAAGAATTATTTTTGAAAACGGTACAGAAAGTAATATGTACTATCGTTCTTTAGCTAAAGCTCTTTATAACAACGGAAGAATTGTTTCTGATACAGATTCTGAAACAGAAAACGAATTATTCAAGAATGCCAATATTGTTAATGAATCTGATTTAGAAACTGGATGGATTTATATTTTACAATCCAAGTCAACCAATAAAAATATTTCAGAGATAAAAGATTTATACAAAATTGGTTTTTCAAAAACTGATGTTCGAGATAGAATAAAGAATGCTCCAAAAGAACCAACCTATTTGATGGCAGAAGTTCATTTAGTAAGTACCTACAAATGTTATAATGTGAACCCTCATAAATTTGAACAGTTACTACATAGGTTTTTTGGAGATGTATGTTTGAATGTAGATATACATGATGACAAAGGAAGACGAATAACTCCTAGAGAATGGTTTGTTGTTCCGTTGCCAATAATTGATAAAGTTATTGATTTGATTCTTAATGGTGAGATTGTAAATTATAATTATGATGTTGCAAACAAATTCCTTTTAAAAATAAATTAATTATTCATCTCTAAATAATTTCATTAGTTAAGGTTAGACAATTAATAAAAGTCTAACCTTTTTCGATTTTAGACAAATTATTATTATTTATTTTCAAGAATTTTAAGAGATTTTTCTAACAACTCTTTTACTTGGTTTACTTCTGACTGCAAAACATTTGTGCCTTTTGTTGGGACAAACATTTCTCTTATATCAACATCTAAAGCTTCTGCAATTTGCAAAAGTAAACTTATTGTAGGTAAATTTTTTTCAGAATTTATATTACTTATTGTAGTCATAGAAACCCCTACCTTATTTGCTAGTTCTTCTCTGCTGATTCCTTTTTTATTCATCAACTCTTTTAGTCGTAATACTTCCATTTATTTATTTTTAAGAATACAAATATAGTAAAAATAAAGTAATACTTTATTTTTTAAAAATAAAATCAATTAAAATTTGCTTTTAAGTAAATTATTGCTTTACTTTGTAATGTATTAATCAAGTGATACTTTATTTATGACTGCTACAGAATTTAAAAACGGAATTAAAGAAATCAAAGAAAGTTTAAGAGGATTAACCCTTCAATTGGTTCATGCTAATGGATATAGACCATACTTTAATTTAAGAGAATTCGGTAATGCAATCTTAAATGAAGAGGTTAAAGGAAATGATTTTAAAGTTAATCAAGTTTGGACAACAGATGGAATTGTAGGAGTTAAATCAATTCAACACTTGATTGAATTAATAAAAACAACTACTGTCACTGCAATACAATTTGAGAGTTTTTATAATTACAAAACTACAGAAGAATTTATCAGAAGCTTCGGTTCATTAGACTAAACATTAAAAATACAAAAAATGGATATAACATCAAGAACAATGGAAATTGCACAAACTATCTTGGAGCAAATTAGATATACTGATAGAAGTGCATTAATGGCTTGGGGAGCTAAAAATTTTTCTGCAATCAGTGAATCAAAAGAATTTCAAGGCGGACTTGCATTTCAGGTTAATGGACTAATTCATAAAGGTTGGATAAAAGTTTGTCTTAGATATGTTGATGATTACACAATAATATTTATCACTGAAAACCGTGAAGTAGTTAAAACTTTTGAAGGTGCTTACTGTGATATGTTAGTTGCTGTGATTGATTGGATTGAAGGTAAATAATATTAAATTATGTTCAAAAATAGATTATAACCATACGTTGCCCAATTGAAAAATTTATTAAACAGCAATATCAACTAAAAAAATTGTGCAAAATACACCACCCTAAAAATTCACACTTTTCATTAAATATTAACCTATAATACCAATTTAATAACAGCTATGAAGAAAGCTAGATATATCCGCCAAAGTACCAGTCAACAATCTAACCTCCGCCAATTAGCGAAAGCCCATCCAGATGAAAAACTTTTTGTTGATATTATTAGTGGTTCGGTTCCATTTGATGAACGCCCACAAGGCATTAAGCTCATTCAAGCAATTGAGGCTTCTGAGGTAAACTATGTGAGTTTTCATGCCATCGATAGAGCTGGAAGGTCAACTATCAACGTATTACAGACATTAAAATATTTTTTCGATAAAGGTGTTGTAGTCAAAATCGATAATCTTGGGCTTGAATCAATGATAAACGGAAAAGCAAATCCAGTTTTTAACCTAATTACAACAATCCTTTCGGAGCTATCGAGTTTAGAGAAATCATCACTTTTAGAGAGGCAGGCAGAAGGGATTATACAGGCTCGTCTACGTGGAGCCTATAAGGGGCGAATGAAAAATACAAGTGATTCCCCAGCTATGACCTTAGATAAACATAAGAAAACCATAAAAGCTTTAAAAGCTAATCCTAATCTATCACTCAGACAAATTGCAAAATTGGCCTCAGATGTTGATTATAAGGTTTCAGCTAATACGGTAAAAAAAGTAAAAGGATTATTGAACCGAACGGTTGAATAGGTATGGAAATAAAACTTTTTTAGAATATTTCTTCTCGATTTGGTTAATAGAATTAATTTAAAATATAGAGTTCACCTGAGATAGAAACATTTGAAATTTTATGCTTCTTTATACCTATGCACTCAACTTTATTTTCATCAAACAAAACAATATTAACTCCACCTAGATGCAATGAACTATTAAAAATTATGCCATCTGCATTAGTGATATACCTTATAAATTCACAAATAAATTGAGTTGGAATGTATTCAAGTTCTGAATCAGTTCTTTTGAGTGGCTTAGACAAATCACTGCTTATGTATTTTTTAAGTAATAGACTCTTAGTATAATTCAAAATGTCACCCATATTCAGAAAAGCATTCGCACATTCCGTAAAATCTACTAATATAACTTTATTATCTTCTTTAATTTTAAATTCACCTACGCTAACTTCATCTAAATAAGTTGTCCTTGTTTCATAAAATGTTGTTTCTGATGACTTACTAAGATACAAATATGGAATGCCTTGAGGATTAGCCCTACCGCCAGACACTATCATTTTATTTGGACAACCCATTTCTTGCAAAGAAAATGAAGTATCTTTATTAGTATGAATTCTTGCTCTAAATAAAACATCATTAGGATTTGCTAAAGATTGCTGATTAAAAAAACCATCCCAACCTAACTCAATAATTTTATCAATATCTGTAAGAAATCTTCTTCTCCATTTTAAATCCTCTTTTAGTTCATCCCAATAGTTTACACAACTATTAATTTCGTCAATATAGTCAACACAAACATTGGGAGAAGTAAAACTTGATTTTAACAATCTCATGATTTCAGCCAAAATTAACGAACTGATGTTTTCAGATGAAAACAATTTCCAATCCCTATCTATAATTTCTACTAATGATGTAGATTCTTCCTTTTCTTGAAATATATTAAGAAATTCAGCGAAAAAATCTAACAACTCTTCAAGAGATAAAATTTCAATATCTAAATCATCACTACAAAAATCACATTTTCCAGAAACTGACGAGGATTCGACAAATTTTTTAAGCTCCGAATCTTGAAAACAATTAACACAAACATTCATAATTGCTATTCTATTATTCTATTAATCAATTCAAGATGATTTTTAATTGAAATCTTTTTAACTGTACCTAATCCTGGGTATTTAGATTCTTCAAAACATTTCAAAAGTTCATCTGTAGCTGAATTTTGAATATTCTTGCTTTTTATAAAAGTTACAGCTTTTTCCAAGGCTTCTGCAAATTTCCCTTGAATATTTGCTCTGTCGTAATTACTGGTAGAAGTAAAATGTCTAATCCAAACTTCTTTATTTTCTTTTTGGTACGTTAAATGAATTGCGACTGCATAAGGTGCACTTCCCCCTTCGATAAAATCGCTCACTAGAACGGTATAATCTGAAAATCCATAATATTTATCTTCTTTATAGAATAAATGTTCTTCAGAAAACCTTTCTTCTGCCATTTCTAAATAATCACTATTTCTTTTTTGCCCATTAAAATTATCATCAAGTCTGATTAAACACTTTGTATCTTGAAGTTTCCTTTTTAAGGTTTTATTTTCAGCAGAAACAATATATTTTACTTCTGGCGAAGTAACTAATTTTAAAAAACTCTCATTGCTAGTATCAGTTAATTCAGTGCAAATAACCATTACATCATTATATGTAGTTTCTACAATAAGTCGAGAAATTTCCTCGTACTTATTTGTAACTATAAAAGCGGGAATCCATTTTGAAACATCACCTAAGCATCCATTTAAACCCTCAAAAATTTGATTGGTATTTTTTATATCACCAACTTGAGGATTAAGGACTAATGCAAATTTGACGTTGCATTCTATTAATTTAGGTAATGCCAATCTCATACTGTTAAATGTATCTTTAACTGGTTCAATGATTGGTATTACGTTATTAATATCACCAAGAACATCCGCAAATTCACGTAATGCTATTAATTCAAATTGACGACCTCTTAAAAATGGAAAATACATAGAATTAGATTTGAATAGATTTATTAAGTTTAACTAATAATTGTGCATGCACCTTTTCATTAATATTCATTGCAAGTCCCATTTGTCTCAATTCCTTTTGAAAAGTTGCTATTTTTAGAGTATTAGACTTTCTTAATTTTAGTTGATTAATAAATAATCTATTTAGTTCATCTGATGGAATTTCTGCTATTAATTCTTCACATTTTGAAAACATATTAAAACTATTCATTTCTGGTAATTTCCCATAATAATTTTTAATAATGTCTTTATATTCCGAAGTTCTTATAGACCTTATGATTGTATTAGGACATATTTCAGAATTTTCTACAGAAGCCCGAATCTCTTTCATTTTCAGAGATTTATTTCGTTCTACTAAAATAATAATTCCAACTGATTCGTCATATTTTAAATACTTATCAGCTAAAGCTTCATGGGTTATTATATAATTATGTTTAAATATTTTTTTATAATCTAATAACTGGTTGCTTAATCTTTTATTTGAATCTAATTCTGTCTTAATTTCAAAAGCTTTACTAGTTCCATTAAACATTACAATATCTGCAATTGAATTACCTACTCTAAATTCATTGATAGCTACCGTATTTTTTACGCCATATTTATCTAGAAGTAATTCATTTATAAAGGTATTTTTATAAATGTACTCATTACGGTACTTAGATTTTAGTTCTTTATAAATATAACTTATATAATCATGATATGTATTAAACTTAATTCCAACTTGTGCTAGGTCATATTTTTTAATATTGGAATTTATAAATGAATAGTCATCATTTTGAATTAATTTTGAAAAATAAGTACTTGAAAAAACGGAAGAATAACTTCTCATTTTGTTTATCACAAAATTATTGTCAACATGTTTCATTTATACTTAATTTCAATTTATCCGTACAAATATAAACATTTTGAACTTATTCTTTTTATAATTAGAATTTAGCACAAAACAATCATTAAAAATAGATTAAGCAATATCCCTCTTTTTATTATATTTGTCCCATTAACACTTTGAAAGTTCTTAGTCCGATTGGTACCCTCATTGGTACCCTGTAAAATATAGCTCTGTAAAACATTGAAAACATTGGCTTGAAGCGATTTAAAGAGGAACCTCTTTCTCCGCAGAATTCGGGAAGCACTTTAAACAAAGGCTTCCCGTTTTTTTTACCCCTGTTTTTTACTCAAATTACCCACAAACTTCACAATACCAAAACAGATAAACTTTTGAATTAACAAAAAACTCAAATACTACTGCAAAAAAAATTGATTTCATCAACACAGATAATGATGCATTATCTTCCTGAAAAGCTACTATCAGAGAATTATTAGTTAAAAACGACATTGAAATCATTGAAGGAATTAAAATTATACCGAGCAAATGGAAGTTTAGGAGAAAGTAAAATCTCAACTACTAGGTATTTTTAAAACCAAAGAAACATATACTAAAAGAGCATTTTATAATAGATTTTCACTCTTTTTGTTACTTTAAAAACAATTATTTTGTCATAAATAGTTACTGACTTTATGAAAACAATATCAACAAAATATTGAAAACAATGCGTTCTATAACATTGTTAGACGTTTCTCAGTCCATAAAAACACTTTCGGTCAAAGTATTTATAATACAACTTATATTTAGCAAATCAACAACAACCGATATTCGCCTTTATTTTCTATTGGTGCTCTGTGAATACAAGGTAGCACCTGTTGTTGTGGATGATCTACCGCCAAGCGCCATAGATGGCCTAATCCTAAATTAACAGGTACTGCATGAGGTAGCGCCTGATAATGCAAATCAAAATAATTTTCCTTCAAAAAGTCTTCAAATTCCTCCGATGGGCCGTCATGTAAGGCTGCTAATTTATTCCGAATTTCAGGAATTAGAATTTTTTGTTTCGCTTGCGCATTTGAAATAATATCACTTGCTGCTCCGTGATAGGTGCATAAAAAAGTATCTGTTGCAATGGGCGAACGATCCACATGAAACGAATATACATCTGTGGATATGAAATCAAATTCATCATCACGTTCATAACATTTAAGTAAATTAAGAGCCGGAGAGGCTCCGAAATCGGTTAACAACCGTAAATCATTTAAGATAATTTCCCTTGCTATATTTCCCTTTTCTGATAGTTGAAGTGCCAATAAATCTTTAGGATAAACCTCCGTTATATTTTCTTTTATCTTTAATTTGGCTACAATCTCGTTAAAATCTCCATCCAAATTTCGGTACCAACACAAGGCATTCCTTTCTCCCTTAAAATCCGTATGTACAAGTTCAGAAAAACCGGATACCGTTCCAATTTGGTTACTATCTGAAAAAATATTGTGCATAGTATGATATTAAGAAGCTAGTTTATTCATGCGTTACAAAATTATGTAATAGTAGTTAGCTACGCCATAATTATTTTATAAACTTTAATATTTACCCAAATACACAAAATCACTGTAAAGCGTATATGTAATAAAATACTGTTAATTAATTCTCTTTAAATCTAACAAAACCATATCAAAAAATTGTAAAACAAAATCTCTTTTATCTTACAGTTTTTTTGTTATAATAGGCTATTATTTATTATTATATGGAGAAATGACAAATGAAAAACTTAAATTTTTACTTGCAGGAACCCTATATTTCTCCAAAGTAATTGGACCACATGTAGCATTCCCTACTCCTTCCTGAATACAATCTAAATTCAGAAAGGTTTGAGGTTTTCTAATATCAATTAAAGCAAAATCATGTTTTGCGTCCCACAATTCTTGTTCACTATAATGAAGGGCGCTAAATGATAATCCGTTCTTTGCTGTAATTTTGATTCCTGTTCCTTTTTTATCAGTAATGTTTAACCATCGAACCTCCTCACGATTACCCATATTTTGACTCGTCACATAATGCTCTGATGCCATACCATCAACTGTAGTTTGATAGTCTCCAAAAAATGCACTTCCCTTACGGTCTTGATAATTTTCATGTGGTCCACGGCCATACCAATTTACTGCCTCAAAACCAGGAGCTAATTGAACTTGAAGACCAGCACGATGAATTATAAAATCTCTCGATGGTGTTTCAAACAGTCCGTCTACCTCGATTTTACCATCATTAAATATCGTGTAGACTATTTTATAAGGTAATATTGTAGCTTGCCCATTAGCAATAGTTACATAAGTCTCTGCTGTTATTTTGACCGATTGCCCATTTTCGGCAACCTTATAGTCAAACTTTTTTGCATCATAAGTGGTCGGATAATATTTTTGATCCGCATATTTGTCGTTATTTAAACTTCTGTACCAGTTCAATTTTAAACCTTCACCATTAAAAATTAAGTCACTACCATTATACATCAAGGCATCCAAAATCCCTGTAGTAACATCTACTTTAGCCGTAAATGTTTCACCAGTAATATTTAAATGATCATTTTCTTTAGTAACAGTCAATCGTTTGGTTACTTTAGAAGATTCAAGTTTAACTACCGGTCTAGCATTTATTCTTACTTGTTCTTTAGCTATCAAATATCCTTTATCAGCCCAAATGGCTTTCTCTTTTAAATGAAAATAAACATTTACAAAATATTCAGAATCCTCTTTAAAGTTTGTATCTAATGGAATATTAATCGTAGTTTTTTGATTTGGTTCTATCCCAACCGAAGGTAAATTACCCGATTTGATTACTTTACCATTCTCAACTTCTTCCCAAGAAATAGTAAATTTATCTAGGTTTGTAAAGTCGTATTTATTTTCTATTTCAATTTGTCCCTTTTTTATATCTAGCGGGCGAATTTTAATGTATTGGTATATTTTTTTAAGTTCAATCAGTTTTGCAGTTACTCTACAATCAGGGGTTGTCAGCCCATTGTCACAAAAATCATTATCATTTGGTGTGTCTCCAAAATCACCTCCATAATAAAAAACATCCTTAGGATTTATTGCCTGATTAACCATTTGATAAGCAACAGGAACATCTCCTTTTGTTGATATTTTCCCTAATAAAGTGCTATTATCACCACCAACAGGAATAGGTCTATTTATTGCCTGATCTACCCAGTCCCAAATACAACCACCAATTAATCGGTTTGAATTTTCTATAATTTCCCAATACTCTGCCAAATTCCCCATAGCATTCCCCATAGCATGCGCGTACTCACAAATAAAATAAGGCTTTTTAGAACCATTTTTATCGTTTTTTTCCAAATTAACTAAATCAGGATACATCTGACTATCCATATCGGCAGATTCATTTCTTCCTTCATAATGTACCGGTCGCGTAGGATCCATCATTCGGGTCAATTTTGCATTCGAATCATTATTTATACCGTTTCCACTTTCGTTACCCATAGACCAAAAAGTAACCGATGGATGATTTTTATCTCTCTCAATCATCCTCCTAACACGGTCGTTAAAAGCGGGTATCCATGAAGGCATTTCGCTTATGGAACTATTACCATGATCTTCAATATCTGCCTCATCCATAATATACAACCCATAATAATCGTATAACGCATAACTTTTTGGCTGATTAGGATAATGACTGGTACGTATCGTATTGATATTATTTTGTTTCATCATAATAACATCTTGAATAATGGTTTCTAATGGAATTGATCGTCCAAACTGAGGATGAGTCTCATGACGATTTGTTCCTTTAAAAAGTACTTGCTCATTATTTATATATACTTTGCTCTCTTTTATTTCTATTTTTCTGAATCCAAATTTTGAAGAAAGAACTTCCGTTACATTACCTCCTTCATCTTTTAAACTAAGTATTGCAGTATATAGATAAGGTGTTTCTGCAGACCATAAAATAGGATGATCTAAGTTTGCTTGTATTATTATTTCTTTTTCTGAATTTTTATCTATTGAATTTATTTTAGAAGAAAAATTTAAAACTTTCATTCCACTACTATCCAGTAAATCAACTTCTAAAGTACATGCTTTGACTTTTTTATTATCATTATTGGCTATTTTTCCATTTACTTTAAACTCAACATTAGAGAGATCATTACTTAGAAAATTTGAGTTTAAAGCGAAATCTCTTATATGTACTTTTGGAGTAGCAAATAAATAAACATCTCTATGAATTCCACTCATACGAAACATATCCTGATCTTCAAGATAACTACCATCAGTCCATCTAAATACTTGAACAGAAATACTGTTTTTTCCTGATTTCACAAAATTGGTAATATTAAATTCAGACACATTATTAGCACCTTGACTATATCCTACTTTTTTACCATTTACCCAAATGAAGAAACCGCTATACACTCCATCAAAATGAACAAAAATCTCGTTTCCATCCCAATTTTGAGGAATTTCAAAGTCTCTTCTATATGATCCTACTGGATTAACTTCAACTTCATTTGTATATCCCTTTTGAGGTTGAATAAAAGGTGGGTTATTCTTAAAAGGATAAGTAATATTTGTATAAATTGGTGTACCGTAACCTAGCATTTCCCAGCATGAAGGAACTGGAATATCACTCCACTCTGAGACATCAAAATCTTTCTTAAAAAAGCTCATAGGTCTTTCTTTTGGCTCTTTAACCCAATTAAATTTCCATGTCCCATTCAACGACATATACCACTCTGATTTTGGCTCAAGCCAAGGATAATTATATGAAGTATCTTTTTTAAGCGATTCTATTGTGGGGTAAGGAGTATAAGTAGCATGACCTGATTCTTTGTTAACGGCAAATATTGTTTCATTTTCCCATTCATCATTTCCTCTTATTGCTTCTAATCTAGGCATTTTTAATTTAGATGGAAAAAGTTTCCATTTCATCTTTTGAGGAGATTGCATAATAGTTGCACCTTCTACGTCAGCACCTTCAAAACCAAGAAACATTTTACTATTTCGTTGAATAAATTCATATTCACCATTGCCTACGGCTTTTAAAATAAATTGCTGATTTGAATTATTTGTGTTTGTGTCCCATTGAATAACTGGATTACCTAACCCGGTATTCTTATTAGAATTATCAATACTTTTTTTAGTAAAAGGGTTCGAAATTAAATAAAAACCATCATTAATAGCAGTAATTAGCCACACTTGTCCTTCCTCATTAGGTTTAGCTGCTGTCAAGAAAAGATTAGCCTCATTATTTACATCATTATTATTACTAATGACCAATCCAGAAGGACTTTGAAGCTTATACAACTTATTAGAATTTATTTTTTGAGCAGTAGCAATACAGCCAAATATTGAGGTTAGAAATAAAAATACTACTAGTTTAAAAAAAATGCTATCCTTCATAATCATTAATTTCGAATTACAAAAAAGCTATATTTTTGCTTTATTCAATGCTTTAAAACTCTTTTTACAGTATCTGATTTATTATCCTTAAATTATTTCTTGTTTTCGGTTTTCCATTTCAAAAGTTGCAAATAATAACCAGCAACTACAGACCTAGCCTTAAAACCTACCATATTCCCGTCTAAAGTCTCATGCCAATCACTTAATGGAACTCTACTATTAGTTTCATTTGCATATTTCCAAATTGGATCTACTATCGCATCAAAATCCTCCTGATTATCTGTCAAAGTAGCTGTCCACATTATCCAGTCAGATTTAGTATAATTTTCACGGCTGTCTAATGGTAAACCATATTTATTTTGTTTCGTCAAATAATAAGCAATTTCTGTTTTTCTAATAGTTGAAGGAAAAACATTAAGATCTAAAATGGTATCCCAAGCCAAGTTGTACTTTTGACTCCATGTTCCCGGTTTTTCAAAAGCTAAAGTGTAATGATCATTATCTTTTGCCAATTCCATCCACTTTAAAGCCATTTCTTTTGCTTCAGCTATATATTCTCTCTCCGTTTTTTTATCCCCTAAGATTCCAGCTAACTTTCCATAGGCTGCCAATGCTTCAATAGCTTTTGCAGAAAGATTTGCATTTCTAGCCAAATGTCCAGCAAAGTCGTCTGTAGATAATTGGTTTTCAGGATCAAAACCACTTTTTCTTAAGTAAGTAGCCCATTCTGTAAGTGTTGCCCAATGTTTTTTGGCATAATTAGCATTGCCTTCCTGTTGTGCAATTGCCGCTACAACAATAATTGCATTTCCTGCTTCTTCAACCGGCATATCTTCTCCATAAGTTTGTCCTGTAGCAATAGGGTATGTTCCTAAGTCATGTGCAGGAAAAGGCTTTTTCCATTTTCCAGATTCACTGTAATAAAAAATTCCATTCAACATCCCTTCCATTAATTTGGGATTGTATAATAAAAATAAAGGTGCTGATGGATATGTTAAATCGACCGTATTTACAGAGCCATTACTGTTATTTTCTTTTGATAGAAAAAGAATATCTCCGTTTGGAGCTTCAGTAATAGAGTGCGCTGCAATAGCTTCTCTGTATGCTAAAACACATAAATCAGCATATTTCTTACCACCCGCTTTTGTAGCGTCTAACTTCAGCTGAGCATCAAAATCATTGCATCTTTGCATTATTTTTTTGTACTCTTTATGCGCTTGATAAAACTCCCCTTCTATTGTATTCCCGTCTTTTTTCCACCATGGTTTTAGGTTCGTGCCAAAATAATTTACTGCATATAATTCATCATAACCTAACATAAATAATTGCTCTATCTCTTTGTTATCAACAGTGCCTATATCGATAATAGTATTCATCAACAAATTAGTTCCTTTTTTATTTGATGAATTTGGAACTGCTTTATTGGATAAAAAAGGCTCTAAACTTTTATTTGAAGAAGAAATATATTGTTTGGCATTTTTAGAAGATGGTATTGCTACATAAGCATATCCCCAATCGATACGTAAATCATCCCCTTTTTTTTGAAGAATCGGCTGCTCTGCAGTTCCTGCTTTAAGAATTGATAAATTATCTTGGTTGTATTTCCATGCTTCCACTTTTTGTCCTGGTGAATCAACAGCAAGAGCACTTGAAGCTCCAAAATAAAGTTGCACGTTATGCTTCTTATTATCATTAGCACTAACAACAACCGAAACATAAGTTACCGGTCTACTTAATAATTTTAAATCATCTAAAAGAAGTGGTGATGTAAATGTTACTTTAAGTTGAGTTTTACCACAATCAAACGTATATTTTGTACTTGTTGCTTCTAAAGTTACCTTTGTTTGATTTGCTTTAAGTATTTCTATATTTTTCATTGAAAGATCCTCAGTAACTAAACCAGCATCCAACCATTGTCCTCCAGCCGTGTTCTCAATATGAATAGCAAGTACATTGTTTTTACTTTTTAGCTTTTTAATAACGGCTTTTTCAATTTCAATAAATTTATATTGATGTTTCCATCCGCTTACATCATAAATTTTTTCTCCATTAAGATATACATGGATATTATCATCATGACGTAATTTTAAGAACAAACTTTTTAAGTTTTTATCTTTCAAATCAAAAGTTCTTCTGAACCAAAGATTTTTAGATTTCCAACTCGTTTTTGCCTGGGAATCATCATCTGTAAAAGGAGCTTGACCTGATTTCCAAGAAGAATCATTAAAATCACTTGTAAACCAATTGTCTGCAGGTGCTAATTCGGAGTATTTTGCAGTGTATTCTTCTTCGTCAGTAGTTGGCAATACTGTTTTGTAGTTTATAGATTGATTGCCTAAAAACCTATATATTTTTCCATCAACTTTTACTAATCCTGTTAATGAATGGTCTGTTCCTGTCCAGTGTTGAGTTGCAGTACCATTTAGTTCATTTCCTACTGACCAAATGCTTTGATAAGGGGTATGTGTAACTAAAGGGTATGCTGGCGCCCTTAATTCTTGCGCATTACTCTTATTACTTATAATCAGTACAATTGCTATTATTAATATATTAAATTTTGTAATTATCTTCATAAGTGAATTTTAGTTAAATGAATAATTGGTTTATTTTTAAAATCAAAACATTTCATACAGAAGTTTGTTTTTAAAATATGGTTAGTAATTCGTTAATAACAACAAATATAGTAAAACGATTTAGTGAGTAATAAAAAAACACATACTCCATTTTATTATATGGCCATAATGTTTTAATTTAAAACCAATAAAAAAAATTAATAAAAACCTAAATTTTAGAATTAAAGAGTTTATTGAAAATTTCATCCGTGAGGTAAAATTTAAAATCCCATCTTGTAACAAGATGGGATTTTATTTAACAATAAACTTATTATCTAATTTGCTTTTCGTCTAAAACTGCAGCCCATCCGCCATTTCTCACCATCTTTATTTTTACAGTACTATTATTGTCTACTGTTAATGTTTTTTTTCTGTAATCCATCGCTTGATATCCTGCATTAATTCCGTCTTCAAATGATGTCAAATTGTATTTTTTATCTTTTAAAAAGTCTAATTTAATTTCAAAATTCCTTTCTTTCTCAGCGCCATTAGTTATTCCTCCTATAAACCACTTTGTTCCTTTTCTTTTGGCTACAATGGCATACTCGCCAACCTTAGCTTCTAGTACCACGGTTTCATCCCAAGTAGTTGGTACAGCAGTTATAAATTCGGTGCTTTCTTTTTCTTTATAATAATTGGTAGGACTATCCGCAAGCATTTGTATACCACTTTCAAAAACCACAAAAAGAGCAAGCTGATAGGCTCTGGTGCCAATACTTGCAGAATTAGGTCGCTCTGATATGTATACTTCCGGCTGCATACTTATCATGGCTCCAGGAGTATAATCCATAGCTCCAACAGCATTACGCATAAATGGAAAGTACACGCTATTATCAGGTCTACATCCTCCCATTTGTTCCATTCCTCGAACACCTTCATAGGAGATTAGATTAGGATATTTATATTCTAACCCAGATGGTTTAAAAGCTCCATGAAAGTCCACAAATATTTTATGTTTTGCAGCTTCTTTTACTACATTTTCATAGTAATTAACCATTACTTGATCACTACGATCCATGAAGTCAATTTTCACACCTGCAACTCCCCATTCACTAAACGTTTTAAAAAGTTCCATATTTTTATCAACGGTAAGCCAAGTAAGCCATAACACGACACCCACATTTTTTTCCTTTCCATAGCGTATTAGTTCGTGTACATTCACATTTGCATTTGGTGAATAAGGATCAGTTGTACTATTAGCCCAACCTTCATCCATAATAATGTATTTAACACCATTTTTTGAAGCAAAATCTATAAAATACTTATACGTATCTAAATTGCACCCAGCAACAAAATTAACATCTGGACCAAACGGTGAAGCTCCGTTCCACCATTCCCAACTAGCTTGCCCCGGTATTATCCAAGAAGTATCTTTTAGCTCATTTTTAGGTGCCAATTTTAAAGTCATTGTATTTTCAATAAGTTGCTTATCATTTTTGGTGATAACAAAGTAACGCCATGGGAAATTTCGTGTCCCAGTTGTTTTTGCAATATAATTAGCTTCTTTTACAATAGCGACACTTCGGTCTCCATCTGGTCCAAATTCTAAAGGAACTTTTGGAAACGTAGATACAATTCCACTACCAGTTCCTTTTACAAACATTCCTGGATAGTCAGACAAATCAGATTCACTAATTAATATCTTATAATTCTTTTTTGTGTCAATTAGAATAGGGAGTGTTGACATCTTATCTGAAGGTTTCCAATTACTCGATTGAATATGAGAATATTCTTCTTCAGATGATGTTTTAAATCCTCTAGTTTGTTGAAGGTGTAGCAGGTAATTACCTGTAAAGTTTACCGAAAAATCTTCATTTACGACTTCAATTTCACTTTTTTTATTGGTTATAAAACGATGTGCAATACCATCATTAAAAGCACGAAATTCTACTGAATAGCCTTCCTTAAAATTTAATACTAAATAATTATAACTAGCTGTAACCGATGCATATTTAAGAGGAACGACAGGATGTATCACTTCACTTTTGTTTCCTTTTTTAGTTCCGGATAAGGAAGGATTCAGTCCTAAAGTTTCGTTTTTAAGAATTAATGCAATATGGTTTTTGGATGCTAATTCTTCGTTTCCAATACTAATTGAATAATATATTTTATCTGCCAGAGCAATTGAAACTTTTATGGATCCGTTTGGTGATAGTAGTTCAAAATTCCTTTTTTGTGCTTCGCTGGTGCTCCATCCAAACAGTAAAAAAAAGCACGTTAGTAATTTAATTGTTTTCATATTTAATTGTTTTTTTTTATATAAATTTTATTCTTTGCATTCTTTTTATTTTTTATTTATAACTGAATTAAATGGAAGGAAAAAGACTTGTTTTAGTTATTTTATCCGATGAAAATTCAACTGAAAGTCCTTGTCCATAACTTTCTTGGAAATATTCTACACGAATTGGCAGAAGGCCTTTCTTTAATATCATTTCAGATTTTTTTTCGTTAAAACCATGTAATCCATCATTGTCAATAACCAATTGGTTGTTTATATACAGTTTACTACCGTCATCAGAAGCGATATAAAAAGTGTATTTCCCATCAGCTGGAATATTTATATATCCATTGTAGACTAAGCCATAATTATTGCTGTCATGGTTAATTTTACTCAAATCAAAATCAGGAACATAGCCTGAATCAACAGGTGTAAGTTTGTTGAAATCTGGGATTTTATCCCAAGTTCCTTTGTATAAACTATAATTTAATCCTGTTTTCTTGTTATAAAATATTTTTGAAATAACAGAACTGCAGGCGCCATTTTCTGCAGGACATGCAATAGCGTTTACACGTACCGGAACTGCAACTTCGAATGTTTTTGTGTAAAGTTGTGAATGACGGGTTGGCACGGAACCATCCGTTGTATAATATATTTTATCAGTTCCTTTTGTAACAAACTCTACCTTAGCTTTCGTTTCAAATTGAGACTCGCTTGAAGTATTTTTAAATTCGGGTCTTTCGGCAACACTTCCGTATTTTTTTAGCAATTCATAGTAAGGAGTATACTCTTTGTTTGTTACACTAACAGATTGAATAATCGAGAGCGCATTGTTCCAACGGTCGGCAAAACCATCAATAAGTGGTTTAATGTCCGTAAGATTATATTCTAAATTTTGACCAAATTGAGAAAGCGATACTATTCCGGAAGCATCCTGTAATCCGTCATTCCAATTATTTAACAAACGAAATGCTTCGAAATTTTTCATGTACTTAAGTTGTCCTTTTTTACCTGAAAGTAATTGTTGATCATAATCAGGGAATTGTACCTGAACCGAAACGGTTTCATTGGTCGGAAATTCCGGTAAATAAATACGTGTTTCAAAATCGTTTCCAGCATATAACCAGCTCCCCACTTTAGCCGCAGCACTGTATGGAATATTTTGACCATTTACTGATACAGTCGTTGGAGGAAAAGAGCCCGGGAAACGAAGTTCATAACCTCTAGAAGACAACATACCCGGGAATGATCCCTCAACTGGTGCTATACTAATAGTCATTGTGTTCCCTGAAAGTTCTGAAGATATTGGAGTATATGTAAAAGTTCCTTTCTTGAAATTGTTATTATTTCCTTCATCTTCATAAAGTTTCAAAGCTCCTTTTTTGCCAGGATAAAAAGAAAGAATTAAAGGATTGAGTGGTTTTTCATCTGTTCTTTCCGCTTTTGACTGCATTGGAATAATGGCTCCTTCTTTTACAAAAACAGGAATATCACCTAAAGTAAAAGGCATCGTAACTTTTTTGTTCCCCTTTATTATACTTCCTGTACTACATTCGTACCATTTACCTTCAGGCAACCATGTTTCGTGTGACAAAAAAACATTCCCCTTGTCGATAGGTTTAGTAATGGGATGCACAATCATATCCCGACCAAACATATATTGGTTGGGTATACCATATGCGTTTTCTTCCTTTGGATAATCATAATACATTGGATGAACTGTAGAAACACCTGTTTCATAGGTATTACGTGCTTCATTATATAAATATGGAACCAAAGAATATCTCAGCAAATAAGCATCTCGCATAATAAGGAAATTTTCGAGTGGATATGCCCATATACGTCGTTCATGATGTGATGCAGAAGTTGCGTGTGTTCTAAATATTGGACTAAAAACACCCCATTGAATCCATCTAGTATACAGTTCAGGAGAACCTGCATCACCCTGATGCCCACCAATATCATGACTCCAATAACCAAATCCTACATTGGCCGCGGTAGCGGTGAAATAAGGCTGATAATTTAAGGATTCCCAACTTACATGAGTATCCCCGGAAAACCCGATTTGATACCTATGATTTCCTAATCCTCCCCAACGGTGAAATATAAGTGGACGCACTTTGTTTTGGCGTTCCATGTCACTATAATGTACATAATTTAAGTAAAAAGTAGGATTAACGCCTGGAATATTAGTACTTCCCCATTGTTGCCAATCCAGCCACCAAAAATCGACACCTGCTTTTTCAATTGGGTGTAATACGAGATTCATGTAATTGGTTGCAAATTTTTTATCTGTAATATCAAAAGGCACATATTTTTTTGAAGCAGGATCTATTCCCATTGCCTTTGCCATTTCCGGATATGCTTCTTCGTAGGGTTGTATTCCTGAAGCAGGATGCAGATTCAAACAAGTTTTAAGATGTTGCTCATCTGTCCATTTTAAAAACTTTTCTGGAGAAGGAAAGAAATTTTTATTCCATGTAAAACCAGTCCATCCGGCATCTTCTCCAGCTTGATCTCTTTGTCGTTGCCCATTTTTGAAAAATTCAGGCAATGATTTCACATGCCAATCCATATCAATTACAAATACATCAAGAGGAACATCATGTGTCTTGAACTCACCAACAAGTTCACGAAATTCTGTATCAGTGTATTCTCTGTATCGCGACCACCACGCCCCGAAAGCAAATCGTGGAGGCATAGCAATTTTACCTGCAATATTAGTATAGTCTTTTAGAGCCATTTTATAATCAGAATCATATGCAAAAAGATACATATCCTGAGGTTTATCACCAGGTCGTGCCATTACCCAAGACCATTCGGACTTATCAAAAAGTGGGCGCTCACTGTCGTCTATCAAATACCATCCATCGCGTGAAATTATACCTTGTTCCAATTCCTTTGCCGGACCATCAACTCCATCCAAAGTTCGGGTTGTACCCAAAAGGTTTCCTTTGTTTGACATCCCCGGTTTCCAGGTAGTTATCTTACCATTAACTGTAAAATCTATGCTCAAATTATTCTCGGTAAACTTGCCTGTACCGGATTTATATTTAAGTTTTACCACATCTGTAGTTATTTGGAGTACACCATTAGTCTCCTTTTTAGTAAACAATGGTACTGGAAGATTTCGATTAACGAAAGTTAACGAAGCATTGTCTATAAACTTTCCATCTGCACTCCATTCCATTCGTATTACACGTGGAGAAAGTACCGTGAATCTGGCATTTCCAGACACTACAATTGCCAATGGGTTTGCTTCAGGTTTTAATTCCTGAGCGAATAACGTTGCCGAAGCAATACAAAAAATTGCAACTAAAATTTGTTTTGTTTTCATATTCTATTTTAAAATCAATTTTAAATAAATACTTTAAATAAACTCATCAAAAGCTTTGATTATTTATAATTTGAAAAATTTTATTTGAAGTATATACTTTTTATTTTGGGTTTATTTTTTAATAAATTTCTTAATATATTTAGCACCATTAATTTGAATTTGCAGCAAATACATCCCTTGTTTCAAATTCCCTACATACAAATCGTTGTAATACTTTTTTGGATTAACCAATAGTCTGCCTTGAATATCATATATTTTTATATCTGCTGATGATAAATCAACATCGGATATAATATGCAATAGCTGATCAACAGGATTTATCATAATGATATTAGGACTTATCTGTGGATTCTGAATACCTAAAGTACTTTCATAAAATTGTGACATCGGTATTACTTCTCTGCCTTGCAAAAAATTTGACCATTCCAGTTTGCAACTAGCAGCACTGCTGTTTTCAAAATATTCTAATTTGATATCATATTTCTGTCCGGCCACAAGAGAAATTTTTCCTCTGTATTCTCCTGTATCATCAATCCATCCATCAACAATCAGTTTGTCATTAACCCATAACCTTCTTCCATTATTACTAGTCACATAAAAAGTATATTCACCACTATATTTTGGTTGTATTTGACCTCTCCAACGCACTGTGAATTGATCTGAATTTACACTAGAGTTTGGAGCAGTAAATGCCCAGTCAAAATTAATAGTAGCATCTACTCTGTTGAATACCGATGTTTCAAAATTCATTCCGTTGAAATAGTTTCCTGACAGACCAGTTCCACTCCCAATTATTGGATTCACATCCGGCATTAAATCAAGCTTCCAGCGTTGGGCATCATTTCCATTGTCTGTCCATTGTTGAATATTTGTCCCCGGTTCCGAAAGATTATTGCTTACATCAAGACATTTATTAGTCCCCTTATGGGTTAACTTATAATAACCGTCAGGCATCAAATCCAGTTTCCAGCGTTGGGCATCATTATCAGTATCATTCCATTGATGAACATTGGCACCATCATTAGCGCTGTTATTATCAACATCCAAAACTTGATTGGTTCCCTTATGCTTCAGCTGATAAAATCCATCACTTTCTAAAGTAATATACCAGCGTTGTGCATCAACATTTCCGCTATCAGTCCATTGATGAACATTGGCTCCCGGTGAAGTACTGTCTCTGTCTACACTTATAACCTGATTCGTTCCTTTGTGGGTTAATTTGTATAGTCCTCCCGAAACAATTGGAGCTTGAATTAATTCCAATTTCCAACGCTGTCCATCGTTACCGTTGTCTGTATATTGTATTATATTGGTAAGAGGAGCATTACTGTTTTGATCTGCTGCTAAACATTGGTCGGTTCCTTTATGTGTTATCTTAAAATAACCATCTGTCATCGCTTCTAATTTCCAATGTTGACCATCATTACCCGTATCAGCTCCTTGTTGAACATTGGCTTCAGGCTGACTACTGCCATTATTAACTTCTAAACATTGATTGGTACCTTTATTAGTCAATTTATAAAAACCGTCTGATTCAAGAGTAACAACCCAACGCTGAGAATCGCTGCCGTTATCTGTATTTTGATGCACATTAGCACCTAGCTCACTGCTATTATCTTCTACTTCTAAACACTGATTGGTGTCTTTGTGTGTCAATTTATAAGTTCCGCCTGAAACAATTGGAGCTACCGGTAAGGATGTACATGAATTGTCGGGTGTTCTTGGTTTTACCCCATAATTAGTCATATTTATAGGTTCGATTAAACCAGCCGCATTAAAATACATATGATCAATGGCAATTTTTCTATCTCCGCTTGAAGCATTTTCATAACGATGATATACAATATAATACTCATCACAATCTCCCATCTTTATAACGGAATGATGTCCTGGTCCTTTATCCTCACTATTCGAGCTAAGAATAACACCTTGATAGGTCCAGGGTCCTATAGGAGAATTAGAAGTAGAATACCGAACATTATAAGAATCATTTCCCCAATATCCATTAGAATACATCATATAGTAAATCCCATTTCTCTTTACCATAAAAGGTCCTTCGGTATAATTTGGAGGAGTTATATCAGTAGGTTCAGAAACTGAAACCATATCGGCACCTAATGTACGTACCGACAATTTGCTTTGGCCTGACCCCCCATAATAAATATAATTTTTACCGTCATCATCCGTAAATACCATGGCATCAATAATATCAGTCATTTTGGGGTCTGTTGCGATAAGCGGCGTATCATTTGTATCTTTAAAAGGGCCAATGGGTGTATTACCTATTGCCACGCCTATTTTAGCTTCAGCTGTGTAATAGAAATAATATTTGCTATTGCGAAAAACAACTGCCGGTGCCCAACCATTATTTTGTGCCCAAGGACTATCTGGATAAAGATCCATAATAACACCTTCGTCTTTCCAATTGGTTAAGTCAATTGAAGAATACGCATGAAACTGTGTACCGTAAGTGGCTGTAGTATAGATGTAATACTTATTTTCAAAATAATGAATTTCGGGATCTGCCCCTGAAAATAAAGGATTTCCACTCAACTGTGCCTGCATGGGAGCAGCCAAGCTTATAAACATTAAAAATACCGTAAGACGAAATCTCAATTTATCAATGAGATTATTCCTATTTATTTTAATTCGTATCATAATTTATTTTTTTGTAAGATATTTTTATGAATTAATTCTTCGTTTTGAAAAACAAGAATAGTGTTTGCTATTATTTTTTAATAAATCGTTTTGTAATTTTAGTACCATCTTTCTCAAAAACAGCAAAATAATTTCCCGTTGTTAAACCCGAAACATCTAAACTATTATCCTTAATTTTTTGCTCTAAAACCAAACTTCCGATTGGAGAAAAAACCTGAACCTGAATTCCCTTCATTTCAGTAGTAAAGAAAAGTGTATTTTGCACCGGATTTGGATATACATTTATATCCATTCCCTCAATTTCGTTATCTGCTTTTAATAAGGAATTAGCAAATTTGGCAGTACTTGTGGTAGGTTTTATTAAATCCAGTTTCCAGCGTTGGGCATCGTTACCATTATCTGTATATTGGTGTACATTTGTTCCCGGTTCAGCCAGATTATTTACAACATCCAGACATAAATTGGTGTTTTTATGGGTGAGTTTAAAATAGCCATCACTCATCAGTTCTATTTTCCAACGCTGTGCATTAGTGCCTAGGTCTGTCCATTGCTGCACATTGGCTCCAGCCTGACTGCTATTGTTATCGACATCCAAAACTTGATTGGTCCCTCTGTGGGTTAATTTATAAAAACCATCTGATTCCTTAGTAATAACCCAGCGTTGAGCATCAGTTTCATTAGGATTATGTTGCTGCACATTTGCACCTTGCTGAGTACCTCCTCCACTCACATCTAGTCTTTGGTTAGTCCCTTTATGAGTCAGTCTGTAAACACCTCCGGAAACAATTGGAACTTCAATCAAATCCAGTTTCCATCGCTGCGCATCATTATTAGCATTAAGATTATCTGCCCATTGCTGCACATTGGCTCCCGATTGATTGCTATTATTATCAACATCCAAACATTGATTGGTCCCTTTATGAGTCAATTTACAATAGCCATCAGACATCATCTCAATTTTCCAACGTTGTGCATCAGTAGCAAGATCTGTCCATTGTTGCACATTGGCACCAGCTTGACTACTATTGT
Source organism: Flavobacterium lacustre (assembly GCF_027474525.2). Classification (NCBI taxonomy): domain Bacteria; kingdom Pseudomonadati; phylum Bacteroidota; class Flavobacteriia; order Flavobacteriales; family Flavobacteriaceae; genus Flavobacterium; species Flavobacterium lacustre. The sequence goes on from NZ_CP114882.2 coordinate 3,096,983, forward strand.
TATTAACGTCCAAAACTTGGGCTGTTCCTTTATGAGTTAGTTTATAAAATCCATCAGCCTCAAGTGTAACAATCCAGCGTTGTGCATCGTTACCATTGTCCGTACTTTGCTGGACATTTGTTCCCGACTGGCTTCCGTTATTATAAACATCCAGACATTGATTGGTCCCTTTATGCGTTAACTTATAAATACCTCCTGAAACTATACTTTGGGTAGGACAAGATTGATCTGGTACTCTGGGCGTAACACCATAATTAGTCATATTAACAGGTTCAATCAAATCAGAGGAATTGAAATACATTCTATCTATAGCAATTTTCCTGTCGCCTGACGTACCATTTTCATACCTATGGTAAACTATGTAATATTCATCACAGTTCCCTATTTTTAATACTCCATGATGTCCAGGACCTTTATCTTCTATGTTAGAACTTAATATTTTACCTCTATATGTCCAAGGTCCCATAGGAGAATTAGAAGTAGAATATTGTACATTGTAAGTATCATTAAACCATGATCCGTTAGAATACATCATGTAATAAATCCCTTTGCGCTTTACCATATAAGGCGCTTCAGTATAATTTTGAGGTGTTATATCCGTGGGACCGGTAGCCAAGGAAATCATATTGGAGTTTAATTTACGCACCACCATTCTGCTTTTGCCTGATCCCCCATAATAAATATAGGCTTGTCCATCATCGTCGATAAAAACATTAGCATCAATAATATCATCAGTGTAAGGATCTGTTCCGATAAGCGGTGCTCCTATATCCGTAAAAGGACCAATTGGCGTATTACCCACGGCCACTCCTATTTTAGTTTCGGCAGTGTAATAGAAATAATATTTATTATTACGAAAAACAACTGCTGGTGCCCAGCCATTATTTTGTGACCACGGACTATCCGGATAAAGATCGAAAATAAGACCTTCGTCATACCAATTGGTTAAATCATTTGAGGAATAAGCATGAAACTGGGTGCCGTAAATAGCTGTAGTATAGATATAATATTTATTATTAAAGTAATGAATCTCAGGATCAGCCCCAGTAAACAAAGGATTTCCACTCAACTGTGCCTGCATGGGAGCTGCCAAACCTATAAACATTAAAAATACTGCAAAATGCAATCTCAATTTATCAATGAGACTATACCTATTTATTTTAATTTGTATCATAATTTATTTTTTTATAAGATATTTTTATGAATTAATTCTTAATTAAAAAAAGGAAAATTGTGTTTGATTTATTTTTTAATAAACCGTTTTGTAATTTTAGTACCATCTTTCTCAAAAACAGCAAAATAATTTCCCGGTTAAATCTGCAAGGGTCCTCAGTAATTCTTGCGGACTATTTCTTTCGATAACAATCACTCTGAATCCATCGGTGTGACTGATAAAGAAGGGTTCAACAAGGAAACCAACACGAGTAATTTAAATCCTTTTTTCATATTCAGATAATATTAAATTTTGGAAATATGATATCGCCATGATTATCTTTATTAGCTTTTACACTTGGAAACCATGGCGATTTCATAATTATTTTTTTATGATTTTTATTGAATTCTCTTTTCCATCTTTATTTGTAACGACAAAATAGATTCCTGAACTTAATTTAGAAACATTAACACTGTTATTTGCATCCACTTTTTGCTGTGCAACCAGGCTACCCATAACAGAAAAAATTCGAACATTAATTCCTTTCATTTCTTTGTTAAAGAAAAACGAATTGATTACTGGATTTGGGTATACTTGTAAACCTTTTTGATAAATAGGATCTGGCATTCCAAGCGATGTTTTTTCAAAAGAGATGACCTTGTTATCTAAAACCGGCGTTTCATTCAAGTGAACATATACAATTCCATTCGCAATCCACCAGCCTTCTCCAGAATTCGGAGCTATAACATTCAGTGCGATATCGTTCAAGAGAACCTTCGTTGGAATTACTGCATTGTACAATACAATATCATAAGCGCGTTTTTGAGGCGCACCATTATAAGTACCTTGCTGTGTTGGTATAGTCAGTTTTTGTTGTGCGTCATCATAGGTTAATCTAGTTAGCGCATAATTACCTGCTTGATAGTTGCGATTATCCCCTTCATCTTCATATAAAGAAAAATCACCATCAGCTCCAGCATATACTTTTAAAGTAAGTAAATCGTCCAGCTTTTGACCAATAAAATCAGTATAGGGTTTTAGCGGTATAATTCCTCCAGCTTTGATGTAAGCAGGCATTGCACTATAATTGACAGTTACTGTTTTTGTGGCAGGTCCTGTTACAACTTCATTTGTAAAGTAATTAGTCCATTTACCATTAGGGAACCAAACACTCGTAGAAGCCGTTTCTCCACCTGTTACAATTGGCGAAACTAATATGTTTTCTCCATAAAAATATTGCTTATCAAACGAGTATGCCTCTGGCGATTCTGGATGATAAAAATACATCCCTCTCACAATTGGTAAACCACCCGTCGAAGATTCATGAGCCAAAGAATAAGTATAAGGCACTAAAGCGTGACGCAATCTAATAAAATCTTTTGCTTGGTTTATTACATTAGGATATTGCCAAGGCAAACGATTACTATCTGTATTTTCATCAGCGTGCAAACGAAATATCGGCTGAAAAGTTCCAAACTGAAGCCAACGTATGTATTTATCGTCACTCAACGTTCTTCCTTTAAAACTACCCATATCATGTGACACATAAGGTATTCCAAGGTTTCCTTCTCGAATAGTAAACTTTGCTGCAAATTTCAGTAAGTTCCATTCATCAAATGTATCCCCTGTAAAGTGGAGTGTATAACGGTGGTCTGACCAAGCCATATCTGGCACTCCGTTATTTCCATATCCATTATAACCACCTCCAATACGCGAAAATGCAAAACCACGCATGTTTCGGTCCTCCATATTTTTCACATATAAATGACTAAGCCATGCTTCTACCGGTAGTCCTTTTACTTCCGTATTCACTGTTTGATCTACCCAATCCAACCACCAAAAACGAATTCCCTGATTATTAAATTGCGTATGCAGATCAAAATAAGCTTTCGCATGACTTTTTTTGCTGTAATCAAAAGATAATCTATCACCAACTCTCCCTAAAAGGCCTCCTCCTGCGGTAGCATCTGCTGCTGCGAACTTTGGATCATTACTAAGAATAGAAGGGTGTATATTAAGAGCAATCGCTAGACCTTCGCCTTTACCCCAATTAATAAAACTTTGAGGGTCTGGGAACAGGTTGTTATCCCAACTCCAACCATTCCATTTGTCTGGAGACTTCCAATCAGTATCAACAACTAAAACATCCAAGGGAACTTTCTCCGATCTAAATCTTGGTAATAAAGTATTTTTATAAAAATCACTTGTATAAGGTGCGTATTTTGAATACCAAACTCCAAAAGCCCATTTAGGCAGCAAAGGCGGATTTCCTGTAATTTTATAAAAATCTTTTAATGCCGCTTGATAATCTGTTCCGTATCCGAAGAAGTAACCGTCTTGATATCCGCCAGAATGTGATGGTCTGGAAGATACCCAGCCGTCAGCTTCTGTTAATGCCGTTTTACTATCGTCAATCAAATGCCAACCATCTTTACTCATAAGGCCATCCCACAAAGGTGTTTCCCCAGATTTTAGATCAAGCGAACGTATCCCGCCTCCTAGGTTTGTTTTTTGGAATTTACCAATAGTATTTGGCAGCGGCTGCCCAACAGGACTAACTCCAAGCCAATCGATATTTACTTTTCCGGAATCTCCATTGTCGTATGAAATTTTAATAATATGAGGCCCAGCACTTAGTGAAACATTTTGTTGAAAAACATTCCAGGTGTCCCAATTATCAGTAGGAGGCAGTGCTATTTGGCTTTTTACTCCATCAATGTACAAACTCATAGTACGTGTTGTAAGTTGGCCATCTCCTCCAGTACCGTTAGCATATTGCATGGAAATTGTATAATCCCCATTAGCTAATGGTTGATCAAAGCGCCAAGTAATAGCAGGCCCTGAATTTTCAAAGCCGGAAGCAAAACCTGTCCCAGTATAGGCTGGGTGGTTAGTATCGACACTAGCCCCTCCTTCCAATATTGCGCTTTCGGCTTCATTCACAGTGTTTACAGTTGGCACCGGACTCAGTGCCAAGTAATCAATATTTACATTGTAAGTATCACCCGCATCACAGACAACTTTAATGCTATGAGATCCTGTTGACAATGAAATCTTTTTTCGAAAAATACCCCATGTATCCCAATTTGCAGTTGGACTCAGTGTTATTTGAGTTTTAACACCATCAATATACAAACTAACTGTTCTGTCATTTCCCATTCCATTGCAATACTTTAATATAAAATTATAATCGCCACCAGAAATGTTCTCATTCAAATCCCATTGTAATCCTGGTCCAACCTTAATATACCCTGCAACAAAACCTGAACCTGAATAACCAGAATGGTCAGCGG